>DATHDE010000215.1:0-32815 GCA_035490495.1 Nitrospirota bacterium
GCTCGCGTTCGAGGTCGATATTATCCATGACGCGTTCCTGCACACGCTCGTTGTCGCGGAACGTCCCGCTCTGCCGGAGCAGTACATCGACAAGCGTGGTCTTGCCGTGGTCTACGTGGGCGATGATGGCGATATTGCGAAGATCATTTCTCCTAAGCATGGTACCTTCCCGGTAATTCCTTGCAGTATCTGCAGAGCGCAGAGGACGGAGCACAGGGAACGCTGTTATTTCCCTCGCCGTTCCGCCCTTTGCGCAAATCGTCGGCAAATTTTGCCAAAGCTGGGCTTTATACCACGTCTGTCCGCGAATTGTCAATGGAATAATGATCAGGAGGACACCACTGCTCATGCCCCGAAGGTCGTCGCCTGCAGAACTCAATAGTCGTATGAACGACACGGGCGGCCATTGTTTCGGAGTGCTGTCTTGACTTGCCCCCGCTGCGGTGATATCGTTTTATCAGAGGTGCAACGTCCCGACAAAGCCGAACCCTTCGAGAGAACGGGGGCGGAAAGCGGCGGGTCTTGAGGTGCAGGAGACGGCCGAGCTGCCGAAGGATGATGTTTCTTTCGGTCTGCCCGGTCTTTTTTTTGCCGCGGACGGACGAAGAGAGGTTGAGATTCATGGAGTATCGTTTAAAAGCGGAAAAAATCATATTCGTAACCGGCGCCACGGGCACGCAGGGAGGTGCTGTTGCTGCTGAGCTTGCTTCCGCGGGATGGCGCGTTCGCGCACTGGTGCGCAATCCCGACAAACCGACAGTCCGCAGACTGGCGTGGAAAGGCATCGAACTGGTTAAGGGAGATTTGAATGACCAGCCCTCAGTCCGGGAAGCGCTCAGGGGCGTGACCGGTGTGTTTTGCAATCTGGCGTGGCGGGAGGGCGGTGTCGACGCCGAGGTGAAACAGGGGACAATGCTGATCAACCAGTCGAAAGCCGCAGACATAAAACATTTTATATACAGTTCCGTGGGCGGTGCGGATCGCAAAACCGGGATACCGCATTTCGAGAGCAAATGGAGGATCGAGGAGCACCTCCGTGCCTCGGGCCTGCAATGGACCATCTTCCGGCCGGTCTTTCTCATGACTAATTTCAATGCGCCGGAGGTGCAGGAGTCCATCAGGAGGGGATCGATCTCAATGCCGCTCATGTCGACCCGGCCGCTGCAGCTGCTGGCTCCCGGGGACCTGGCCGTATTTGTGGATAAAGCTTTTGAAAATCCCGATACATTTGCCGAAAAGGCCTATGAACTTGCAGGCGACGAACTGACGCTACCCCAGATTGCCGCGATCTTCGGCAAGAAGATAGGCCGGTCCGTGCTTTACACGGAGCAGTCGATGGATAAAGTCAGAAGCATCAGCAGGGAACATGCAGTCATGTTCGAGTGGTTCAATAAACACGGCTACCAGGCGGATATCAAGGCGCTGCGCCTGCTGCATCCCGGTTTGATGACATTTGAAGAATGGCTCGACCGGGCACGGGAATGGGCGAAGGCGGCGTAGGCTGGTTTGTTAAGTCTGGTTCGTTGAAAGCATGTGAAAAGGAGGTTTCCTGACACGCATCAAACGTCTGACACTCAGTCGATTTTTGGATGAGCGCGGGGTGGAGGAGATACACGGCAAGGCCCTCCCTAACTTGCCGTGTACCTCTGTCTGCCCCCAGCTCGCAACTTTTTGCTTGCATCCCGAATCGCACATCGCGTACAATGACGGAAGGCGGAGGACGCGATGCGGGATGAGTACTGCAGGAGCTTGGATCAGAAGATAACAGCCTGGAAGAACAACGTTGAAATCCTGATGGCATTAGCGGAGAAGCTCCCCGGCAAGGACCCCGAAGCGGACGCGCGACATCGTGAAAATTTGCGCGAATTGGTACAGGGGCTTGCAAACCTCAGGAAGATGCTGAGAGAACATTGTATGAATTGATTCGGGGGGAGAGAAAAAGGCGCTGCATCCCTGTAATACGTTGATGACAGGTGCTTTGCTTTTTCCCCTCCCTCCTCCCGCCGTTATTGATAGTCTGTTCCAATTATTTATCTGAGAGAATGTCCGAGGGAAACAAAGGGGTGCACTTTGTCTTTGTGATGAATCATTCCTGGATGCGCAGCAGTGCAGTTGAATTATTCATCATTTTGCAACTTTCGACGCCATTCAGGAACTCCCTTGCCTTTTTTTGTGCTCCGTAGTAATGTATTTGCGTATTTTGTCGCAATTATCCTCACCTATCACCTTCGTAAATAATTATTTGGACGCCGTTCGCTTGCGCCTGAGCATGGTGAGCAAAAAGCAAAAGGAGAAACCATGGCCGACAAAGAGATAGATGCGTCTGATGCTGAGGTTGTATATGAAAAAACCCAAAAAGGCCTTGCAGAAATCGAGACAAGGAAAAACAATCTGCCGCAAAAGCTCCGCACATTCCTCATCGTGGTGAACGGGCAAAAAACACTGGCAACCATCCTGAAAGAGTTACCGAAGATAGAGGGAGCACGAGCTGCAATAGAGGAATTGGAGCAAAAGGGTTTCATCGTGAAGGCAAGCAGTGTACCGGCCCCCGACGACCTCTCCCGGCAGGAAGAGGCGCGCAAGTTCACGCTGGCGCAAACCTTCATGGTTAATACGACACTTGATTCCGTCGGGCCAATGGGTTCCGCTCTCGTAGAGAACCTGAGAAAATGCGAAAATCTCCAACAGCTCCGGGACCACGTAGAGAACTACCTCTACGCAATCAAGAGTGGCAGAGGGGCGTCAACTGCGGAAGAATACGAGCAAGAGATTGCAAAGTTTTTTTCCCCGTAGGGAGTAGCTGAGCGATTCCCGGCTGCTCAGCAGAAGGAAAGCGACGCGGCAAGTTCCGGGAGAGGTGGAGCATCGCCCCTTCGAGCGCAATAGATGAAATCGGCAGCGGTGAAGATAGAGCACAAGCAGTCGCTTCAGCTGTCTCTCACGGCTTCACCTGCTGCGCGAACCTTCCTTGATAATGAGCCCGCCCCGTGCAGGTTTCAAAGACAAACTGGCAGATCCGGGTGCCGGGATAGAGCGCGAGGGGGGTGTGGCCCAGGTTCACGATCTCGAGCGCCTGATGGTTCGCGATGCCGGGATGCATGAACCCGGCGGTTACGTGGACCGCGAGTCCGAAGCGCGCAAACCTGCTCCTTCCTTCGAGGCGGCCGGAAATATTGTCAGCAAGCGTGATCTTTTCCTTCGTGATGCCTAATATCATTTCCCCGGGCTTTATGACGATGTACCCGCCGTCTTCTACAAAAACATCCCTCGTGATATCCTGAAAACGGGACTCGTTTTTCACGTGATAGACTCGCGTCTGTTTTTTAAAGACGCGAAAATTGTTGCCCAGCGTCAGATCGATTGAGCCGGGCCCGATCTGCGATTTTTCCAGCGGTTCGATGACTATCCGTTTCATGCGCAGGGCTTTCTCGATTTCTCTTCCGATCAATACGCTCATACGCCATGTTCCTTCCCGTTCGTTATTTCCCGAGACGCTGCCGCAAGGCTTCGTACAGAATGACCGCAGCCGCGGTGGCAACGTTCAACGAATCGATGGTATCCGCCATCGGGATGCGAAGCGAAACATCGATACAGTCCGTAAGATCGCGCGGCAGGCCCGCTCCCTCCCGGCCAAGGACAACAACGGTGGGCCTGGTGAAGTCAACATCAAAATGTGTTGTCGTGCCTGCGAGCGATGTCGCAGCTGTCTGGTATCCTTTGCGCCCGCACGCGGCGAGGAACGCTTTGATGCCGTCCACGAAGACAACTGGCACGCGGAGGATGCTTCCCATGGAGGCGCGGACAGCCTTGGCATTGTAGGGGTCCACGGTGTCGGCCGTATACGCCACACCAGACGCACTGACTGCTTCCGCAGTCCGAATGATCGTGCCGAGGTTGCCCGGATCCTGGAGCCGGTGGGCAATGACGATGAGGTTGGAGGAACGGGAAAACAGTTCGTCTTCTCCATAGTTCCTCATACCGACAACTGCCAAAACTGGCTGCGGTGTTTTGTTTTCCGCGAGGGAATCCATGAGCCGATCGGAGATCCAGAGCACCTCGACATGCTCGTGCTCTGCGAGTTTCAGGATTCCCTTGCCGTGGTGCTGAACCAGCGCAGGTGAGGCAACAACGGTCTGCACGCCTGCCTTGTCCCGAAGCGCTTCCTCGACCATTTTGACGCCTTCAATCAGGAAGGAGCTCTCTTTCCTCCGCTGCCTGGGATCGGAGAGGGACCGGAGCTTTTTTATGACAGTGTTGTCCTTGCTCGTGAGGGGTGTATGGGGAGTTGTCCGCTGCATGCGCGGAGTATACCATCAATTCCGAAGAAGGAAAAGCTGAATCCCGTCAGATCTTCATAATGCCGAGCTGTTGTTGATACTGGCGCTCCAGGGCCTGCCAGCGTTTGAGCGAGTCATAGGTGTCCTGCCAGGCCGCGTAGTCGTCCTGTGTATCCGAGTCAGGGACAAGGGTGCCGCTTTCAAGCTCCTTAATGAAGTCTTCCGTGGTTTTGCCGTGCTTCTGCTCAAGAAGGAGCAGGGATTTTTTGATCCGTTGAATCGTGCCGCCGCAGACCTTGAGCTCACGGTGAAGCGATATCTCGAATTCGTCGGTGTGCATGAGATTCTCCTTGCATAATGCCAATACATTAATCGAAAAATCATTCGAAAACAAGGGGAAATTTATTCTTGACAGTTTTGGTCAAGTTTGTTATGTTTAGACCAGAGTCACAGGGAGTGGAAAACTCCTCTTTCGTTTAACGGGTTTGAGGGCTTCCCAAACCATGAAACTTTCGACGCGGGGCAAATACGGTGTACGCGCGGTTTTCGAGATAGCGCGGCATTACGGCAAGGGGCCGATCACCATCAAGGAGATTGCTGACCGCCAGGGGATCTCTTTTTCGTACCTTGAACAGATCCTGCACAGGCTCGGCAAAGCCGGCGTGATCGAGAGCGTACGCGGCCCTGCCGGAGGCTATCTTCTGGCACGAAAACCGGCGGAATTGACGATCGGCGACATTGTGCGCACGCTGGAAGGTCCCATTGCTCTTTCCCATTGTCTGGAGCCGGGAGAGGGCAGCGACTGCTACCAGGCCGACGACTGTGTGGCACGGATGGTATGGACGAAAGTCGGGAAGAAGATTGAAGAAGCCCTTGACAGCATCACGTTTGATAACCTGTTGCAGCAGCAGTCGCAGAAAACACAGGTGTTCCTGAGGCCGCGGCGAAAATCAACGGCTGCGGGGAGAGGGGTATGCTGAGGTGAGAAAAGTCTATTTGGATCATGCAGCAACGACGCCCGTGCATCCCAAGGTGCTCGAAGCAATGATGCCGTACTTCTCGGGCAAATTCGGCAATCCGTCAAACCTGCACGACGTGGGCAGGGAAGCCAAGGATGCCGTTGAAGAAGCGCGCGCAAAAACGGCGGCGCTTATCGGCGCGAAACCGGAGGAGATCTATTTTACCGCGAGCGGGGCGGAGTCCAATAATTTCGCTCTCAAAGGGATCGCTCAAGCGAACAGCCAAAAGGGCAAGCATATCATTGTATCGCAGCTCGAGCATTTTTCCATCCTGCATCCCGCAAAGACGCTCGAGAAGTCCGGTTTCACCGTGACCTCCGTACCCACGGACAAGACAGGACTCGTGAACCCGGACGATGTGGCCAAGGCGATTACGAAAGATACGATCCTTGTCTCTATTATGCATGCAAATAATGAAATCGGCACGATCGAACCCATCGAGGAAATTTCACGCATCGCGAAGGAAAAGGGTGTGCTCTTCCACACGGATGCCGTTGCCTCCACGGGCTGGATCCCGGTGAACGTCCAGACCCTGGGCGCGGACGCACTCTCCCTGGCAGGCCACATGTTTTACGGGCCGAAAGGTGCTGCCGCACTCTATGTGCGAAAGGGCGTACGCATCAAGCCGCAGATCGAAGGCGGTATTCAGGAAGACGGACGCCGAGCGGGCACGGAAAATGTGCCTGCAATCGTAGGCCTCGGGAAGGCGGCGGAGCTTGCTGCAGCGGAAATCGGGAACCGCATGCAGTATCTCGCGCCGCTTAGGGATCGGCTGCAGAAGGGGCTCACGGACAAGATAGACCATCTCGTAATCAACGGGCATCCGACAAAACGGCTGCCGCACAACCTGAACATCTCGTTGTGGTATGTCGAAGGCGAGTCGATGCTCCTGTTTCTCAATATGGAAGGTGTGTCCGTGTCGAGCGGGTCTGCATGCACATCGCGGTCGCTCAAGGCGTCTCATGTGCTGAGCTGCATCGGCACGGACGCCGCTGTTGCAAACGGCACGCTGCTTATGACGCTCGGTATGGGCAATACGGCGGAAGACATTGACTATGTTGTAGAGAAGCTTTCCCCCATCGTCCGCCGATTAAGGGAAATGTCGCCCCTTTACGAGGACATGATTAAGAAAGAAAAAACCGGTTAAACGCAGCTCTCTTCACCGGACATACAACGGAGGGATTCATGGAACAGTACAGTTCGAAAGTAATGGAGCATTTCGCCCATCCACACAACGTGGGAGAAATCGAGAACGCTGACGGCGTGGGCACGGTGGGAAACCCCGTGTGCGGCGATGTCATGCGCCTCTATATCAAGGTCGAGGGGAATGTTATCGCTGACGCTAAGTTCAAGACCTTCGGGTGCGGCGCCGCAATTGCCACGAGCAGCATGGTGACGGATCTGGTCAAGGGAAAGACCCTCGACGAGGCGCTTGCGATATCCAACGCAGCGGTCGCGGAGGCACTTGGCGGTCTTCCGAAGGTGAAGATGCACTGCTCTGTGCTGGCAGAGGAAGCGCTCAAATCCGCGCTGGATGACTATTATAAGAAAAAAGGAATGCCGTCGCCCGTGAAGATGCCTGCCGAATCGGGGCATGAACACGAGATCAGCTGAGGCAATCGCGGACGCTTTGTTCCTGAAAGGTCGCACAATGGCAACGAATGAGATCAAACCCGATGTGGTGATCGACTGCGTGGGGCTCTCGTGCCCGATGCCGATTTTCAAACTGTCGAACAAGATCAAGGAAATGCAGCCCGGCCAGGTGCTTGAAGTCCAGGCGGACGACGAGGGCATTGAAAAGGATGCGCCCGCGTGGTGCAGGACGACGGGCAATGAATTCCTCGGCATCGCCAAGGAAAACGGCGAGTATCGCGTTTTCGTGAGAAAAAAAAGCGCATAGCGTTTTCCGTGCCGGTGGAGTTTGTCGGGAACCAAGGTGCGGTCGGCCTGCATTTTTTCTGCGGGTCCCTGATAAAGTCCGCGTCTCCCACGCCCTCCATAAACTCTTTGACAAGGCTGCATCGATAGTTTATTATCTCTCCACATTCCACTCATTGTTGAATCAATTGCACCGCACGAGAGCGGGGCCCCGGGCGCGCTCCGGGCGTCGTGAAAGGATGATGATGCAAACCATAGCATCCCTGAAGGAAGGCGACTGGGTTGAAGAAACATACCTTGTCACCGCAAAACAGGTGTGCACGGCCAAGAACGGCGTGACCTATCTTTCCGTCAAGCTTGCCGACAAGACCGGCGAAATCGACGGACGGCTCTGGGACAACGCAGACGAGGTCTCTGGAAAGTTCGACCGCGAGGACTTCGTCCGCATCAAGGGCATGGCCTCGAACTACCAGGGCTCGATGCAGATCAAAATGAAGGCGCTCGAGAAGGTCGATGATTCCCGTGTGGACATCGCAAATTTCCTGGAAGCGACGACGCGCAACATGGACGAGATGGTCGCGGAGCTCAGAACCATTGCGGCGGCAGTCCGCAACGGCCATATTCGCCAGCTGATGACGGCCTTCCTGGATGACCGTGCGTTTATCGAAGCGTTCAAGCGCGTGCCAGCGGCAAAAACACTCCATCACAACTACATCGGCGGGCTGCTCGAACATGTGGTGGAGCTCATCGGCCTCGCCAGGGATGTCGTGAAACATTTTCCCTCCACAGATCCAGATCTCGTGACGATTGGTTGTTTTCTCCACGATATCGGCAAGGTGAAGGAACTGACGGTTAAAAAATCCATCGGGTATTCGACCGAGGGCAGGCTCCTCGGACATATATCGCTGGGCTATGAGATGCTGGCTGAGAAGATCAATGCAATCCCGGGTTTTCCGGCTGAACTCGGCATGCTGCTCAAGCACATCGTCCTCTCGCACCACGGCGAGTATGAGTTCGGATCCCCGAAGCGCCCCAAGATACAGGAAGCGCTCATTGTGAACTATCTCGACGATCTTTCCGCCAAGATAAATAATTTTCAGTCCACGTTGAAAAAGGAGAACGTCGCGGCCGGAGAGTGGTCCAGCTTCAGCAAGATGCATGATCGGTATCTGTACCGCTATGTGGCGTTCGATGAGGCAGACACCGGCGGCACCGGTGCCCCCGAGCACAAAATGAAAAAGGCCGGCCGCGGCGCTGCGGGCGATGCTACGGGAAAATTGCCGCTGGATCTTTAAGGTGTTCCTATGTTCGGAGTTTTGCGCAGTTTAAAAGAAGGGCTCGTTAAAACCAGGAAAAACCTCTCTGAACACATCGGTACCCTCGTCCTCGGTGAGAAAGTCGACGCGACCTTCCTCGAGGAACTGGAGGAAGCACTCATCGCATCCGATGTGGGCGCAGCAACTGCAGCCGTTGTTCTGAAGGACCTTCAAGAGCGGTTCAAACGCAACGAACTTTCCACCTCCGACCAGGTCAAACAGCGGCTGAAACAGATCCTGGTGGAAATCCTTTCAGCGCAGAGTTCGGCATTTTCCCTCGCAGCGTCGCCTTCTGTCGTGCTCGTCGTCGGAGTGAACGGCACAGGCAAGACAACGACGATCGGCAAGCTCGCCTCGCGCCTGCAGGCGGAAGGGAAGAAAATAATGCTCGCCGCCGGCGATACATTCCGTGCGGCTGCTTCGGAACAGCTGTCCATATGGGGCGAGCGCGCCGGGATTCCTGTGATCAAGCACCGGGAAGGCGCAGATCCGGGAGCGGTTGTGTTCGACGCGCTGGCTGCGGCAAAAGCGCGATCCATCGATGTCCTGATTGTCGACACGGCGGGCAGGCTGCACACGAAGTCGAACCTCATGGAGGAGCTGAAGAAAGTGAAGCGCATTGTGTCGCGGGAATCGCCCGGAGCACCGCACGAAACGCTGCTCGTGCTCGACGGCAACACCGGTCAGAACGCGCTCATTCAGGCGAAGATGTTCCACGAGGCTATCGGCGTTACGGGCATTGTGGTCACGAAGCTCGATGGAACCCCGAAGGGAGGCATCGTGTTTGCTATCAGCAAGGAGCTCTCCCTGCCCGTGAAATTCATCGGCATCGGCGAAGCGATCGAGGACCTCAGGACCTTTGATCCGAGCGAGTTTGTGGACGCACTGTTCTGAATTCCATTATTACTATGAACTCTTATGGATCCCGTTCAAGTCAAAATATACGGCCAGGTATACAGTCTCAAAGGCACGGACAACGCCGACCATATCCGCGCGCTGGCCGAGTTCATTGATGCCAAAATGAAGGAAATCGAAAAGGGCACGGGAACGATCGAACCTCACCGCGTCTCCATTCTCGCCTCGCTGACCATAGCCGACGAACTCTTTCATCTTCGTGCGGAATATGAAAAGCTGGGGGCAACGGCACAAAACGCTGTTAAACGCCTTCTCACCTTGACAGATACGCCTGAAACGAAGACCGAATAGCGGATTGCAATTGCATAAGACACTGTTTCAAACGGAACATCCGGCAGTCGAAACGGCAACTGTCAGAAAAAATTTGTTTTTTCACCGGTTTTCTCATGTTCTTCTTTTTTTTCCCCTTGCCATTTTTCCCCCATTCTGGTATATATACACCGTACGAGACGGGAACATGTCGTCCCCTGCTTTGCGCGTGATGGATAAAACTTGTTCCTCGTGAATAAATTTTAAAGGGAGCTATCTTCTGAAAAGGGTGTGCATGCCCAGATATGACTGGGAAGCCTGAACTTTTCACCATGGCGCCCACCTGGCTAAGTCCAGGAATCAAGTTGATCTACACGGCAAAAGCGGGGGATTTCTTTATCGTTGTTATTTTTTCGCTGTTGTAATTAAGCAACAAGCGATTAATTCTCAGAAAAAAGAGCGCATATCAGTTCGAAAGGAGCGGCAAGTAAGGCAGGCTCCGGCGCTTGTGATAGTATCCAGCAAAACGGTATCGTGGTGCAGGCAATAATTCTGAACAGCCGGTACCGTGCGAAGATTGGCAATATTCGGTTGGCAACGTACCAGGATCATGGGGAATACCGTACTTACGACATATATTAACTCAGGGAAATGGGGAATGCTAACGCGTGGAAGTGACGGAGCGCGTCACTTTCCGGGAAGTCCCGGTAAAACAATCTGGTTGTCTTCTTCTCCCCAGTGCCTTGCTACGACGGTTTCCTGATCGCACCGAAGCTGCATTTTTCGCTGTCTATCACATTGACGCACAAGCCCGCCTGAAGCAGTTGTCTTGAGCATCAAGCATCAGACAAAAGACGAACAGACACGCCCCCTGTTTGACGAACCGTCCCGGTCGCCGCTTGCCTGGAGAATGCGTCCCCGCGAGATGTCCGAGTTTGTGGGGCAGGAGCATATTCTCGGTCCAGGGAAGCTTCTTCGCCGGGCTATCGAGTCCGACCGGATTCTGTCGCTGATTCTCTACGGTCCGCCTGGAGCAGGCAAAACCGCGCTTGCTCATCTTATCGCCGAGCGGAGCAGGCGGCGGTTTGTCTCGCTCAACGCCGTCACGTCAGGCGTGGCTGACATCCGGAAGGTGACGCAGGAAGCCCTTGCGGAACAGTCTTTGAGCGGCACGGGAACGATACTCTTCATTGACGAGATCCATCGCTTCACCCGGGTGCAGCAGGACGCTCTCCTTCCCGATGTGGAGCGCGGCGTTATAACCCTGGTAGGCGCGTCGACGTCGAACCCTTTTTTCGCCATCATACCTGCGCTGTCGTCCCGCTCCCAGATTTTCGAATTCAAACCCCTTACGGAGGATGACCTCAAGAAGCTCGTGCTTCGCGCTCTGTCGGACAAGGAGCGGGGCTTGGGCAGCCGGAGCATCGAACTTACGCCTGAAGCGCTGGCGTTCATCGCAGCACGGGCAAACGGCGACGCACGCCGTGCGTTGAATGCGTTCGAAATCGGCGTGCTCTCGACCCCTCCGGGAGACGACGGCATTATCCGCTATGATCGGCACGTTGCCGAGGAGTCGATCCAGAAAAAAGCCCTGGTCTATGATGAAGATGAACACTATGACACCATCTCGGCGTTCATCAAGAGCATTCGCGGGAGCGACCCGGATGCGGCGCTGTACTGGATGGCCAAGATGATCAAGGCGGGCGAGGACCCCCTGTTCATCGCTCGCAGGATCGTGATTGCGGCAAGCGAGGACGTCGGGAACGCGGACCCGCGGGCGATCATGGTCGCTACGGCGGTGTACCAGGCAGTGGAGCGCATCGGCATGCCCGAAGGCGCAATCCCCCTGGCCCAGGCAGTGACGTATGTCGCAGCTGCTCCGAAGAGCAATGCCGCGTACCTCGGCATCCGTGACGCCATGAAGGACGTTGAGGAGAATGTCCTGCTGTCCGTTCCGGACCATCTGAAGGATGCCCACTACAAGGGCGCCGGACGGCTCGGACGGGGCAAAGGATACAAATATCCGCATGATTATCCCGGGCATTTCATCGCCCAGGACTACCTCCCGCAGAAGCGGGAATATTACCGGCCCACGGAGCAAGGTGATGAAAAAAGGATCAAGGAGCGCCTTGCCGGGCTGAAAGGAAAGCATCAGGAGGGGAAGCCATGATTGAGTATATTGCACTGTTGGCCATTGGTGCGGCTGCAGGCGTCGGTTTGGGGTTGCTGATCAAGGGGAAATCGGCGGCAGGGAAGATCAGGGATGCCGAGGGCGAAGCAGCACGGATCATTGCAAACGCGGAGCGCGAGGCAGAAACCAAGCGTAAGGAAGCGGTTCTGGAGGTAAAGGACAAACTCTACCAGGCGCGTGCTGATTTTGAAAAGGAGAACCGAGAGAAGCGCCAGGAGATACAGAATCAGGAGCGCCGCCTCACCCAGAAGGAAGAGAACCTCGAAAAAAAAATGGACCTCGTCGAGAAACGCGAGACCGAGGTGGTCAAGCGGGAGCGGGATCTGACAACCAGGGAAAAAGCGGCTACGGAGAAAGAAGAACGGTTTGAGAAGGGCCTGCGCGAGCAGCGCCAGATGCTGGAGAAAATCGCGTCCATGACCGCGGAAGATGCCAAGAACCAGCTCATGGCCTCCATGGAGGACGAGGCGAAGTTCGAAGCAGCCAAAACGATCAAGCGGATCGAAGACGAGGCCAAGGACGAGGCGGACAAAAAGGCGAAAAACATCATCAGCCTGGCGATCCAGCGCTACGCCAGCGACTATGTGGCCGAGGCAACGGTTTCCGTCGTCAACCTGCCGAACGATGAAATGAAGGGGAGGATCATCGGACGGGAAGGGAGGAATATCCGCGCCATCGAAGCTGCAACGGGCATTGACCTGATCATCGACGACACGCCCGAGGCGGTCATCCTCTCCTGTTACGATCCGCTCCGGCGCGAGATCGCGCGGCTCACCATCGAACGCCTGATCCAGGACGGCCGGATCCATCCCGCCCGGATAGAGGAGATCGCGGAGAAGGTGAAGAAGGACCTGGACGTCGCGATGAAGGAGGAAGGCGAGAAGGCGGCTTTCGACCTCGGAATCCACAACATGCACCCGGAGATAATCAAGCTCATCGGGAGGCTCAAGTACCGCACGAGCTACGGCCAGAACGTGCTCATGCACTCTCGTGAAGTGGCATACTTCGCCGGCATTATGGCTGCCGAGTGCGGCGTAGACCAGAAACTCGCCCGCCGTGCCGGACTGCTGCATGATCTGGGCAAGGCGGTGGACCACGAGGTGGAGGGGACCCATCCGCAGATCGGGGGAGACCTTGCAAAAAAATACGGCGAGTCCGCCAAGGTGATCAATACGATCCTGACCCACCACGGCGACGGCGAGCCGAATTGCGTAGAGTCGGTGCTCGTAGCCGCCGCCGACGCTCTGTCCGCGGGCAGACCGGGCGTACGGCGCGAAACACTTGAAAGCTACCTCAAACGGCTCGAACAGCTTGAATCAACGGCGAACTCCTTCAAAGGAGTGGAGAAATCCTATGCTATCCAGGCGGGACGTGAAATCCGCATCATTGTGAAGCCCGAGGACCTCACGGACGCCCTCTCCGCCCAGCTTTCACGCGATATTGCCAAAAAGATCGAACAGGAACTGTCGTACCCGGGCCAGATCAAGGTGACCGTTGTGCGCGAGAGCAGGTATGTGGAGTATGCGAAATAATTTCAGCCCGGAGGGTTGAGTGAAGGTTTTTTTCATCGGCGACATCGTCGGCGAGCCGGGAAGGAAGATGGTCCGGTCGCGCATGCGGGAGTTAGTTGACGAATACGCTCCCGATCTTGTGATCGCAAACGGAGAGAACGCGGCAGGAGGGTTCGGCATCACCGCCGAGATCGCGGAGGAGCTGTTTTCCCTGGGCATCCATGTGCTGACTTCGGGAAACCATGTGTGGGACAAGAAGGAGATCGAACCGTACCTTGCGAAACAGGACCGGCTCATCCGGCCCGCCAACTATCCCGACGGCAATCCCGGCTACGGAAGCGTCGTCATTTCCACAGGCGCCGGCAAAGCAGCCGTGCTCAATCTTGAAGGCAGGGTCTTCATGTCGAACCTGGAGGACCCGTTTCGTGCCGCTGAGCGGGAAATCGGCAGACTCAAGCGCGAGACCGCTGTCGTGATCGTTGATTTTCATGCGGAGGCCACATCGGAAAAGATCGCGCTCGCCTGGCACGTGGACGGCAAAGCGAGCGCCGTGGTCGGGACGCATACGCACGTACAGACGGCTGATGAGCGGGTGCTTGCGAACGGCACTGCCTTTATTACGGACGTCGGCATGACCGGGCCGACGGACTCCGTGATCGGGGTGAAGAAGGAGCAGGCTATCGCTCGGTTCCTGTACCAGACGCCGCACCGGTTCGAAATACCGAAAGGCCCCGTACACCTTTCCGCCGTTGTCCTCGACATCGACGGGACAACGGGGAAAGCGAACTCCATACAGCGTATCTGCATGAAGTCCTGAGGCGTCCTGATCATGATGTCGCAGCGCGGAAGGCGTCTTCTCATGAGGCCAAGGCTCAACGATATGCGGTCATGCCCGGTTCTGCATTTTCTCCCGCGTCCGGACATTTGGCGAAAGAACGGCTTTCTATTGTATTGCAGGTTCTGTATTGCAGGTTCAAAGCCCTTGCCCTGTATTGTCGAGGCAGGTATTCCTCATTGAGCGGAACTGCGGACCATGAACGAAGGAACTGCCAAATCGCATATCCTCACGGTTTCGCAGCTCACTGCGCAGATCAAACACCTGCTCGAAGGTGCATTTCCCGACATCTGGATTGAGGGCGAGATCTCCAACCTCTCGGTCCCGCAGTCCGGCCATGCCTACTTTACGCTCAAGGATGAACAGTCCCAGATCCGGGCCGTCCTGTTCCGCTCGTCCCAGCGTTTCCTTAAATTCACTCTCCAGCACGGCATGCAGGTAATCTGCCGTGCCCGCATCGGCGTGTACGAGCCCCGCGGGGAATATCAGATCATCGTCGATTATATCGAACCCAAAGGCGCCGGAGCATTGCAACTCGCTTTTGAGCAACTCAGGCTCCGCCTCGAAAAGGAAGGGCTCTTCGATCTTGCACACAAAAAGACGCTGCCCGTTCTTCCCCAGAGGATCGCATTCATCACGTCGCCCACGGGTGCTGCGATCCGGGATATGCTGCGTGTAATCAAACGCCGGCATCCGAACATGCATATCCTGGTCTATCCCGTGCCAGTGCAGGGAACCGAGGCAGCCCCTGCGATCGTCGAGGCGGTCCGTTATTTCAACAGGGAACAGAATGTGGATGTTATTATTGTCGGGCGCGGGGGAGGATCCCTCGAGGATCTCTGGGCTTTCAACGAAGAAGCAGTTGCGCGCGCGATTCATGATTCCGCCATTCCCGTCATCTCCGCAGTGGGGCATGAAACGGACTACACGATCGCCGATTTTGCGGCAGACCTTCGAGCACCGACGCCCTCGGCAGCGGCTGAAATGGTGGTGGAAAGCGAAGCCGCTTTCAGGGAACGCATCGCGTCAGTCGAGGCGCGTCTTACTCGGAGCATGCGCCACCGTTTGGAAAGGGCGCGCGCCGCGCTGCGTGTATCAGGGAGGCTTCTGGGAGATCTCCGCAGGATGCTGGAACAACTGAATCAGCGCGTGGATGAGCTCACGCACCGCGGCTCGCTCGCGCTCGGTCATCTCCTCAAACACGGACGCTCGCGACTGAAGACGGCTGCCGGCGGTTTGGAGCACCTGAATCCCCTCGGGGTCCTGTTGCGCGGGTACAGCATAACGAAACGAATTCCTGCGGGATCGATCATAATGTCAGTAGCCGGTGTAGACAGCGGAAGTCTCATCAGCACGCGCGTAAGTGATGGAGAGATACTGTCACGTGTTGAGAAAACGAAAAAGAACAACTCCTCCTGAAGAAGGACCGTTTTCATGTTTCTTTGACAGGCGGCCCCAAATGTGTTACTCTTGTGTTCATGCCGGAAGAAATAAAACAACCTGATGCGGTAACGCCCGAAGCTCAGGATGTTATGCGGAACCTCATCTCCGCCATCCGCGCGGTCAAGCTCTATCCTCCCAATAACCCCATCTACTCACAATCGGTAGCGAAGGCGCATGAATCGCTGGTTCGTTTTTTTAGCGCTGAGCCGGATTACCGCATGAGCGTTCAGAAAACTGCCTTTGCCTACCGCAAGACGGCAGCCCTGGGAAAAGATGCACAGCTCAACAAGGCAATCGCCCAGGATTTATATGGAAAAGGAATCCGGGAGATTGTCTTTCTTGCCGGTATGACCGAGAACGAACTTATGACGATGTGCAAAGCGCTGGCACTGCCGCCGGAAGAGCTTGCCATGAAGAGCGGGATCTCGTCGATCTTGTGGGAAAAAGACGCGAAACACATCAAGGTAACCGAAGCGGGGCTTGACGAGGTCATCGCCACGAAGTCGGAGGAAGCCTGGAAACCGCAGGACCGCGCGGGGAGGGAATCGACAGAGGAAAAAAAGCCGGAATTCGAAGGCCGTACGCTGGTCCTCGGGGGGCTCCTTGACGATCCTACGGGATTCGGGGCCAGGATGCTCGAACTGGCAAAACAGACAAAATCCGAACAGGAAACAGTGGAAGAACGCTTGTATTCATTGTACCAGGAGGCCGGACGAAAGATTGAGCAGGAGAACCCGGACCAGACCGACACCATGTTCGAAGGCCTGGCAAAATCGGTTCTTTCCCTCGATCCCCAGTTTCGCGATTCGCTGGTAGCCGGGAAGTTGTACGGCGAACTCGATGCGGAAATGGCAGGAGAAGCGAATTTGAACCCAGATCTTCAGCTGCCGTCAGAATTGCACGAGATCCAGTCGAGCCGTTTTTCAAGCGCCTGGACCGTGGAGCAGGTTGCGGTTCTTCTCAAAAAGTCGGCATCCCGGAAAATCGTGAGCCCTCCTGCGAAGTCACTTGCCGAACGGCTCAAGGCCGCGCCGATCGCGCGGGACCTCGCATCCGTCGCCCAGGAGCTGGCAACCTACGGCGCAGAGGAGATGAACGCGCTCAAGGCGCTGGCAGAGACGGGGATGGAGTCGGATATCATAGATGCTACCGTGCGCACGCTGTTGTATCTGCTGAAGGTCGTGAAGAATCCTTGGCTGAATCGGCCGACGGAGAAGGACGCACAGCTGTTCTCCGGTGTCGTGCATCAACTGGAGGATATGGTGAGCTTCACGCTTGCGAAAAAGAACTACGAACTGGCCACCGACATCGTCCATAAACTGCAGGACATCAAAGATCCTGTGTTTGCACAACGCATCGCGGATACCGTGAAAAAAACATCTTCAAAGTCCGTCGTGACCGCGGCCGTGCGGGAATTGCGCAAATACACCAAGGATGCTCCGGAATACCAAATTGCGCATGCCTATCTCTCTTCGATGGAAAAGCAGACGACCAAGGTTCTCCTGGAGCTTCTCGCCGAGGAGAATGACCGGGCGTCAAGGATATTTCTTCTCGATCTCGTAAAGGATTTCGGAAAAAATCATGTTGGCCTGCTTGGTGAGCACCTGTCGGACAGCCGCTGGTACTTCGTACGCAATGTCGTCTGCATCCTGGGTGACAACAAATCGGACCAGTCGCTCGCACTCCTGCGCAAGGCAGCTGACCATGAGAACATCAAGATCCGTCAGGAAGTGATTAAGGGGCTCATTTCGATCGGAGGAAAAAAAGCAGCGAGCGTGATGGTAAAATTTCTTCGCGACAAGGACCCCGATGTGCAGCTCACGGCAATCCGTGCATACGGGGATTTTCCCGGCATGGGATCCGAGGAAGCGGTGCCCGTCATGAACTTCCTCGAAAACCGCATTCTGGGCAAGAAAGAGCAGGATCTGACCGTAGAAGCGATCAGGACGCTCGGCAAGATCGGCAGCAGGGAGGCGTCGGAGTTCCTGAAGAAATACCTCAAGATCAGCTGGTGGAAGTCACGGAAGCTCCAGCGCGGGCTGCGCGATGCGGCAGCATCGGCACTGGAAGATATTGCAAGGAGAAAGAGCGATGGCGGAACCGCAAAGCGATAGCCGCGGTGAAGCACGACAATCCTTTTTTGCCAAACAGCAGCTGCTCGACGCCGCGCGAATGACGTTTCAGCTGCTTGCGGCGGTCGTACGGAACGCGACCCTGTATCCGGAAGCGCACCCGATCCTTCTGACAGCAGCGGACAAGCTTCGCGGAAAGATCGAGGAGCTGTTCGTGGGCAGGAAGCAGGTCGCCTTTTATCTGGTGGGCGGCGAGCTTTTCTTCGAGACGCTGTCGGTGCCCGTCGACCAGAGCTTGTCGCTGTTCCTTGAACAGTTTATCTCCCGCCACGTCGGCGGCATTGTGTTCAAACCCGGCCTCCCGTCGCAGGAGTTGATCCGGTTCGCTGCATTGATCAACAAGGACCCGGCGCTTTTTACCGGCGCCGGCGGCGTGAACGAGACGCTCGAGAAGGATCATATTGTTCACATAGAACTTCACCGGGTCACACTGGTAGACAAAAACGTCGGAAGCGTCATCAAGGAAGATAACAAGAAAGCTGCTGAGTTGTACCGGGACGCGGTCAGCGTGGTCAAGGAGATGGTCGAGGCCGTGAATCTGGACAAGACGAGAAACCTCCGGGCGGTAAATTCTGTTGTACAGACCATGGTCGACAATGTGCTAGAGAACCGCGATGCCCTCATGGGGCTCACCAGCTTGAAGATGTACGATGAGTACACCTTTTCCCATTCGGTGAATACGGCAATTCTCGCCATTTCCCTCGGGTCCTTCCTGTCATTTGAAAAAAGCCAGATTGCTGCGCTGGGTGTTGCCGGTCTCATGCATGACATCGGAAAAACAACCGTTCCCCATGAGATCATCAACAAGCCGAGCAAACTCACGTCGGAGGAGTGGGAACAGGTCAAGCGGCATCCCATCGAGGGCGCACTCTTGCTGGCGGACATTCCCGGCGTTTCCAAACTCGCCATGATTGCTGCTTTTGAGCATCACCAGTACCGCGATGTAAAGGGATATCCGCCTGTTGAAGGGAAATTCAATCAACATCCGTTTTCCCAGATCGTCGCCCTTGCCGACGCGTATGAAGCTCTCACGGCAGCACGCGTGTACTATAATTCCCAGATGGCTCCTGACGAGGCCGTCCGCATCCTTGTTTCCAAACGGAACACGACCTTCAATCCGATTCTGGTGAAGGCATTTGTGAATATGATCGGCCTGTTCCCCATTGGAACGCTGCTCCGCTTCGATACGGGCGAGTTCGGCATCGTGCTGCATCAGACGCGCGACCTGATGCGCCCCCGTGTCTTGCTGCTCTCGAAATTCGATGGATCCGAAAAGGAAACCGGCTCTGAGATCAGCCTGCTGGAGACCGAGGGCGGCGTTTACAAACGCTCCATTACGGGAACCATCAATCCCCACGAAGCGAAAATCGACATCAAAGCCTACCTGACGTAACGGTCCGGATTCATTCTCCCGATGGATGCATCCGGTCGCGACGCGTTGTGCACAAAAAGTAACCGTTGTATTTTCATGCCTGATCGCGCATAATAGACCAACTTTTGGAGAAAACACCGGTCCGGGAGGGGCCATGCACATATTGCTTGTTTATCCAAAGTATCCTGAAACCTTCTGGAGCTTCAAATACGCGCTGAAATTCATCTCCAAGAAAGCCAGCCTGCCGCCGCTCGGATTGCTGACCGTGGCCGCCCTGCTGCCCCGCGAATGGGAAGTGCGGCTCGTAGATAAGAACGTGCGGTCCCTGTCCGACCGGGATCTGCGCTGGGCGGATTATGTGTTTCTGAGCGCCATGTCCATTCAACGGGAATCCGCTGAGTCTGTGATCAGACGATGCCGTTTGCTCGGCAAAAAGATCATTGCAGGCGGTCCGCTGTTCACGTCCATGCCCGAGGAATTCGACATGGTAGATCATCTCGTGCTGAACGAAGCCGAGATCACGCTCCCGCGCTTTCTCGCGGACCTGCACGAGGGCGCGGCGCGTCATGTCTATGCATCATCGCAATGGGTGAACCTTTCGTCGACGCCGGTGCCGCGCTTCGACCTGCTGGACCCCAGCAAGTATGCATCCATGAACATCCAGTATTCACGGGGATGTCCTTTTGACTGCGACTTCTGCAACATCACCGTACTGTACGGCCGCGTGCCGCGAACCAAGGACGCTCTGCAGGCGGTCGCCGAGCTCGAAGCCCTCTATTCCCTGGGCTGGCGCGGCAGCGTGTTCATCGTGGACGACAATTTCATCGGGAACAAAGGAAAACTCAAGAAAGAGATTCTTCCCGCCATAATTTCATGGATGGAAAGACGAAAGCATCCGTTCACCCTGTACACCGAAGTGTCAATCAACCTCGCCGACGATCCGGAACTGATGCAGCTCATGGTCAAGGCCGGGTTCGACCAGGTATTCATCGGCATCGAATCCCCGAATGAAGAGAGTCTGGCCGAGTGCAGCAAACTCCAAAACCGGAACCGCGACCTGATTGCCTGCGTCCGGAGGATTCAGCAGGCGGGACTTGAAGTGCAGGCGGGTTTTATCGTGGGGTTCGACAAGGATCCCGCGACGATCTTCGACCGTTTGATCGGGTTCATCCAGGAGAGCGGGATCGTGACGGCCATGGTGGGGCTGTTGAACGCGCCTCACGGTACTAAACTTTACCACCGCATGAAGGCTGAGGGCCGGCTGCTCACGCACGCAACGGGCGACAACACGGATTTCTCCATCAACTTCGTACCAAAGATGAACTCCGAAGCGCTGATGCACGGCTACCGGACGATCCTTCGCACGATCTACTCGCCGAAGCATTATTACGCGCGCGTACGGAAGTTCCTGAGAGAGTACCGGCCTGCGCGCACGCGGCGCGCCCGGCTTCGCTTGAACTACCTCGTAGCCGCCGTCAAATCCATGGTGCGCCTCGGTATCGTGGGAAGGGAGCGGTTTCATTATTGGCAGCTTTTTTTCTGGTCCCTCTTCAGGCGGCCGAAGCTCTTTCCGCTCGCCATATCATTCGCAATCTTCGGTTTCCATTTCAGAAAAGTGTTCCGACGCCATGAAAAACTGCGTTCCTTCAACGTCTGATCACGAAGACTGTTACGTTCATGGAGTCGGCCGGGTTTTCTCGAGTCGAATGAAGGGTATTCCCTGAACGCCGCGCAGTGCACGAATTGTATGAACGCGCCAACCTCACTTCCCGTCGATGCCATTCTTTCCCAGCTGAAGCAGGCGATTGTCGGTCATTCCGCAGTCGTATTGCACGCCCCGCCGGGCGCCGGAAAGACAACGCGTGTACCCCTTGCCCTGCTCGATATCATTCCCCAGGAAAGGGGCCGGATCGTCATGCTGGAGCCGCGCAGGATCGCGGCAGTTTCGGCTGCGCGCTGGATGGCGCAGCTGCTGGATGAAGTGGCCGGTGAAACAGTGGGCTACGCGATCAGGTTCGATGCGAAACAATCGGACAAGACCCGCATTGACGTCGTAACAGAAGGCATTTTGACGCGGCGCATGCAGACAGATCCTGCACTCGAGGGAACGGGCCTCGTCATTTTCGATGAATTTCACGAGCGCAGCATGCATGCAGATCTGGCGCTCGCCTTGTGCCTCGATATCCGCAAAGGCATTCGCCCGGACCTGAAGGTCCTCATCATGTCGGCCACCCTGGACACGGGACCGGTCGCGGCACTGCTGGGCGGAGCGCCGGTAGTCTCCTCGTCCGGGAAAAGCTACCCCGTCGACCTGCGATATGGGAGCGATGCGTCTGAACGGCTGGCCAGCCGTGTCACTTCGGCCGTGCAGGCGGCGCTCCGGGAGACGGAAGGCGACATTCTGGTCTTTCTACCGGGAGTCGCAGAGATACGAGCATGCATGAAGGATCTGAATGAACTGCCGTTCCGTGAGGAACAGCGCTTGGCCATCCACGGGCTCTACGGCGATCTGCCCTTTGAAGAGCAGGAACGTGCGATCATGCCGTCGCGCGATCATCGCAAAATCGTTTTGGCGACCAACATAGCAGAGACGAGCCTCACGATCCAGGGCGTGCACGTTGTGATCGACAGCGGCCTGACACGCATGTTGCGCTACGATCCACGCACCGGGATGAACAGGCTGGTGACTCTCCCTGTTGCAAAATCATCAGCAGAGCAGCGGGCAGGCAGGGCCGGACGGCTGGGGCCCGGCGTGTGTTACCGCTTGTACAGTCTTCAGACGTTTTCCGGAAAGCCGCCATTTTCCCAGCCCGAAATCCTCGTGGCTGATCTTTCCCCGCTCGCGCTTGAACTTGCGCTCTGGGGCGTGAAGGACTTCCGGAAGCTTTCCTGGCTCGATATGCTGCCCGGCGCCGCATGGGATGCCGCCGTCGGTCTGCTGAAGGATCTCGGCGCGCTCGATGAGGGCGGAGCGATAACCCCTGCGGGCAGGCAGATGGCGCGCATACCGCTTCATCCGCGGCTTTCCCGGCTTTTGGCGAAGGCACGGGAACTGCGGTGCATCCCCCTCGGTGCGGATCTCTGTGCATTGCTGACGGAGCGTGACATTTTCCGGCGCCAGAACGGTACGCGTATCACCTATGAAGCCGATATCATGGAGCGGATCGCGGAGCTGGCCCGGTGGCGCGGGGGTGCTCTGCCTGATGCAGCGTTTGATCGCACGGCGCTCAGGGCAGTGGAACGAACAGCAAAGCACCTGATCCGCCTCCTTGCGGATGCAGCTGATACCGCCGCTTCCGAGCAGCAACTGGATCAGGACATCATAGCGCGTTTGCTCCTCAGTGCGTTTCCGGACAGGATCTGCAAACAGCGCCAAGCGGGGAGCGACCGTTTTGTCCATGCCCAGGGGAGGGGGGTTCGCGTATCAGCGGACAGCCGTTTGCTGGGGAGCGAATTCATCGTCGCCGCAGCCGTCGACGCAGGCGAACTGGTTGAGGGATATGTCCATGTCGCGGCAGCAGCTTCAGAAGCGCTCATCCGTCAGGAATGTGCAGCCCGTATCAGGCACATCAGGAAAGTGGAATGGGATCGTCGCGAGGGCAGGATCGTGGCGACCATGGAGGAGCGTCTCGAAACGCTGCTTTTATCAAGCAGGCCGTTCCTCCCCTCTGATGAGGAATCACTGCCTCTTCTTTTTGATGCTATCGCCAGTGAACCCGGCATGCTTGGTTTTTCAGCAGAGACAAAACAATTCCAGGCGAGGGTTAATCTCCTTGCCAGTGTTTTCCCGGAAGAGGAATGGCCGGATCTGAGTGATACACGATTATTTTCCGACCCGGGGACATGGTTGCGCCCGTGGACAGGAGGCGTCCGCAGTGCTCATGATCTTAAGCGTATAAATATTCTGACGGTTCTGAAAAGCACGCTGACCCCAGAGCAGGGCAGGGCAGTGGAGGTTCGGGCTCCGACAGGCATCGTCGTGCCGAGTGGAAATCGTGTTGCTATCGATTACCTGTCGGGTAGCCAGCCAGTGCTTGCTGTAAAACTGCAGGAGATGTTCGGACTTGCAGATACCCCGTCAATTGCCGGAGGAAGGGTCAAACTGCTGCTGCATCTTCTCTCGCCAGCGGGACGGCCGGTGCAGATAACTCAGGATCTCAAAGGGTTTTGGAATAATGCCTATAGGGAAGTGAAGAAGGATTTAAAAGGGCGGTATCCGAAACATCCATGGCCTGACGATCCGTGGATCGCCATGCCGACGAGAAGAACAAAAAACCGTTCCTGAGAAATTTTGAAAACCTCCTGGTGCGTTGTCAATACAGGAAGAGGCTGCGTTGCAGTTGGAGTGTTTTATGAAGATCGTCTTCGCGAAGGGCCCCCATCCGCACGAGTATTTCTCCCAGGAGCATGTTGCTGTGTGTTTGATGTTGAAGCGCGAAATCCAGATCCTGAGGTAAAATTAAGTCGTCCGCAAGCAGCAGTGTCCCAATTGGAATTTTTACACTGCTGATTTTCGCTTTTTTTTCAGTGATTTTATTCGTCATTACTTGCTGCCTCCCGGCCCCACCAGCAAAACATAAATAACCTGTTTTGGCTAAATAATATAGTATTTGAGTGGGGAAGTCAAGTAAAAAATGTTATTCCATTTTAATATGGTTTAACAGGCTTGATCATCTGTCCCCAGGGGGTGGTTATTCAGGTTTAATTTTAATTGACAACAGATCAGGATATATATTAATATTTCAATACTATACAAATTACTCCATCCTGCATGTCGAACTCCCAGAAGATGAAGCATGTTAATGTCTGCATCATATTTGAATCGCGTTTTTTTCATAATCACAAACCGACAGATGTAGTACACTAATTACCCGAGAAAAGTGTTCATGCGTTTTTTACAGTTGTTTCAGGGCTCTGGAAGGATGTTTGTACTTCTGATCTTCTCTCCTGAGTGAGGTCGGGAGTTGGGACAAAGATTCGTACAAAAGGGGGTGCTTCGGCCATGAAGAAAAAAGCAGTCAAAAAGAATCGTGTGAAAATGTACTGTTACGGATGGGTCCCGGATTTGCCGGACCAGCGAGACTATCTTTATTCAGCCGTACGGCCGAAAGTCCGAAGACTGCCGCCGCAGATTGATCTCAGGACTCTCTGCTCTCGGGTGGAGGACCAGGGCAATCTGGGAAGCTGCACTGCCAATGCCCTCGCAGGAGCGCTCGAGTTCCTGGAGATCAAGAACAAGGTGCATTTCAGTGATCTCAGCAGGCTGTTCATCTACTATAACGAGCGCATCATCGAGCATTCCGTCTCGTCTGATTCAGGCGCGATGATCCGGGACGGCATCAAGACCCTCGCCAAGCAGGGCGTCTGCGCCGAACAGCTCTGGCCGTATGATATTTCTCTGTTCACTGAGAAACCGCCTGCACTTTGCTATAAAGAGGCGCTCGATCATCAGATTACATCATATCATCGCATACTCTCCCTGGATGAAATGCGTGCGTGCCTGGCTGACGGTTTTCCGTTTGTTTTCGGCTTCACGGTATACGAAAGCTTCGAGTCTGCGCAGGTCGCCAAAACAGGAAAAGTGAACCTGCCGAAAAGGGGAGAACGGGTTCTGGGCGGCCATGCCGTCCTGGCGGTCGGATACAATGATGCGCAAAAGCGTTTTATTGTGCGTAATTCCTGGGGTACGGGATGGGGAATGAAGGGCTATTTTACCATGCCTTACGCATATCTGTCAGACAGGAACCTTTCCGATGATTTCTGGACCATTCGCAAAGGAGAAGAGATGTAGACCCTCTCGGAGGAAACTGCTCCCTGAGCTCATCGAAGCAGCCGCCGCAGCGGGCATTCGTGTTCCCTGATGTCGCCGCGGAGGTTGCGTTTGACAATGAATTTCCCCGAGACTGTCCGGATGCGATCCACCTTTCCGACAGCACAGCCTTTGTTCGAACAATCTTCAGTTTCACTCTTGGGTCAGGCTATCGAAAGCAGACCAGGGTCCTGACCAAGGCGTCTCCTGACCATATCTTAACGGATGCATCTGCTGAACTTGGCATACAATAAACGGGCGAGTAACCTGGGGAGAACGACACTCCCGATCCACAAAAGATGAGGGGTGCCGCGGCTGTCAAGGGAGCGCTGCAATTTTACCTGCAGCTCCGTGATACAAAATCGGATGTCATGGGGTATCGTACCCTATTAATTGGACGACCATGAAGCCGCGCATTCTTCTTATCAACCCCTGGATTCACGATTTTGCCGCATTCAATCTCTGGGCCTGCCCGCTCGGTTTGCTTGAGGTTGCGGAGTTCCTGAGTGCGTATGCCATCGATATAGTCTATGTTGACTGCATGGACTCCTTTGATTCCGGGCCGTACGGAACCGGCAAATACCACTCCGAGCGGATTCCGAAGCCGGCGCTGCTGAAGGACGTTCCGCGGTATTTTAAACGGTACGGTATGAGCGTCGGCGCCTTCACGCATGCGCTGGCTCGTGCATTGCCCGCTGATATCGTACTTATGACTTCGGTCATGAGCTACTGGTACCCCGGGGTCCAGGAAACGATCCGTCTGGTGAAAAACGCGGCGCCGAACACGCCCATCATTCTCGGCGGCATCTATCCGACCTTGTATCCTGAACACGCTGCTCTGCAGTCCGGAGCTGACCGGATCTACGCCGGGCAGGTCAACGATGGTCTTGTACGGCTGCTCGAAGCATTTGGACTGACGCTGCATCCGATCCACGCGAACCGGGAGCGTGCGAAGCCCGTGCTCTCCAAAGAACACTCCTTTGCTCCGCTCCTGACGTCGAAAGGCTGTCCTTTTCGCTGCTCCTATTGCGCATCGAACCTGCTTGCGCCGCAGTTTGAACGCAAAACTGCTGATGACGTCATTTCGGATATCCAGGGTCTGCGGATGCAGGGTGTACAAGACTTCGCATTTTACGACGATGCGCTGCTTTATCAAGCGGATGGCCACATCAAACCCCTGCTCCGCAGTATCATTGACGGCAGGATCGGGGCGCGCTTTCATGCACCGAACGGACTGCATGCACGGTTCATTGACGACGATCTGGCGGACCTGATGAAAAAAGCCGGTTTTATTACGATCCGGCTCAGCCTGGAAACGATCAATGATGCAAGGCAGAGAAAAACGGGCGGCAAAGTAACGCAGCACGATTTTGATAAGGCGGCTCAGGCGCTCTTCAACGCCGGGTTTCTGAAAAAACATGTGGGCGCGTATATTATGTATGGATTGCCCGGCCAGACGCTGGAGGAAGTGGAGCAGGGGATCGATTTTCTTATGAGCCGCGGGGTGCAGATCCATCTGGCGGAATTCTCACCGATCAGGGGTACAGCCTCCTGGGATGAACTCGTGCAGGAAAACATCATCCCTCCTGATCTGGATCCGATTCTCACGAACAATACGGTTTATTCCTTTCTCTATTCCGGTTACGATCCCGCCAGGGTCGAACGCATCAAGATGAGGGTGAAGGAATATAATCGACAGTGAGAAATAAATTGTTTCTTTGTGGGCGAACAGCAGAGCGCACCCTCTCGTTCGGAGGTTACTGGAAAGACCGGAGGCACGTCCCAATTCAAGACTCTCGCGCCACTCGATATAATCAGGTCTGTGGCTGGGGAGCGTCGTATCCGTGCAAGTCAGCGGAACGGCGCATCATTTACGTCATGGCCGTGCCTGTCACCAGGCAGAATGACGCAGCGAAAAAGACCACTGACGCTGAACAGGACCACTCCTTGCGCTCTCATTCGTCTGCGGTGTTATTCGTCAGGTGATCGCCGCACTTCACTCGTAGAGCACGATGTGCTTCCTCAACCCCGGGAACGTCGATCGCACACGCGAAACTCCGCTTCCCCTACCGTTCCGATCGATGGCCGATGAGCCCTCGCTCGGACTGGTCGTTAATCCCGCTTCACTAGCGCTGTTCCTTATTGCTGCGTGTCAGGTAGTGATAACACTGAGACACCGGCAACGCGATTAGAACGAACGAACAGCCGGCTCCTCTGCCCGCGGTTGCTGATCCACAGCTGCAGCGGTTGCTGCACCGGGAGCTAATGCCATCACGACATCCGAACTCGGCTGATGAACGCTATCATCGTCAGGGGCTGTTTCCCCCGTCTCAGGAAGCGATTCTCTGCTCGTGTTCGTCACAAGCTCATGACTGTTTGCCAATTTTCTCGCGGTTCGGTAGAGATGCTTCGGCTGTTTCAAAACCACTTTGAAAGCATTATCTTCAAGAAAAACCGGCATCGTCATTCCTGCCTCACGTGCGAGCAGGTCCGCCTGAACCATGGCCCATTCTGTTCCGGTTGCGAAACCTGTCCTTTCACCCGCGGGAAAACCAGCGGCAAACCCTATTGCAAGGAGAAACAATCCTGTGATCAAACGCAGTGTTATTTTATTTGCTGTGTTTTTCATACGCCCTCCCACTACTTGCCTCATATCCGGCGTACGTCTTATAACCTAAATAAAGCAAAAATCTTGCCAAACATTGATTAACACAAAAAAGGGTAGTAAAGCACTTTTGGTTGAAATTGACAACGGGGGATGATCAAAATGAACGGTCGAATCTGATCATGAAGAGCAAGTTGAGCATAGCAGGCTTGCGTGATTTCGCGATGAAATTATGGTATAGTGCAAGGCGGATAACCCGTTCAACAGCCGCCTGCCACGACCTGGAAATTGTCCATGTCAAGCTGGAGCAGCCGCAGAGCGTTTGCATGTCCGGCGTACTGCGGAAGGTGACCAGGAGGGATGAATGGTAGTTGCTGATATCGTTCATGCTGAAAAGCAAATCGCCATGACGAGTGAGCTGCAGCAGGCGTTCTCGTTTTTGCGCAGACCCGACCTCGATTCCTATTTGGACGGCAAAGTGGACATTGACGGGGACCGAGTATTCGCGCTGGTTCAGCGATATACCACGATCACGACGGAAAGGCCGAGGTTCGAATTCCATCGGAAGTATCTCGATATCCAGTACCTTGTTTCCGGCGAAGAAGTCATCGGCTGGGCCCCTGCAGGGGATATGACGGTCAGCGAGCCGTATGATGCGAACAAGGACGTATGCTTCGGTTCGGTCGAGCAGGGTATGTGGACGCCTGTCCATCTGCAGACAGGTCGGCTTGCCGTGCTCTGGCCTGATGACGCCCATGCGCCGCGACTTGCAGCTGGCAAGCCGGTAACCGTGATAAAAATCGTGGTTAAGGTGCAGGTCGGTTAAGTGCGGGTCGCATGCTGCTCAGGGATCGGTCATGTAAGGAAAACACTGCCGTGGAACGGGAGAAGCAACGTATGCAGAAAAAAGACGCCCAGACGATCAGAAAGGAATTCGAGGTCCGCCAGACACGGCAGATCCTGGCGATTGCGGCCGCGCTGTTCCTGGTGCTGCTGTGCGCTGTCCTGCACAAGCGGCCGATCCTGTTCCTTCATTTTTCCAAGGGCACGCTCTTCGCGATGCAAATAACGGTCATCGTATCTTTTCTTGCATTTTCCGCCTTCAACTGGAGATGTCCTGCCTGCGGGCACTCGCTGGGGAGCGATATTTTCAGATCGACGTGCAGGAAGTGCGGGGTTATTCTGAAAAAATAGTTCAACCGCAGCAGGTTCCGGCTCAGTGCTGAAAAAAACGGACTCAAGGTGAAAACCGAGTCCGTTTGTAAAACGCGAGCCGTTGGTACATGCGCCATTATACTTTATCGAGCGCCTGCTTCAAATCAGCAAGCAAATCATCCGCATCTTCCAATCCAAGCGCAAGCCTTACGAGGTTGTCCTCCATCCCGATTTTTTTGCGGTATTCGTCGGGATAATCAAAGAACGACATCATCCACATCTGGGTGACCAGGCTTTCGCTGCCGCCGAGGCTGGGGGTGATCAAGAAGAGCTCCAGCCCGTCGATGAACTTCCGCGTGAGCGCATCGTCACCCTTGAGCAGGAACGTGATCACGCTGCCGAATCCCTTCATCTGATCCTTCGCAATGGCATGGTCGGGATGGGAGGGCAGGCCCGGGTACCAGACCCGTTCGATTTTGGGGTGCGCTTCGAGCATGCGGGCCACCGTCAGACCGGCATCGTTGTGATGCTTCATCCGCAGTCCGAAGGTCTTGAGACCGCGTTCGAGCAGGAACGCGGTGAGGGGACCGGGTACGGCGCCGATCATGCGCTGCATGCGGTAGACATCATTCATGAGCTTGTCCGAGCCGAGGGCTACGCCCGCGAGGAGGTCGTTGTGGCCGCCAAGGTACTTGGTGGCCGAATGGATCACCACATCGACGCCCAGGTCCAGTGGCCTGATATTGAACGGCGTGGCGAGTGTTGCGTCGATGATCGTCATGACCTTGTGCTGCTTGGCAACCTTTACCACGGCGGGCAGGTCGAGGCACCGCAGATAGGGATTGGTGGGCGATTCAGTGAAGATGATGTTCGTGTTTGGCCTGATCGCCTTTTCAATGGCCTGGGCTGTGGGTTCGGCCATGGACACTTGGATGCCGAACTCCGCCAGCAGATTGGCTGCAAAGTCGCGCGTCTGGCGGTAGCAGTCACTCGTAAAGATGATGTGACCGTCTCGGCGCATGAACGTCATGATGGTCAGGATCACGGCGCTCATCCCCGTGGAGAACAGCACGGCCCGTTCAGCTCCCTCGATCGCCGCGAGTTTCCTCTCGCACTCGATCTGCGTCGGATTGCCATACCGGCCGTATTCGTGTTCACGGATCATGCGGCCCTCGCTTTTGGCCTTCATGAAATCGTACACATCCTGGGTGGTGTTAAAATAGTAATTCGACGTGTGCACGATGGGCGTCGAGACCGCAAAGTGGGCATGGTGCACGCGTTCGATGCCGTGCACGCCGAGGGTCGCGGGGTTCCAGTTTTTGGGATTGGGTTTCTCAGACATTCAGTTTTCTCCTGTTCTTCAGCGCGTATTGCAAGGCATCCTTCACCGCGTCCACTGTCGCGGATACTTCTATCGGCTTGTTGGCATAGGTGCAGGGGAAGCCAAGTCTTTCTTCGTGATACTGGACCTTGAAGTCCGTGAACTTGAGTCCATGGGCCGTGGAAATGACAACGACCTTTTCCGATTTGTCGATTTTGCCTGCCTTGAGGAGCTTGAAGAGGGCTGCCAGAGCCACACCCGTGTGCGGACAGTTGAACATGCCCGTCATATCGCCCATGGCTGCGGCGTCGGCCAGCTCCTGCTCGGTTGCGTCCATCACGATGCCGTTGAACTGCTTGAGCGTACGGATCGCCTTGGCCACGCTCACGGGGTTTCCGATCTGGATCGCGGAAGCAAGTGTCTTCTGCGCCTGCATGGGTTCGAAGCTTTCGAAGTTTTTCCGGTACGACCGGTAGAGCGGGTTTGCCTGCTCCGCCTGAGCCACGACGATCCGGGGCAGTTTCTCGATGAGCCCGAGATCCCGCATCATGAGCAGACCTGAACCGAGGGCTGAGACATTGCCGAGGTTGCCCCCGGGAATAATGATGACATCCGGCACGTCCCAATCGAACTGCTGTACGATCTCTATGCCCACGGTCTTCTGCCCTTCGATCCGGAGCGAGTTCATGGAGTTTGCGAGGTAGATCGTCTCATCCTTCGTGATTTCCTGCACGACGCGCATGCACCCGTCGAAGTCCGTATCGAGCGACATGACCAGGGCGCCGTTCGCTATGGGCTGGACCAGCTGGGCGATGGATATTTTCCCCTTGGGCAGAAGCACGATGGACTGGATGCCGGCTGCCGCGCAGTAGGTCGCCAGCGCCGCGGAGGTATCGCCTGTTGAGGCACATGCAACCGCCTGGATAGGCACGCCTTCGCTGATCATCTGCTTGACCTGCGATACGAGCACGGTCATGCCGAGGTCCTTGAACGAGCCGCTGTGAGAATTGCCGCAGAGCTTGATCCAAAGGTTTTCCAGGCCTATCATCTTGCCGAAACGCTCCGCCCAGAAGAGATTCGATGCACCCTCATAGAGCGAAACGACATTGTCATCTTTGATGTTCGGCAGGATCCATTCTTTCTTGCCCCACACGCCCGAGCCATAGGGCCACTGTGTGGATTTGTACCGGTCTTCAAACAGTTTCATCCATTCCTTGGCGCTTCGCTGCGCCAGGGCCAGCATGTCATGCCGTACTTCGAGGAGCGAATTACAGCTCGTGCAGCGGTACAGGATCTTGTTCAGCGGGTACTGCGCCTTGCACTGATCATTGATGCATTGGAACCAGGCTTTGTAGGTCATGGGTCCCACCCTCGTTTTTTGAATTCGGCTGTATTCACTGCTCCGCCGTCCCGGAGTGTTATTCGATCAACATGGAATACCGCGGCGCAACGGTGAAGGGAACTATAGCACACTGGACTGTTGGGAATCAATGAAAATTGGAGTCAGGGAAGGGGACAACGTGCATTTCGGGAAGAAACAGGGGACGGGAAAAACAGAAAAAAACACCTCGGGAAAAAGAAAAATTGCTTAGTTCTCCCGAACCTGGATCACCAGGAAAAAAAACAATCTTCAAAACAGGAAAAATTCGTTGTTTGTTCTGCGATGCGATTCTCCTCTTGCGGTCTTCTATTCGTATGTTACAATAAGGACATGGATACTTACGGAGAAGAAAATAAAACCGCATCTGCAGATCACGATGGCTCCAAGAAAAAAGAAACGGAAGTAACGACCGGAGATTATCTCCGGGCGGTAAAAACCGCTCTAAGAACGGGTAAACAAAAGGAAGCATACGTAGTGCTGCAGCAGGCAGCAGTGCATTTCCCGGATGACCCGATTATTCTATCCTATCTCGGTTGTTTTCAGTCCGTCCTGGACAGGAAATACAGAACCGGTGTGGATAATTGCAAAAAAGCACTCGCGATGCTCAGAAAAGGCGAGTTCCATGACAAGCAGGAACTCATCCCGCTCTTGCACCTCAATCTCGGCAGGGCGTTTCTTGCCGCAGGCAAGAAAAAAGACGCCATTGAAACCTTCTCTCTGGGTTTGAAGTACGACAGCAGCAACAGCGACTTGATAAAAGAACTGAAGGGTATGGGCGCACGGAAAAAACCTTTGGTTCCGTTCCTTGATCGTTCGAATCCCATAAATAAGTATATCGGCTTGCTTCTGCACGCCAACTCCCCCAAGCCGGCTGCACGCAAAAAGAGCGTTTCCCGTTCGTGACCGGCCCCAGGATGCAAAAATCCGCCTTGACTCACGTATCGGCCCGCGTGATAATGGAAAAAATCGTTAAGTTCCCGGATTGCTGCCGGTTGCATAACAATTCGTCCGGCAGCAATACATTTTGCAGAAGGCGTGCCTATCGTGAAAACCTCAAAACAACCTTACCATGCTGCTTTCCAGGGGGCTGTCAGCCTGCCGCCAAGGAGACCCTTTCCTACGAAGCTCTATATTGAGACTGCGACTGCGTGTAACCTCGCATGCCCCATGTGTGTCAAGCAGAGGCAGGAAGGGAATCGTGAGGACGGTCTGCTTGCTCCTGAACTGTTCGAACGTATAGCGCCCGCCCTGTCCTGTGCGGAGGCGGTGATCCTGAACGGCATCGGCGAGCCGCTTCTCAACCCCCATCTCGAATCATTCATCCGGACCGCCAAGAATTCCATGCCGTCGAACGGCTGGGTTGGATTTCAATCGAACGGCCTGCTGATCACACCGGACCGGGCGGC
>DATHDE010000216.1:0-18567 GCA_035490495.1 Nitrospirota bacterium
CCCCGGTAACGACGATTTCGAACAGATCGGTCCCCACGGCAACACGCGTCGGACAGCCAAGAACGTAAATCAAGGACGGCATCCTGAGGAAACCTCCGCCAACCCCCAGGAACCCTGCCACAAACCCGGTCATTGCCGATACGAGCAGGATGATCCACACAGAAATGTAGAAACCGGACACCTTCAAATGCACCATGGGAGGTATCTTGATTTTTTGCATTGTGATAGCAAGCCCTGAAGTGCCCGCATCCATTACCGGCTTCGATTTGTCCGTTGCACCTCTCGATAATTTGAAGTATTCATACATCATATAGCTGCTCAGACCGAACAGCAGCACCATGTAGGTTATCTGCACAACGACATCCACACGCCCGGTCTTTTCCAGAAACATAATGGCATGGGCGCCGATTTCAATCCCGATAGCAGTACCAATAATCATCAATATTCCGAGCCGCATGTCCACATTGCCGAATTTCCGGTGCTTCGCTGTTGCCACGATGGATTTACCTGCGATATGGGCCATATCCGTTCCGATGGCGTACGCCATGGGAAATCCGAACACATTCAACGCCGGAGTGACCATGAACGCGCCCCCGACGCCGAAAAAGCCGCCTATAACGCCGACGGTAAACCCCAGCAGGATAAGCTGCCAGGCCAGAATTTCCACGCCCGAAATGGGTAAATAAATCATTTCATTTCCCTCCTATACCCAGGACTTTTCTGATGAGTTTCCCTGATGCCCAGCCAACAGCCATGGTGAAAAGCATCATCACGGCAAACACGGCAGCGATACCAAGGAATGGAATTAATTTTGTCAGCATGTCCGTCATGTTCAGCTACCTCGCTATCTATGGCCACATTCGTTACCGACTGTGGCTGCCTGTTATTACAACGTTCATTAGTTATTAATGATGGGACTCGATCCGCTCGCCCTTGATGCCGAACACTTTAAAGAGTCCTTCAATAAACAGGGCGATCAGGACACCAAGCCCTGACATTGTAATGACCGTGACTGCACCATACAAGATATGACTGTTTTTATTTATGTCAATGAGCCATTGGTCTATACTTGCCATCATAATTGTTTCACCTCCCTTCGTTTTATAATCTGACTTTCACAACCATATTTAATAGCGTTCAGAATAACCATCCTTTCTTTATGTAGTTTATGCATCCCAATTACATACCGCTTATGTCAATGCTTCTTTCGATTTCTATGGAAAACTTAAACCGCTCTGGCCGTGCTATTGTCCGCATATACATGACTTGTGAATCTTTCAGGAAAAAATGCTGCTCCATGGCAAGAGCGGATGCGCCTTCCTGGAGTCCAAGCAATTTACAGTCTTCAGCATCAGGGTGGGTGAGCTCAATGGACTCTCTTACTTTTGTAATCCTGATGCCGTATTTCTTTTCTATAATATCAAAAAGAGCATCGTTAACTAAATCTTCCTCCAGAAGCCCCGGGCAGGTATGATACGGTATGTAGATCTGTTGCAGGAAAAAACATTCTCCATGTACTGCTCTAAGTCTTTTGATATATATTACGTGTCTGTTGGACGGAATGCTTAATTTATCTTCTATTTCACCATCAGGCATGGTTACTGTTTTAATGAGTATTTTTGAAGTAAATTCAAGACCAGCGTCAAAAAGTAAATCCTTAAAACTCTTGTATGTGGTAAGCCACTCCGGGATTACCCGGTTGCAAACAAAAGTGCCTTTCCCCTGCTTTCTTCTCAGAAAACCTTCTCGTACAAGCTCAAGTACGGCTAGCTTGACTGTTGCCTTACTCACCTCGTATATTTTACACAATTCATCTTCAGTTGGGATTTGAACTCCAACATGCCACTCATTATTTTCAATTTTGCCCTTAAGTACTGAGTAGAGTTGCACGTATAATTTTTGGTGCTTCTCACGGTCAACAGTATTATAAAGTTCCATATAACCTCTTTTTTATATTGTTATGTCTTTTAATTTAGTTAGATATTACATTATATCTTTAGATTTGTCAAGTCTTAGTTTTTTGTGGTATAATGGATGCCATGGGAAAATTCGCTAATTTTTTCAACAGGAAAGAATCACAGTTAAAAGACGACGCTGCTGCGAGCAAAAAAAAAATCAAGGATAAGTACGCCTCGTTTCAGGATTTGTTAAAACATAACGATAACGTTCTTATCCTCATATCGGATATTGATGAGAAATTAAAATTTGAATATCTTTTCGATCAGCAGTATGTTACAAAAACCCTCTCTTCGATAAAGCAAAGCGTTCAGGCTATCATCACCAATTTGAATGCGCTGTCAGGCGGGAAATATGGCAAGCTCCATGACCGCTTTCTCAGCATCAATGATCAACTCGATCAGATAACCTCACAACAAAAGGTAATACAGGTCAGTGACCTTGTTATTCCTCTCGGCCGCCTTGAAGACAGCGCAACGGAAATAGCCGGGGGGAAAATCGCCCGTTTGAGCGACATGAAACACCGGCTGAACATGCCGGTGCCTGAAGGCTTTTCCATAACCGCATTTGCTTTTAAACGATTTCTCGAGCATAACGGTCTTGCGGACAAGGTGAATGCCCTCCTCCGCGACTTGCCGTCTGGTAACTCGGAAGAACTGACCAGACTCTGTCAGCACATGCGAAAGACCGTGTCCGAAGCGTCAATCCCCCCTGATTTGCAGGATGCAATCGACCAAGCGGTGGCAAACCTGAAATCATCCGTCCAGCATTCTCCCCTCCTTGTTTCGGTAAGGAGCAGTGCAATTCATGAAGACAGCGATATGAGCTTCGCAGGCCAATATGCCACGTTCCTGAATGTACCTGAGCACGCAATCGCTCAAAAATACAAGGAAGTCGTAGCGAGCATCTTTCGCCCCCGCGCGGTGTACTATTTCAAGACCAAAGGGTTCTCGGAAGCGGAAATCGTCATGTCCGTCGGGGTCATACAGATGATCGATGCGCGTGCTGGCGGCGTGGCGTACACCAAAGATCCGAACAATCCGGACAGCGACACACTGATCATCAATGCTGCAAACGGCTTGGGTAAAACTGTTGTCGACGGGACAGTAATACCCGATACCTATGCTGTCTCCCGCACCAACCATGAAATCCTGTTCAGAAACATATCCGACCAGCGAGTCATGCTCGTGTGCGCAGACGGGGGTGATATTGCAGAAAAGGTTGTCACTGATCAGGGCGGGATGGCAGCCGCGCTCAGTGATGCAGAGGTCACTACACTGGCTGGATACGCAACTGAACTCGAAAAGGCTTATGGGAAACCTCAGGACATCGAGTGGGCTGTTGACAAAAACGGCGGGATTTTCCTGCTTCAGAGCAGGCCTTTGAAAACCGCGGCATCGACATCAGCACACATGGCAGTACCGCGTCGCGTGGATCATTACCCGCTTCTGGTCGACAAAGGACTCATCGCCAGCAGAGGCGTCGGATGCGGCCGTGCCTTCGTGGTCCGGAACGGAACGGATCTTAAGGCGTTTCCTGACGGCGGCGTTCTCGTTGCATCCCATATGTCCACCGATTTTGTTCTTGTTATGGAAAAGGCTTCAGCCTTCATCATAGAGAAAGGCAGCATCACCGGTCATATGGCGTCGCTGGCGCGCGAATATGCAGTCCCGACCATCGTGAACGCGGAAAATGCGATGCAAGCCGTCCAGGACGGCGAGGAAATAACGGTAGACGCCGTAAACTGCAATGTCTACCGAGGCAGGGTTGAGGAAATCATGAAATGCGCTGCATCCCGTGAATCGTCATTCCGTGAAACACGCGTTTACCGCGTCCTCGAAAGTGCATTCGCACTGATCTCACCGCTCAATCTGGTGAACCCCGACGCGGAGACTTTTGCCCCGGAACATTGCAGGACGTATCACGACATTACAAGATTTTCGCATGAAAAAGCCATGAATGATATGTTTTCTATCGGCTCGGACCATGATATGGATTCCTGCAGTGCCGTCCCGCTCAGGGCCGGCATTCCCATGGATGCGTATCTCATCGATCTCGACTGCGGACTCGCAGAAAACGTCACCAAAGCGACCTCAGCCGACATCCGGTCCCTGCCTTTTGCATCATTCCTGAAGGGGATGAAAAGCATGCGGTGGCCCGAACCACGGGCCGCTGACGTAAAAGGTTTTCTGGGGATGGTCGCCAACACGGCTCAGATACCTGAAGCGGAACTGCGTGAAACGGCCGACAGGAGCTATGCTGTTATTTCATCGAATTACATGAATTTCAGCATCCGCCTGGGCTATCATTTCTCGGCCGTCGAATCTTATTTGAGCGATGTCGTGAACTCGAACTATATAAAATTCCTTTTTAAGGGCGGCGGGGCGACGACGGACCGCAGATTAAGGCGCATCCGGCTGATCACGGAGATATTGAAAAAACTGGGATTCGGCATTGAGATCAAGGGAGATCTGATGAATGCGACACTGCCCAAGCGCAGTCTGACCGATACGTCAAGAACGCTCGAAGTTCTCGGCAAGTTAACTGCCTATACGAAGCAGCTCGATATGGCAATGTACAATGATGCAATAACAGACCTGTTTATCGAGGACTTTCTGAGGGACCACGTCGCGGAAGAACAATGAACCGAATGACACCCCTGGACTAGGCCTGCGCCCCGCCCGAGGCCTTCAGCTGCTCCTTCAGACGTTTGTTTTCCTTCTGCAGTGCGGCAAATTTCATTGCTTTTTCGATCGTAAAGAGAATCTGTTCCTTTTTAAACGGTTTGGTGATGAAATCAAACCCGCCTTTCTGCATTGCCTCAAACGCCGACTCTGCAGAACCATATGCTGTTACGAATATTACCGGGATGTCCTCATCCCACTTTTTTAATGCTTCAAGCACCTCAATTCCATCGAGCCCCGGCATCTTGAGATCCGTTATCACGAGGTTGAACCCGCCTTTCTTGACGAGTTCCACTGCTTCGTGGGGATTGTTGGTAGCGACGGATTCATAGCGTGTTTTCTCCCTGATGATCATCCCGAGCAGCTTCAGCATGTCAGGTTCGTCGTCAAGAAGCAATATTTTGTCTGCCATAGTGTAGCCTCCTGATGTCGTTATGCGGATTTCTCGTATCGGAGAACAAGCACATGATTCTGATTATGCTACGTAGCAATCGGCGCCGATTGCGTCCGTTCTTTCGTTGCAATGGGCAAATCAACGATGAAGGTCGTTCCTGTCGGCGGACCGTCCTCTTCAGATCTCGTTTCAAAGGTGATGGTGCCGCCGTATTTGGAAACGATTGCATAGCAAACGGACAGCCCGAGCCCGGTTCCCTGTCCTACTTCCTTGGTCGTGAACAGCGGGTCGAAAATCTTTCCCCGATGCTCCTTTCGTATCCCCGTCCCGGTATCGGAAAGCCTGATTTCTACCGCCTTGCCGCTGCCGGATAAACAGGTTTTTATCGTCAGAACACCGCTCCCTTTCATTGCATGAACGGCATTGTTGACGATATTCAAGATTACCTGCTCTATTTCTCGTGCATCTCCGCGGAAGGACGGCAGGTCCTTCCCGAATTCCTTCTCGACAGTCACTTTGCTGACCTTGAGGGTATTCCCTGCTACTTGCAAAACGTCTTCAATGCTTTCATTGACGTCAAAGAGAGTTTCTTTGCCTTCGCGGTATCGCGCGAAGCTCAACAGGTTTTCAACAACCCGCTTCGCATTATTTCCCTGTTTTTCAATGGTTTTTAGCATTTCTTGCATATCGGGATCAGCGCCCGTTTTTTCCAGAAGCATGTCAGTAAAGCCAAGGATGACTGCGAGCGGATTATTGATCTCGTGCGCCACTCCGGCGGCAAGCGTACCAAGCGAAGCCAGTTTTTCCGTATGGTACATCCGCTCTTCGCTCCTTTTCCGCTGCGTGACATCCCGGGAGATCCCGAGTACGGTCGGAACGGTCCCGGTACTGCCGCCTACGAGGCTGTAGCTGGTGCTCACCCAGATTTCCGAATTATTAATATTGATCGGGTAAACGATCTCGCGGCTCTCACCTGTTTCAAATACATCATTGATCGCCTTGTACTGCCGAGACGCGCTCTCCTCATTGAAACAGATACGGCCGATATCGCTTTGGATAATTTCCGCCCTGGTTTTCTTGAAAAAATCTGTACCTGCTTTATTGACCGTAAGGAATTTCCCGCCGTGATCGACTGTGTAGATGATGTCGCTGGCATGCTCTACGAGCGATGTATATTGATTCTCCGACTGCAGGAGTGCATCGGCCTTCTTGTGGACCTCCTCTTCGAGGGCGGTGGACCATTGGGCCAAAACCGTGAACGTTATGAAGCTGGCGATCAGCACGAATATAATGATGCTTCCTTCGAGCAGGTTCTGCCGGAACTGGATGTCTGCGATGGCGCCTTCAACTTCTGTCATGGGAGCAACAACAGCGACGGACCACGTCATTGGTTCCGGGGTGGCAGAAATTCGTACGGGACTGTAAGCAATGAGCTTTTTTATTGTACCGTGCATTCCGCGGTGCCAGCCGGAAATATATGCTCCCGTTCCCTCCTCGCCTTTCAGCATCTTCTCGTTCTGAATGGAGTCGATCTGCGTAAATGAGATCGATGGTCCCCTTTCCCTGCGCGCTTCGAAGGCATCTTTGCCGATAAAGTCCGCGACGGGATGATAAAGGAAAAACCCGTTGTTGTCGATCAGCCACGCATATCCTGTGCGGCCGGAGCGGATGTCTTTGAGCCGCCGCTCAGCTACGACTAATCCGTCGACGACACAGATCAGCATTCCCCGCATACTTGAATTCTCCGGGGTATAGACATCCTTTGCAAGGTAAAGCAGTGCGGTATGTTTCCCCGTATCGGCTGCAGGACCATGTTCAATGAATACATGAAAATGTAGCCTATCTTGGTTGCTGCTCTTGAGGGAGGATGAAAACAATTCCCGGTCTCGTGAGGTCGGCTGTTCGATACGGAACTCTTTCCCCTGCGGAACGGCCCTATAGACGTGCTTGGATACAGCATCAAAATAACGGATTTCGAGCAGCCCCTCATCAGCAAACAGCGAGAAGGACACGGGAAGTAATTTCTCTAGTAATGCAGGATCAGATGACGTCAAGGCAGGATGTTTACTTAAAAGCGACATTTCTCTTTTGATGATGTCAAAAAAGATTTCCGTCTGGGACGCTGCGTGCCTTGCCAGAACAAGCTGCTGCTGGTTGAAGTTCTCGACTACGGTATCCCTTACCTTTTTTGCAGACAACCATCCCAGGAAAATAACGATAGCAAGCACTCCCAGTGTCACCGTGACGAGGAGGGATTTCCAGTGCTTTCGTACGTACTGGAAATATATGCTGAACCGGTCCTGGAGATGATCGAAAACTTTTTGGAAGAGCTTAATCACAGAGGATATCTCCCACTTTGTCGGTAGGATAGTCTGGTTAGCTGTTTATCTACACGGGATTAAAATTAACGACATTATAGCTGAAAGGGGTCTGATTCGCAAGACAGGATAATGGAGGCGGCACTGATTTTTACGTTCATTTACCTTGCACCGCCACACCGCATATCATTATGATGATTTTATCCTGCGATACAGGTCGGGATACAACTTTTGTGCGCAGTCGGGGCAGATACTGTGACTGAATTCCGCTTCGGAGTGTTTGCTGATATACTGTTCAAGATCATTCCAATAGCCATGGTCATCCCTGATCTTTTTGCAGGAGGAACAGATAGGGAGAAGGCCGCTCAGCGCCTTTACTTCGCCCAGTGCGTGCTGCAGGTCCTGAATGAGCAAGTCCCGTTCCTTGGCTGCTTGCTTTCTATCGGATATATCGATGCAATACTCGATCATCTGCATCAGATTCCCTTTGTCGTCGAAGAGTGGATATCCGTGGACCTCCACCTCCTTGAGGGAACCATCAGCGTATCGATGAGTGTGCTCAACCATGACGGGCTGGCCTGTTTCCCGGATCTTCTTCAGCGGGCAGGGGTGCTGGTCCCCCCTGCACGGCTTCCTTCGCTGGTGGGAGAATTCATGACACGTAGCTTCTTTCGGAATGCTGCCCGGACAGGCCGCATAATTCGCCAGTTTCAACCGGTAATTCGAAGCATCAATGACGTAAAATGGATGGGGAAGCGCATCAATTACTTTCGTGAGAAATTTGTTCTTGAGGATCACCTTTTCCTCTGCCTGTCTGAGTTCCGTTATATCGTTGATGATCAGAACGGCCCCGTCGCCCCAGTGAGCATCATGTGAGGGCGATATTGATATCTGGGTCATCCGCAAGATGCCGCCCTTTGTTCGCGTTTCCGCGTCACGTCGCAGAGAAGGAATGTTATCGTGAACCGCCTTCATCAGAGGACACCCCACCGTGCACCTGGGGGATTGTTCGCAAAATATTTCGTAACACTTTTTCCCGAGGGATTCTTCCATGGTGTACCCTGTTATGCGGACAGCCGCTGGATTTGCATATTGTATCCGCATGTCGCGGTCAACAACGTATACAGCGTCGTTGATGCTCCTCAGAATTGCTTCATGAATAGTGATTGATTCCATACAGTTTTTTCTTGACTGATCGCTGCAGTGCACCCCCGTTCATTGCGGAAAAAACATCGCCACTACTGCTCAAATGCGCGGGGTTCTCCTTTCCTGTGATATGCTTTCGCCTGGTGCATAAAAGCTTCCAGCCGCGTCTGTGTTTGGGAATCCCCCTGGCCCTCGTAAGCGATATTGAGCACCGGAACATTTTGATGATCCTCCCGCACACGTTTCAAAAGCGCCGTTGCTATCGTCCCCGGCATGCAGGTAAAGGGCATGACATTCACGATACCGGACGCTCCCCGTTTCAAATAGTCTATGGCTTTTCCGACCGATAAAACGGCCTCTCCTTCAAACGAGTAGTGCACATAAGGAAGCGCCGCACGCAGGGTGTTCCTGATGGTCGGTTCATGCAGACTGCGCAAGGATCCGTTGAAGCTCGCCAAAAACCGCTCTTCCTCCTTTTTTTGCACTCTGCCCGTCAGGTAGGCTTTCAGGAGATGCTTCCAAGCACGGTTCCTGAGCGCTGAAACCTTTGCCGTCTCATTCACATACAGGAGCCACTCCGATATGGGCGCCACCCAGGCCTCACCACCCAGTTTTTCCACGCGGCGTACAACATCTTCATTGCTGAAGCGGTTTGAGCGGATATAAATCTCTCCAACAATGCCGATTACGGGTTTCGTACGCTCAGATATTTCAACAGCCATAAAGTCGCGATAGATCGACTTTAAGATGGGGACCAAATCCTGCTGTTTTTCAATGCCGGTAATAATCTTCCGCAATGATGCTTGATATACCTGCTCTGCTGCTCCGGCCTTCATTTCATACGGTCGTGTTTCCCACAACGCTTTCTGGATCATGTCAACAGCCAGCACGCCGCGCCAGCTCATGAGCACGAAATTCCGGTCCAGCGCGCGCACGTCATTATGGAGCGATTCATCCTGCATGGGTGACAGAATCTCGACTTCGGAGAGCCCCAGTTTATCGAGCACCTGGCGGTGGTAGCGATGGTATTGCCCAAACCTGCAGGGTCCCTTGCCCGTAGGCATAAAAAAGGCGCTTTTCGCCGGATTAAATCCGGGACGCCGCGTCGCCTTGATCATGTCGCCAACGGTGAGCGCCAAAGGATAACATTCGCGCCCTGAACTGTTTTCACGGCCGAGCCTGACCGTGTCTTCGTCCGATTCAGGCAACACTTCAGCATCAACGCCGCAGGAGCGGAATGCCGCTGCAAGCGCGTGGGCGTGGTCGGTCATAAATGGCAGGTAGATTTTCTTTTCGTACAGCGATCCTTTTTCCCCCGGAGACGCCGTTACGCGCGGGGCAGCAAGCTTCTGGGTCTTTTTGACATTTCTGAGGCTGTCGAGGAAGGCTTCGATCCGGGTGATCGCCCCCGCATCGGCGCTGTGTTCATCGATTTCGAGCTGGAGAAATGGCAGCCCCTCCCTGTCTCGACGGAAAAAATGCGTAATGAACGAATCAGGTCCGCACCCAAAGTTTGTAATGTAGAGCGGATACAACCCTGCATGGCGCTTCATAAACCTCCCCGCGGCAATTATCTTCTGGCCGGATCTCCAGTACATGCTCTCATGACCTTTCATATCCACGTCGTGCAGCGGCAGGAAATCCATGGGAATGGCTTGAACGCCAAGTTCACGAATCTTCGCAGGGAGATTCATATTTACGCCGGGATCGCAGGTATTGTACGTACGGCCTATGAGTACCAGGGCCGTCCCGCCTGGTTTTATTGCGCTGAGCACTTCCCTCCCGCGCCGCTCCATGGCACGGTGATAGCGCTGCTGCGCTTCCAGGGCGTATTTCAGGGCCCGCGAGACTGCCGCCCCGCTTTTCCCCAGGCTCTTGCCGATTTTCCGCATTGTGGCATTGATTCGGCGGTCATTATCGAAATACAGGGCTGGATCGATAATGCGGACTTCGGATAAGCGCAGCGAGGCTTTTGCAACATACGGGAATGCCTGGGCATAGGGGCATGCCTGGGCGCTTTGTTGAACATTCCACTCCACGGGAAAACGTATGAAGCTTGGGAGAAACAGAATATCGACTTTTTTGTCGAGGAGATCGAGGACATGACCTAAACCGACTTTTGCCGGGAAACAGGTTTCCGCTGTCGTAGCCTCCAAAGACCGGTTGATCAGCGGCCTCGAGGTTCTGTCAGAAAGTACAACGCGAAAGCCCAGTTCGCTGAAAAAGGTCATCCAGAGGGGGATGTAATCGTTCACATACAGCATGCGCGGGACGCCGATTGTCTTGTCGTGTTCACCTGGTTTCCGCGTGCGGACCGCTTCCAGCAGCATGCGCTCCCGCTCGGCAAAGAGATCAGGAAGCGGGTCCGAACCGGCCTTTCGCTTGACATCATATTTCTCGCATCTGCTTCCGTAGTACAGCGGTTTTTCTCCTTCGAAGCTCACCATACGGATATCGCACCGGTTTGCACACTCAGCGCACTCGAATGTTTTGACGGTATATGCACGCCTGCTGAGGTCGAAACCCTTGAACGCACTCTCCCCGGCGGTTCCTTCCCGCGCGAGGAGCGCCGCGCCGATGGCGCCCGTCACTTCATGGTGCGGCGGCACGGTAACATGCTTGCCGGTTATAGCTTCAAAGGCGGAGACAACGGACTTGTTCGCCGCAACTCCTCCCTGGAAAAAGATGCGTTCCCCCACCCGCTTCCCGGCAACCACTTTATTCAGATAATTGTACGCGATGGAATAGGCAAGTCCGGAGGTCAGCTCCTCGACGGTGGCCCCCGTGTTCATCGAGTGCACCAGGTCGGATTCCATGAAAACGGTGCACCGCTCGCCGAATCTGCACGGCGATTCGGCGCAGAGCGCCTTTTTCTCGAACTCCCGCCGGATCTTTATGCCGAGGCGTTCAGCCTGCTCTTCCAGGAAGGAGCCCGTACCCGCTGCGCATGCCTTGTTCATTTCAAAATCGACCACCACGCCGTCTTGCAGGCTGATGTACTTGGAGTCCTGCCCGCCTATTTCGAATATCGTATCCACAAGGGGATCGATGGCTGCTGCTGCGGTTGCCTGTGCGGTGATTTCATTGCGAACCACGTCGGCTCCGATCATATCTCCGGTGAGATATCGTCCGGATCCCGTGGTGCCTGCGCCCAGGATGGTCACGCGGGCGCCGATTTCATCCCCCACTTCGGCGAGCCCCTGTTTGACCGCTTCAATCGGCCTGCCGGCGGTGGGGAGATACCGCTTTGTCAGAACATGTCCGGCCCTGTCGATGACTACGACATTCGTAGATACGGAACCCACATCGACACCGAGATATCCTTCAATGCGTTTCTGCTTGTCCGGCTGAATGTCCTGGCCTGGATTCGGCAGAATGCCCGAGGGATGCACGAGCCGGGGCATGGATTGCCTCGGACGCGCCTGCTGTCTGACGATCATGTCGGAAAGAGCCCGTACGCCTTCATACCGGCGTGGCGTTTTTTGGCGCGCAGCAAGCAGCGCTGCTCCAAGAGCCCCTGATGTAGCATAATGTGCAGGTACTACCAGTTCCCCTTCCGACAGCTTCAACACGTCCTGAAAGGCGCGCCTCATGCCAAGATTGGCTGCAACTCCGCCGAGGAACAGGACAGGCATGTGGAATTTCTTCCCTTTGCCGATCGTTGCCTTGAAGTTACGGGCCATCGCATAGCAGAGGCCAGCAACTATATCAAAATCCGGTGTTGCGATCTGTTGGAGGTGTATCATATCGCTTTTTGCGAACACGCTGCACCTGCCCGCAACGCGGGGCGGCGTTTTTGACTTCAGGGAAATGGCGCTGAACTGTTCAATGGTGAGATGAAGACGCGCTGCCTGCTGATCCAGGAAGGATCCGGTCCCCGCGGCACAGGCGGTGTTCATGGAAAAGTCCTCTATCTTTGCTGTCCGGCTTGTTTCATCGTAGGACAGCGCGATGAGTTTTCCATCCTCGCCGCCCATTTCGATTACGGTTCGTGCGTTCCGATGAAAACTTCCCGCAAATGCCGCCTGGGCGAGTATTTCGTTTTCGAATAGTGCGCCGATTGTTTCGGCGGCGTGTTTGCCGCCGCTTCCCGTAATAGCTGCCGCCTTTATTTCTCCTGCAGCAGTGTGCGATTCCAGAAATCGAAGCTGTTCCAGCAGCGCCCTGAGCGGGTCTCCTTTTATCCGCTCATAGGTCTCTGAAAGCACTTCCTGTTTTTCTGTGATCACAGCTGTTTTGATCGTCACTGATCCGATATCAATGCCAAGATAGAGGCCCGTCTTCATGGTCATGTCCTCATATAAAGTATTACTGTGTACCATGGTGAATGTCAGGGAAGTAAAGGTTTCGTTTACTGCGTCAGGAAGGTAATGATCTAATTATAATAAGAACGGAGCCGGGAGTCAATATCACCGGCTGCAACATATCCCCGGCTGCAGCCTGAATTTTGCAACATGCGGAACCCATAATTTTGGAACCGGCTGTGTTTTTTTCCATGGAAATGTTTTTCCGTTAGAATTATAATCGACGTCAGTAGCACGAGGGTTTGGATGATCACACCATCAGGCATCATCAAGGGGATGACGATAGCCCGGCTGTTCCAGGAATTTCGTATCGGGAAGAAGTCCGGAACGCTTGTTGCATCACGTGACAACGAAACGAAGAAGATTTACTTCCGTTCCGGGGAGATAATTTATGCATCTTCGAACCAGCCTGCCGACCAGCTCGGACCGTCATTACTGAACGCGGGCCTGATTACGGAGCAGCAGCATGCGGCAGCAGCTGAGGCGGCCCACAACACGGGAAAGCCGCTCGGCGCCGTCCTCGTCGAACGCGGTTTCCTTGCGCCGAACAAGCTCGTAGAAGGCGCCAAACACCAGGTTTCCAAAATCGTTACGAGCGTGCTTGCCTGGATCGACGGTAAATACTCCCTGGACAGCCAGCCGATACCGATAGGTGAAATCATCCCTCTCCAACTCTCAGCAGGCGCGTTGGTCCTTTCTAGCGCAGACAGCCTGGATTGGAAAACAATCAGAAAATCGCTTCCTTCGCTCAATGCGATTATGGTTCCTGGCAAGGACGGCCCCGCGCATCAACAGGGGATTGTTCTGAATCGCGACCAGCTGGACATTCTTGCATTGGCCGACGGTCGCAGGACGATCGAGGAAATCTGCGCCGTATCGGAAGCCGGTGATTTTATCACCCTGAAGACGCTGTATGCACTCTGCGCATTGGGGATTCTGGATGTCGGCAGCGGGAAAATCGCCGAGCAGCACGCTGCCCCGGCTGCTGATGCCGCTTCAGTGGACGGCGCGGTTTCGAAAGAAACGATCCTCCGTGCGTTTGATGCGCTTGAATCGCAGGACTACTACCAGATACTCGACATCAGCAGGAGCGCCGAGCCCCATGAAATCAGGAAAGCATATTTCCGCTTTGCAAAGATGTATCATCCCGACCGGCATACGGATTCCGATATGGCCGAGCTGAAGGACCAGCTCAACACCCTGTTTATAAACGTCACTGAAGCGTACAATATCCTGAGCAGGGAAGACTCGCGCGAAAAGTACACGAGTGCGCTGGGTCGCGGCGTCAAGCGGTATAGCCGCGGGGACGAAGTGCCTGCCTCGCAGCAGAACACCCAAAAAACAACAGCAATGACGCAGTTCAACGAAGGGCTGAAGCAGTTCCACCTCAATAATTTTTGGGGTGCGGAGGAAGCATTCTCCTGGGCGGTCAAGCTCGATCCTTCAAACGCTGAATATGTATTCCATCACGGACTCGCCCTTGCGCGCATACCGAGACGCAGGCACGACGCTGAAGTACTGTTCAAACAGGCGTTGAAGATGGCCCCGTCAAAAATTGATTACTACATGGAACTCGGGACGTTCTACTCGAAAAACGGACTCAAAGCAAAGGCGCTCGCCACGTTCAACGACGCGTTGCGCCGCGATCCAAACTCGTTGAAAGTCCAGGAAGCCATTAAAAACATCGGCGGTGGACCCGTGTCCTGATGCTGCCCCTCGGACCTTCAGTGACCTGCCCATCCAGGTGCCACCATGTCAGATACTGTCTTGCTGCGTTGCAGCGCATGTAAAACCCTCAACCGCATTCCGGTGTCCAGGCTGGAAGGCCGCCCCCTGTGCGGGCAGTGCAGAACGCCCCTCGTCATTCCGCGGGCCCCCCTGCATGCCAGTACGGCAAGCTTCGATCAGCAGGTAGCGGGATGGCCCGGTTTCCTTCTGGCTGAGTTCTGGGCCAAATGGTGCGGCTACTGCCGTTCCGTGGAGCCGTTTATCGCGGATCTTGCATCAAAACGTGCGGGCAGATTGAAGATCATAAAAATCGATGTGGATGCAGAACCGGTCCTTGCACGCCGTTTTCAGATTAAAGCCACTCCCACGTTTATTGTATACAATAACGGCCGGTTCATCGCCCGCCTCGATGGCGCTCCCGCGCGGCAAGAGGACCTTGTGCACTGGCTGGACAATCTGATGAAGTAGAAATACGGGGTGAACTGATCGGTGGAAATTGATTTTACGCCGGGGAGCGTCTCAGACTGGCCTGCGGCAATCCTGCAAGTTTTTCCATTTTTTCTTCAGCCATCCGATAATTCCCCTGCCGAAGCAATTCTAGGATGTCGGAATCCACGATTGACTGAAATACTCTGCGCCTCGCCTGCTGATTGGTCATGGTTTGCAGCAGCTGCTTCCGGACACCGGCCAGCATCGAAAGAAACGAAGCGTATTCTGGACCATATCTCTGTTCAAGGTCCTTTCGAATGGCTCGCGACAGCGCCGGGCTGACACCGCTCGTTGAGAGGGCGATGAGCAGATCTCCCCGCTCGACAACCGACGGTACGATGAATGTGCTTTCCTCGGGAGGAGCGGCAACGTTCACCAGGATATTCTGTTCTTTGCAGGTCCGTGCAACACGTATATTCACCTCAGGTGAATCCGTTGCGGCAAGGACAAGAAAATATCCGCGGACATCAGCGGGTTCGAAGGTCTTTAATTGCAGGACGATGCTGCCCGCTGAGGCCAGCTCATGCAGCCGCGGCGTGAATTGGGGGCTCAGCACAGAAACGCGCGCGCTTGCTTCGAGCAGCAGCATCGCCTTCCGCTCCGCCACGGAACCGCCACCGATCACAAGGCAGGGGCGGTCGCGCAGATCGAGATAGGCGGGGTAGTACTTCATAAGGTATCGATTTTTCGGAGCTGTGCCTGTGCGGTCGACTTCATGGCAGGATATTTTTGCGCCAAGGCGTTGAAGCGGTCTCGTGCGAGGTCCTTTTCGCCCAGCTTTTCGTGCGCCAGGCCGGCGTAGTACAGGGCGTCTTTTTCAGCACGCGCGCCGGGATAGTCGATCAGAAGCTTTTCGCACCGTCCTGCTGCCGCCTTGTAGGACCCCTTCCGGTAATAAAACCTCGCCACGTACAGTTCATAATCCGCGATCCATTCCGTAGCAATGGCTATGTAACGCTGCGCTTCTCCTTCATACATGCTTCGGGGATACTTTTCCTGGAGCTTTTTCATTTCTCTGATCACCGTATACGCCGGTGAGGGATCACGGTCAATGGTCAGAAGATCCTTGTAGCTGCTTATAGCGACCTGGTATTGGGCATAGGGGGCATCTTTGTGAGCGGGGTGGTAGTTCAGAAACGCCTGGTATTCCACTGCTGCTTCACTGTACTTTTCCTCGCCGTAATACGTGTCCGCAACCCGCAGCATGAGCACTGCATCATAGCTCTTATCCGGTGATTTTTCTTCTATCTCCTGATATCGCTTGCGGGCTTTTTCATAGTCCGCGTTCTTCATGCTTTCTTCGGCCTCTCTGAACGACGTCACAGCATCGAACGGCGGTTCTTTCGTCGCGCAAGCAGCCAATGCGGTAAATAGAATTATGGCCATTATCTTTTTATTCATTACATTCCCATCTTCGCAGGCATGATCATCTGCCCTGCACAGCTCCGTGTAAAGATATTTCGCGCATCGGCCATCAGGACAGATTCACGCCGGTCTCCTGCCCAACATGCACACACGACGGGCATCAAGCGCACTATAACATATTGAATCGTTTTTTTCTACTGGAAACAGGTAGTTTGCGGTTGGGGCCTGTGCATGAAACAGTGGCAATAATAAATGACTTGTTCCCTGTAGGCATGCTTTCTGCAACTGCGTAGTATCCGGATCAGGGCTTATTGCTTGTTGTGCATTTTTATCGGGCGGCGTTTCAGCCACTGAGCCTTCAAGGAATCAGATGTATGCCGCGATAGGTAGGGACCTGTTCATCCCGGGGTTTACTCTTGGCAAAGGTTTATATTCTTTTTTCCATCCTGTAGTCATCCATGACAAAACCGCCTCCGATATCCTGGACAACAGGACCTTGGTGCTTGAAACCGATTTTTTCGTATGCCTGGATAGCGATGCTGTTCTGTTTGTTCACCGTGAGCGTGATTTTTTTAAATCCTCCGTTTTTGGCTAGGGTTTCCGCGAAATCGACCCCCTTTTGTCCGTAGCCTTTTCTGCGTAAGGCGGCCAGCACATAGATCTTGCTCAGGAACAACTCATCGCCTTTCGGCTGCACGGCAAGGTAGCCGATGGAATGGCCCTCCCCGGCGATCAGAAAATAACGGATGCCGTTCCCGATCTGTGCGGCGACCGCCTCGCGGGACTGGAATCGCTGCAACATGTACTCCACCTGGTCCCTGCCGATGATCGGAGTATAGTGCTCGACCCATATTTCCCGCGCCAAGGCTGCGACAGTGGCGATCTGGTCTTTTGTAGTTACTTCGGTAAACATGCTTGAATGTTGTCTTATGATCATGTACCTGTATCATTGAGCGGTGAATTGAGCTGGGGGGAACAGGTCTTCGTCCGTATATTTTATGATGCCGTTTTTACAGCGTTGTTCCTTGTTTTCAATCCTGCGCTGTTTGATCATCGCGTTGAATTTAAAATGTTCCGTATTCATGTCCCACGTACCCGGATGATAGAGATGGTACACAATTGCCATATTCCTGACTGATCGGATGAACCCGCCTGAGTTGATGACTCTGATTCCCAAATCTGCGTCCTCGTCTCCAAAAGCCCAGAAATCCTCGTCATATCCGTTGATATCAAGAAACAGTTTTTTATATATGCTGAAATTGCGCCCGATGACCGATGTGGCTGATTTTATCCTGTCACGCTGCAACAGGTTGCGAAGGATGCCACTTCGGAGAATAAAGGCTTCTTTTGCATGATGGGATCTGCGCGCAATGAAATCAACAAGAAGCCGTGCGCGCAGCGATTTCAGCACGGATTCATCCGCCAGAATCCGTTCGGTCAATTCCTGGCCGACCTGCACGCTTTGTCCTGCCAGAATGGCGTGCGGATCGTTACGCTCAAGATGCGCTTTCAGACACAAGCGGTGGACCAGACAATCGCCGTCAGTAAAGAACAGATAGTCGCCTGTTGACCGTCGAACCGCTTCATTCACAACGCGCTGTTTCCTGATCCCGTCATGCTCCTGCCGTACATGGACAACGGGAAAGGCCTGCTGAAAACGCTCCTGCAGCTCCTTTACGACTTCGATCGTTTCCGCAGTACTTCCATCGTCCGCAATCAGCACCTCGAGCGGCAGCACGACTGATGCCGCAAAACTGGCAATGCTTCGCCTGAGGTATCTCGGCCTGTTATAGGTTGCTACAATGCATGAAATATTCACGGGTGCGGATGGTCTCTCTGTCTTTACGAGTGTCCTTGAGAAAGCATCACCTCAGGGAGATGGCGGATTATATTGAAGAGGCAGGAAATAGTCAATCATATTATCCTGGGCGGGTCCGCATCCTGCGCCGTCCCCGAAGTGCATCGAACCAGATTCTGAAGCGATCCAGATAAAGGTAGACCACGGGCGTGGTATAGAGCGTCAGCATCTGGCTGAAGATCAGGCCACCGACAATCGCGATGCCAAGCGGCCTGCGTAACTCGGAACCGACGCCGTGCCCCACGGCAAGCGGCAGGGCGCCGAGGAGCGCTGCCATCGTGGTCATCATGATCGGCCGGAACCGCAGCAGACATGCCTGGAAGAT
>DATHDE010000217.1:0-9744 GCA_035490495.1 Nitrospirota bacterium
TCATGACGCGCGTGTAGCCTGCGATGTTGCCGCCCACGATCAGGATGGAGCCGACTTCAGCCATGACCCTGCCGAACGCCGCGATAACGGCAGAAAGGATGCCGTAGCGGGCTTCGAGAATCACGGTTTTCGTTTCCTGGAGCTGCGTCGCTCCGAGTGTGCGCGCGGCCTGACGAATGATCGGATCCACACCCATGATCGCCGTGTGACAAAGCGCAGCCACGATCGGGAACGCGAGGATCGACTGGGCGATGATCATGGCAGACGGCGTGTACAACAGCCCCAGAAAGCCGAGCGGTCCTTTCCGCGAAAGAAGGAGATACACGAACAGTCCGACCACCACAGGCGGAAGCCCCATGAAGGTGTTCAGCATGCTGACGGCCGTCTCCCTGCCGGGAAAACGCTTGAATCCGATTAGCGCGCCGAAGGGAAGACCGAGAGCCGTGGCGATAACGAGGGCGAAGCCGGACACTTTCAAAGACAGAAGAATAATGCCGAAAAGTTCGGGGTTCAGATGGAGAATGAGGTTGAAAGCTTGAACGAATCCGGATAGAAGAGAGTCCATTAGACGTTAAGATGCCCCGTCATCAGCGCGCGGCCCATCCCCGCCCCCGCCCTCTCCCGGGCAGGGGAGGCGGAGAGGGGGATGGGTCCGACAACAGACGATCAGCTATTTTGCGTTCGGAATAAAAAGCGGGTTCCCGTTCTTGTCCTTGAAGCCGGCTATCGCGTCCTGGCCTTCTTTGGAGATAATCCAGTTCACGAACGCCATTGCTTCCTTGTATTTGACGGTTTTGAACTTTTCCGGGTTTACTGCCATGACGCCGTACTGGTTGAACAGGGTCGGGTCGCCTTCGAGTACGATGACCATGTCGAGTTTGTCCTTGTCTTTCGTTGCGAGCCAGGTTCCGCGGTCAGTAAGCGTGTAGGCGCGCTTTTCATCCGCAATGCGCTGGGTTTTTTCCATGCCCTGGCCGACCTCCAGATACCATTTCTTGCCGGCCGGTTCAATGCCGGCCTTTTTCCAGATCGAGAGCTCCTTGGTATTGGTGCCTGATTTGTCCCCGCGCGACACGAAGGTCGTGTTCGATTCGGCGATCTTCTTGAATGCGTCGAGCGCCGACTGCATGCCCTTGATCTTCGCCGGGTCGTTCGTGGGCCCGATGATCACGAAATCATTGTACATGACATCATGCCGGTTCACGAAGTATCCTTCTTCAACAGCCTTCATTTCCAGTTCCCTGGCGTGAACGAACACGAAGTCAGCGTCCCCGCGCTTGCCGATTTCGATGGAAGCGCCGGTGCCCACGGCCACGACATCAACCTTGATGCCCGTCTTCTTCTCGAACATCGGAAGCAGATACTCGAAGAGGCCCGAGTTCTGCGTGCTGGTGGTCGATGCACAGCGGATGCGCGTTTCCGCGGACGCGGCCGAAATGCCGAACAGGATACAAACAAGTGAAACGGCGAGAATGCCTGCGATCGTGCGCAGAAGAGATTTGCCTGACATGAGATCCTCCTTGGGAAATGGAATGAATCAAAGGTCCCGCAATGCGGGACACGCGGATTCAGATACGCACCCGGGTCATTTTATCAAAAGCCCGGCAGAAGCGATGACTGCCTCTTTCCGCTAGCACCGTGCTCTCGCGGTTACGCCATGGTTTGTGAATCAGTCATCATACTTCTTCGCATAAGCTGCATCATTGTACAACCCTTCGCCGTGCGCGGCCTTGCCGTATTCGGCGATGATCTTCTGCCCCTCCGGCGACGAGACGAATTTGACGAACGCCGCCGCAGTGGCCGCACCGGCGGTTGCGCCGGCAGGCTGGGTCAATGTGTGATAGGTGTTCACCAGGAATTTGTCGCCGCGGAACAGGATCGTGAGGCCGGGTACGTTCTTCTTCTCGGCGACCCAGGTGCTGCTGTCCGTCATGAAGTAGCCTTTCTCCGCGTCGGCGCGCTTGAGCGTGGCGGTCATGAAATCTTTGGTCACGATGTACCACTCGCCGGCGGGGGCAATGCCGGCTTTTTTCCAGACGTCCATTTCCTTTTTGTGGGTGCCGGAATTGTCTCCGCGGGAGAAGAACTTCGCCTTTGCCTTCGCGATCTCAGCATAGGCTTCGGCAGCGGTCCTGGTCTTCGCAATAGCGGCGGGGTCGGCAGCGGGGCCGACGATAAAGAATTCATTCGAGCCGATCAGCATGCGGTTGGCGGCCCAGCCATCGGCAACGGCCTTCTTCTCCGCGTCGGGCGCGTGGACCATGATCATATCGGCTTTTTTGTCCTGCAGGAGCTTGAGCGACTCCCCGGAGCCGGCCTTGACCCAGCAGAGCGACGCGTCCGCCTGCCTGCCGAATGTTTCTCCCAGGACTTTCAGCAGGCCAAGCTCCCCGGGGCTGCCGGTCGCGAGACTGAAAGCGTTTTTGCCGGTGCCGTAGGTTTCCGTGCATTTCTCCTGGGCATGTGCCGCCGGGCACGAGAATCCTAGTGCAAGAGCAACAAAAAGAATAGCTGTGAAGTGCATGGTCTATTCGCTCCTTCGCTGTTTGGAATAAGGTTTTCTGCTCCTCGAATCGACAGGGACGCTTTGGTTCACGTTGCCGATCTGGTGCAAGCAGGGGCATTAGACAAACGGGTTGGTTCTGGGAGATAGCTTAGCGACAGTATTTTAGAAGGGGGCGGGAGGAAAGTAAAATTCATATAAATCATTGTTGCAATGAATAATAATCATTAACAATATCGAGCCCGACAAGAGGCAAGCAGCCGCGAAACATCGGGACCGCACGGGGAGGACAGGACATCGGACGGCGCACCTGTTTGTATCACTTTTTTCCCGCAGCATACATGATGAGTTTGTCCGCGAGCGAACAGGCTTCAACAAGATCGTGGGTCATGAGAACGAAGGGTACGGGGAACTTTTCCCGCAGGCTTCTCATGAGGTGCTGCATTAGCATCATTCACTTCTTCGCAAACAAGGCGACGAAACATTGGTCCGCGACTTTCCGGAGTTTCTTTTCCATGTTTTCGAAGTTCGTCAGAAATTTTCTCGCATCCTCGGTCAAAACCGCACCGCCGCCGTTTTTGCCGCCTGCTTGGCGCGTAACCAGTCCGACTCCGAGCCTGGCTTCCATGGCCTTGATGTGGCTCCATGCCTTGCGGTAGGAAATGCCGACTTCTTTTGCCGCGCGGTTGATGGAGCCGTGCGCATCGATGGCTTCGAGCAGCAGCCTGCGGCCCCTGCCGAACACGGGCTCGCCGTCCATCTCTATCCAGATTTTGGATTTGATCTCCAGACCGTTATGACTTTTCTGCATAACGCTCCTCATAAAAAAATGCGGTCGATGACGGTGTAATATCCGCCTTCAGCGCATGCGATACACAGCACTTTGCCGTCGCGCCGCACTTCCCTCATGTCCTGCACATGCTCCCCGCACTCATCACATATCACACGGCTGAGCGGCTTGCCGGGCATGTCCTCGGGCTTGAGCTCGACCTTGACGTCCTGGACCGCGAACAGCTCTTCATCGGGCATGACCTTGTATGCCTCAAGCTGGGCCGCATACTTGTTCGCCATACCGGGGAACAGGTTTTTTGCTCTCTCCCGGGATTCCTCAAGTGCGATGACGCGCACGGCTTTGCGTGTCGCGAGGTTTACGAAGGTCGCGGCCATCTTGCCGTAATCCAGAAACTTCATGGTCCGGTGGCCGAGGCTGCAGCCGGTCACCGATTGCACTGCATCGGTTGCGCACCGGTCCATCTCGACATAGACCAGGAGGCTTCTGCGGTCCTTGCCTTTCGGGTCCGCAATCCCGAGCTTGCGCAGACCCAGCATGGACATGCGCACGCCCAGGACCTGTCCTGCGCAGAGATGGCCGTGAATTTTAACGGATTGGTCGAGAAGGTGTTCGAAGTCGGCTAGGGCGGCAGGCATGGAAGGCTCCCCACTTCATCTGGATGATTGCTCTGATCTATGATAATCATAAATGAAAGGAGGATGAAAAATCAAGAACAATTATCAAACCGATTCCGTAATGGCATGAATGAGCCTGCCGCATGCAAGCAGGAGGAGCGGAATTCAAAGACAATTCGCCTTGCATTTCGAGGTACATTTATACTATGCTGCCGTCACTGTTTCATATATGCCCTGAAACGCAATACGCACGTATCGGAGGGAACCATGCTCAAGCACATCGTCATGTTCAAGCTGAAGGAAGTTTCGGAATGCGGCGACCGGCTGCAGAACGCGAGGAAAATAAAGCAGGACCTGGAAGCGCTGAAGGGGAAAATCCCGCAGATCCGCCAGCTGGAGGTCGGGATCAATGCATTTCCGTCCGATGCGGCATACGACGTCGTGCTCACGACCGCGTTCGACAATGAGCAGGACCTCGACATCTACCAGAAGCATCCGGAGCACAAGAAAGTCGCGGAGTTCATCGGCAAGGTGCGGGAACTGCGTGCGGTCGTGGATTACCACACTGCATAAAACTTCTAGAGTGCGGGCTCGCTGCCGGAACGCCTCCCTGCAGATATGACCGATGCCGCGGTCACGGCAAGGATGATGAGGCTTCCGCCCAGGAGCGTGCGGACACCCGGCGCTTCGCCGGTCGCCAGGAACACCCACAAGGGATTAAAGACCGGCTCGATGATTGCAACGATGTTCGCCGAAACTGCGGAGACGCGCCGGATGGCATAGGAAAATAAAACCGCGGACAGGCCCATCTGAACCGCACCCAGCAGGGCTACCGCGATGAGCGATCGCGCAGTCACGTGCGGCGCGGGAAGAAACAGCGAAACGAACAGGCAAATACCTGCCGTGATCCAGTGCGAGAGCAGGAGGGATTCGAGCGGCGATCCGTCCTTCTGCATGCGCATGAAAATGAAAAAGAAGCTGAAGGTGACCGCTGAAATGACTGCAAGAGCGTTTCCGAAGGATCTCCCGCCCCCGAGTTCGTCAGAAAACATGACGATCATCCCGATGAGCACGAGGGCAATAGCCACGCTGTGCTCCGCGCGTGTCCGCTCCCGTAAAACAGGCGCGGCAACAACAGCGGTCAGGACCGGCGCGAGATACTGGAGCAGAATCGCGTTGGCTGCGGTCGTGGTCTTGTTGGCTGAAACAAACAACAGCATCGTTGCGGCGTTCGCGACAGCGGCTGCGATCTGCGGAAACGAGAAATGAAAAATCGGCCGCCTGAGATACCAGGCGATGACCGCTGATGCAATGAGACTGCGTGCACCGGCAATGGCCACCGGATTCCAGTCGATCAGCTTGATGAGCAGGCCGGCCAGGCTCCAGAGAAAGGCCGTGGCTGCCATGGCAAGAAGGCCGCTTATGTTACCGCCCATATCGCGCCTTCATCCCGCAAGCCGCGCCCCCAGTTCGAATGCCTTGCGGCAGTCCCCGGGAAAGACCTCCCTGCGGCGCGCGGCTTTTGCCGCGGGATCGAAGCGGTCGGCGACGACCTTGGAATAGTCGTCAAACTGATAGGTGTCGAAACAGAGGAGGGTCTCCGCGGAGCCGAACATCCTTTTCATGTAGCTCTCGTTCAATGCGATGTGGTCCTTCACAAAATAGGTCTGCATCAGCTCCTCGGTCGTGTTCATGGTGTAGATGAAGCCGGTCCGTATCCTGCGGGGAAAGAGCGATGCGGGCGGGTTGGTGTAGGTGAGGACGGAAAAAAGAAGCCGCTCCATGAACGACCTCATTTCTCCGGACACGGTCCCGAAATAAATGGGCGACCCGAGAATGAGCGCATCGGTTTCCCGGATTTTCTGCAGCACCGGAGTCAGGCCGTCCTGCGCAGCGCATTGGCCGTAGCTTTTTCCGCCCCGCATTTTGCAGGCAAAGCAGCTGTAGCAGCCTTTGTAATCGAGGTCATACAGGTGGACGAGCGATGTCGAAGCTCCCCGGGATGCCGCGCCTTCCAGCGCTTTCTCGAGGAGCGTTGCCGTATTCCATTTTTTTCGCGGACTGCCGTTGACCGCGAGAACATTCATCGGAATCGCCTCGTCTACTGCTTCACGAGAAGACTGTTTTTTACTTCTTTTATGCCGGCAATCTTTGAGATTACTTCGGTCGCCTTGTCGACGTTCTCCTGCTTGTCCACGAAACCACTCAACTGAACGATCCCGTGATAGGTGGTGACGTTGATCTGAAACACCTTGAGCGTAGCTTCCCCAAGGATGGCGGCCTTTACCTTGGCGGTGATAACGGAGTCGTCGAAGTACTGGCCCGTGCTGTCGCGCTCCTGCGTGGCGGCGCAGCCCAGAAATGCCGCCACCAGGCAAAGGCAAATAAATACTCTCACGTTGCGGTAAAAACGTATCATGGTTTCATACCGTCCTTTCCCGAAGAGTGAGTTCTGCAAGCTTTTTGTCCCGGAAATATATCATAAAAAATCGGATTTGACAAAGCGCAAACGCGGGCAGGAGACTGTATCACGTCGGCAACCCGGTTCAGACAGGGCGGCATCTGCGGGCGCTCAGTAAGGAAGAGAGCGCAGGACATGAATGCGAGGGATATGGCGAACCGGGTCATGAGGAGACATGCCGGTGTGTGTGTCATCGAAGGGAGGAGCGGTCGTCATTTCCGCACGATCCGATGCAGTAGTCCTCTGAGGAACAGGATTCGCTTCGTTCCACAGGCCTGCTTGCCTGATCACCTGCTGACAGCGGGTGCGGGAACCTCCACGGGCACGTACGCTGCACGCGGAGGGCCGCCAGAGGGGAGAAGCTGGAGGAAAGGCCCTGCTTGTCAGGCCTTCACGATTTTCACGGCGCAGGCCTTGTACTCCGGTGTCCCCGTTATCGGATCGCGATAGCCCGACGTAAGAAGATTGGTCAGGGTTCCGCGGTGATGGAACGAGAGAAACAGATTCCCGGGCTGCGAGCGCTTCGTGACGCGCGCCTTGGCGGTGACGGAACCTCTGCGTGAACTGACCGTCACCAGTCCGCCGTCGACGATGCCGTGAGCCTGGGCGTCTTCAGGACTGACCTCGAGAAGTTCCTCGGGAACGATCTCGGCTATGCCCTTGCACCGCCTGGTCATGGAGCCGTTGTTGTAATGCTCGCGGATCCTGCCCGTGATCAGCACGAGGGGATACTCGCTGTCCGGCTTTTCGCCCGCGCCTTTCTGCTCCACGGCCATGAACTTGGCCTTGCCGCCCGGCCGGGAAAAAATGTCCGTGTACAGTGTGGTCGTGCCGGGATGGTCTTTTGTGGGGCAGGGCCACTGGATTCCCTTCTTGTCGATGCGGTCGTAGTCGATGCCGCCGTAGATCGGCACGAGGCTTGCGATCTCGTCCATGATCTGCGAGGGATGCGCGTACTGCATGGGGTATCCCATGAGCGTCGAGAGACGGCACAGGACCTGCCATTCCGCCATGCCCGCCAGGGGTTCGATAGCCTTTCGGACGCGCTGGACCCTGCGCTCGCCGTTCGTGAACGTCCCGTCCTTTTCCGCGAAGCTTGCGCCCGGCAGGATGACGTGGGCGAAGCGGGTCGTCTCCGTGGGGAAGATGTCCTGGACCACGAGGAATTCCACCGATTCGAGCGCTTTCCATACATGATTGAGGTTCGGGTCGGTCTGGGCAATGTCGTATCCCAGGACAAAGAGTCCCTTGAAATTACCCTTGGTGCACTCGTCGAGCATCTCCACTGACTTGAGGCCCGGCTTGTCCTTGATCGTTACACCCCAGGCTTTTTCGAACTTCGCGCGGGCCTTGGGGTCGGTGACCGACTGGTATCCCGGGAGGGACGACGGATAGGGGCCGAGATCGGATGCTCCCTGCACGTTGTTCTGGCCGCGGAGCGCCATGATGCCCGTGGACGGCCGTCCGATGTGGCCGCACGTGAGGGCGAGATTGGCGATGGCCATTGCTGTTTCGCTGCCGGACTGGTGTTCCGTCACGCCCAGCCCGTACACGATCATCGACGTGCCGGTCTTCGCATAGAGGCGCGCGGCCTCGACGATCTTTTCCTTGGCAACACCCGTGATGCCCGCAACCCGGTCAAGGCCGTATTCGGAGACCTTGGCCCGCAGTTCCTCCAGCCCTTCCGTTCTCTTCTCGATGAATTCCCTGTTCTCCCAGCCGTTCTCGAAGATCACATTCACGATGCCGTTCAGCAGGGCGATGTTGGTGGAAGGACGCAGATTGAGCCATACCTTCGCGCGCGAGGCCATCCAGGTCCTGCGCGGATCCGCGACGATGAGGTTCGCTCCCTTGCGCAGGGCCTTCTTGAGCCATATCGATACGATCGGGTGTCCTTCCGTGGGGTTCGATCCGAACAGGAAGAGCGTCTCGATGCCGGACATCTGGTTCAGCGAATTCGTTGCAGCGCCTGCGCCGAGGGTGGTGGCCAGACCGGCCACTGTCGGGGCGTGTCAGACCCGCGCACAGTTGTCGACATTGTTCGAGCCGACCGCGCAGCGCACCCATTTGGCGAGAAGATAGTTTTCTTCATTCGTGCAGCGTGCTGAGGAGAAACCGCCGACCTTGTCGGGTCCGTAGCGGTCGATGAGCTCGCGGAATTTTGACGCGATGAGACCGAGCGCCTCGTCCCACGATGCTTCGCGGTAACCGCTGCCGTTCCTGATGAGGGGCGTTCGGAGCCGGTCGGGGTGGTGGATGAAGTCGTATCCGTATCGGCCTTTGATGCAGAGATTGCCCTCGTTCACCGGCGCATCGAACGCCGAGCTCACCCTGACGACGCGGTCGTCCTTGACATGCAGATAGAAGTTGCAGCCCGTTCCGCAGTAGGAGCAGGTCGTTCTCACTTTCCTGACGTCGGGAGAGCGGCCCAGGCCCCTGCTTTTCCTGTCCGTGAGCGCGCCGGTGGGGCAGGTCGAGACGCATTGTCCGCAGAACTCGCAGTTCTTGAGCGTGCGCGGCTCATGATACGCCGTATCAGGCAGGGAGCGGAAGCCCCGGTCCACCATCTGGATCGTATCCGCCATGACCACTTCACTGCAGATCCTGACGCAGCGGGCGCAGGAGATGCATTTATTCGGCTCATAGGTGATGAACGGATTGTCTTCGCGGATGGGGAAGTTCCACCGTTCGCCCGCATAGGCGTCGGGCCGTATATTGTAGCGGTAGGCCAGTTCCTGAAGCGAGCACTCGCCGGCCTTTTCGCACCACATGCAGTCATTGGGATGGTTGGAAAGCATCAGGCCGAGGTTCATTTTCCTGAGCTCGTTCAGCATGTCGCTCTCGGTCGTTATCTCCATGCCGTCCTCGGCCGGTGTTGTGCACGCCGAGAGGGGTTTGTTCGCGCCCTTCACCTCCACGATACACAGGCGGCAGCCTCCGGATGCTTCAAGGCGCTCGTCGTAGCAGAGTGTCGGTACAAAGATGGACTCACTTCTGCAGACTTCGAGAATCGACTTTCCCTTGGCTGCGCTGATGACACGGCCGTTGATGGTGATCTTCACGGTGTCCTTGTGCTGTACAATTTCGGTGGCCATTGCATGCTCCTTTCAAAAGACTGATAAAGGCGCATTCCTCATCATTCGGATTCTATAATGATATCGGTGCGAAAGCAAATTCCTTATTGGCATGCAGAAGATGCATGGAATACATGCTGGTTTTTTCCCCGGCGGCGGCGTGCCGCGCACCGTCGCATTGTACATGGCCTGAAGTATTGATTGACAAAGCATGCAGTCATCTCTACAATTAACTGCTGCTCCCATGGAAGACCACCGGTTAAAATCATATTGTCTTGTCGTGGAGACCAAGAGCTTTT
>DATHDE010000218.1:0-25907 GCA_035490495.1 Nitrospirota bacterium
GCTTCTACCGACCGGCCCTGGCTGGGCGGCGGCCCGCTCGGGCCTGAGAATCGCGGGTGGCAGCCCGTTGCACCGAGCCCGATCCCCTTTGCTCATCATCACCCTGTTCCACGCGAATTGACGTCGTCGGATCTTGCCGCGCTCCGCACGCAGTTCGTTGAAGCCGCAGCCCGCGCGAAAGCAGCGGGCTTTCAGGTCGTGGAACTGCACATGGCGCACGGGTATTTACTGCATGAATTTCTATCGCCTCTCACCAACCGGAGAGCGGATGAATTCGGCGGGAGCCTGGAGAACCGCATGCGTTATCCCCTGAGCATTGCAAAGGCAGTTCGGGACTTCTGGCCGGCCGATCTTCCCGTCTTTGTACGGATCTCGGCAACAGACTGGGTGGAAAGCGGATGGGACCTGGATCAATCGATCTCCCTGTGCAGGAAGCTCAAGGAGCTCGGCATCGACCTCATTGACTGCTCTTCAGGTGGTATCGTGCCCGACGCCGTCGTGCCCGCCGGCCCGGGATTCCAGACGCCCTTTGCCGCAGCCATTCGCAGGGAAGCGGGAGTCGCGACCGGCGCGGTCGGATTGATAACAGAGCCCGTCCAGGCCGAGCAGATCGTGGCCACCGGCCAGGCCGATGCCGTTATCATGGCTCGGGAATTCCTGCGCGATCCCTACTGGCCGCTGCGCGCAGCGGGCGCTCTCCAGGCCGAAGCGCCCTGGCCGGTGCAGTATCTGCGTGCAAAAAAATAGCGGGAAGTCATACGACCTTCCCGCCCATGTCATATCGACGATGAGAGAACTGCTATTGTCCCTGGGGGCCGCCCATCATCCCGCGTCCCGGTCCCCTGTCTCCGCGTTTATCCCGCATTTCGTCCATGTGTTTCTGCCTGCATGCCCTGAGGTCGTCGTCGCTCTTGGCACCCTGGACGCAGGCTTTCGCTTCCTGCAGGGCAGCAAGACGCTGATCGAGCGACTGCAGAATATTCGCCTGTCTCTGTTCAAAAGTCTGGCCTGCCGGGCGGGGCGGCGGACTCCCCTCAGCGGCACATACGGGAAGAGCGATTACCAACGACAACAGCGTTACTGCAATAAATGATTTCTTCATGTCTGCCCCCTTGGATGATCATGGTACAGATTACCTTCGTTCATGTTCCCCGGCTTCGATCCCCTTCTTGGTCTGCATGATTGCTTTTTCCACGAGTTCAAGTGCCTTTGCCCGATGACCGCCTTTGTTGTGCTCCGCCATTTCCAGTTCCGCCTTTGCCGTCTTCAAGGCGTCGAACGCCGCGATCATGTGCGGTTGATGGATCGCTGCCCAGCCCCCTGCTGCTGCACCGATGAGAAGACCGATGATCAAGGTGACAACTACCGTCTTTTTCATGTTTTCTCCTCCTTATAGGATATTAATATTAAAGTGCCTGCTTTATTAATTTTAGCATTTTTTTACCATCGCCACCACGGCAGCATATCGATGTCCGCCGTATCATTTCCTGTGCGTACGTCGACGATTTGCGGGACAGCAACTGCCTTGTACAAGGCACCCGATGAACTCCATCCGACTGCATCAATGCCGTACAAGGCGCCAGGGAGCGGCATGGATGCTGACCCGCCCGGAACCGTAATCGCATAGGAGCCTCCGTGATCCATCTGGCTGTCTATGGCGCTGTTCGTGCCGTTCAAGGTATTCACGATCATGCCGCCGTTGACAGCGAAAAGAAGGCCTTTGTCCATATGCCCCATCATCATACCGGGAGTATGCAGGGTGATCGCACCGGACACGGTTCTGCTTTGATAGGAAGACACGACGGCGAGGGGTGCAGCAAATTGTACGGTCGTCGTGGAGGAGCTGACCGGGGCGGCGGCGCTGCGGTTATACAGGAAGGCGCCGGCGACTGCTCCGTACCCGCCGATACCCTCGACTGGCGTGGTGGCAGTCAGTGCAGATAGCACACCGTTTCCGACGTAGCTTCCCACGAGGATCTGATCGTTATTGAGTTCGAAATTCTGCCGGAACGCGCCGAACAGCGGATTGAAGTGACGGAACCGTATTTCATAAGGCGCTTCCGCAGCTCCCTGCAGCGTCTGATAGAACTGTACCCATGCACCCGTCGGCGACTGAATCGAGCCGGCGACCGCGTAGTCCGGCGTACTCGCCTGCATCATGTCGATTGTTCCCAGATCGGTTGCATTGCTCGCGGGCGTCGCACCTTTCATTATGGGAACGCCTTTGACGATGACCGTCTTGCGATCCAGACCACGGAGGACCACATCCCACGTGCTCGTGACCAATGTCGAAACGGGATACAGGATAAATCTTCCGTTCGCGTCCGGAACTGTCCAGCGTCGGATGACATGATACGAAGTCGTGGCACCCGAGTCGATCATCTCCTGGGCAGTTGCCATGCGCTCTGCCTTGATTACGAACCGGGGGGTGGTGGTAAATGTTCCGCCTGTCGAAATCTGGCCGATGATTGCGCCCACATTATCGAGGTCGAAGTAGGTAAGCCGTGGCTTCAACAGATAGTCCTCTCCCTCATGAAATTCCACGACATCGTGGCCGGCATCGAAATCAATCGCGAGATTGAGCGATTTGCCGGCTGTCACGGTAAATGCACCGACAAGCCTGATCCCGTGGTAGGCATCCGGCACATAGAGGGGAAGCGTCGTCGACGGCCCGGTCACGACTTCATTGAAATAGGTGTGGCCGGGAGGCGCTGGATTCGCGCTCGTGGGATAGGTCGGTTCCAGGAACAGCCTGATCTGTTTATACAGGCCTGCGGGCAGCTGAATGCCGCTCCAGATCGACTGCATCTCGCCGTTCGAAAGGGCCAGCAGATCCACTGTCACGGGTGCGGTCAGCGGATACTTGAGCCAGTCGCCCGAACGGGGGTCCGCAGTGTCGCTCTTGTGGAACCACACATCCTTCACGGTTATATACGCGTGATCGAAATCTCCGGGCGCATCCATGACGGATATCCCGACGGCGCCTTGCCCAGAACCGCTGGAATTACTGCCGCCGCATGCGCTGAGGATTAGGAAAAAGCCGAGCGCGAACATCATGCCCGTTTTCCCCGTCAATCCAACTCGTTTCATAGCATTCTCCTGTCAATTGTAAAAAATATCAATTTTCTCAGCAAGCCGGAAAATTATTACTGGTATGACACGGCAGTGGACGAATGGTTGAATGTTATAAAGGTTCGGTGAGGCTAAAAAGATCATGACGTGGTGACCTCATTGACCAATGGGCCGCATAAGTTTATAATCCCTCTCACGTACTCGCACATTGGCAAAAATTGGCCAGAGCTGGCGGAGGGGACTAAGAAACAGCCTGGAAAGAGCGGGGCTCCCGAGACCTCCCTGGTACAGCAATTTACACACATCATGAGCAATTAATGCGGAGGAGACTACATGTACTTCATGTCCGTCAATAAATTCAAGCCCGACGTTGATCTTTCCCTTGTGAACAAAACAATCGTTGCGCACCGAGCATGGGCAAAAGAACAGCTCGCAGCGGACATCCTCGTTCAGGCGGGGAAGTGGGGCGCGCACGGCGGGATGATCATTATCAAGGCGGAGACACGGGAAGAAGCTGACAGGGTCGTAAATGAGGATCCGCTTGTCCGGGCAGGGCTTATCACGTTCGAAACAGCAGAGCTTCATGCAGCGGTCGCGTACAAATAAGCATGGAGCAGCCGACAGGCGCTGCTGTTTCGGCAGCGTTTGAAGCGTTGCAATGATGATCTGGTCGTGCAGCATGCGAAGATAATTGAGATGGCTGCGGGGGATACTGGGACGCGGGATTGTTTTGCTGAATGCATCCAACGGAAAATAACGAGGAGGGATTATGGGAAACCTTGTATCTTTGCTGGCCGCGGTATTCATGACGCTGCAGTCCTTGCCTGCGAACAGCGCTGAACAGGAGGATGCCGCAATTTCCAGTGAAGGCCTGAGCGAGTCCACACAGGCCTGCATCGCCTGCCATTCGCACTACACGCCCGGGATCGTGCACGACTGGCTGACCAGCAGGCACGCAAAGACACGCCCCGCTGAAGCTTTAAAAAAGCCGCAGATCAAGCGGCGGATATCCGCAGACACCCTCCCTGCGGAACTCTCCGCTTTCCGTGTCGGCTGCTTTGAGTGCCATAGCCGGAACGCAAAACAACACGCGGATAATTTCGAGCATATGGGTTTCAGGATCAATGTAGTCGTAAGCCCGGAAGACTGCAGAACCTGCCATCCCGAGGAAGTGACGCAGTTCTCCGGGAGCAAAAAAGCAAACGCAATTAAAAACCTGATGGAGAACCCCATGTACCACGCCATGGTACGCGAGCTTACGGGCGTGAAAAAGCTCGATCAGGGGCATCTCGTTACCGCAGCTCCGTCGGAATCGACGCTTCACGAGAGCTGCCTCGGCTGCCATGGAACAAAGGTGCGCGTGAAAGGAATAAAGCAGGTGACCACCCCGTCGGGGGCCATCCCGGTGCCGGACCTGACGAACTGGCCGAATCAGGGCGTCGGGCGCGAAAATCCGGACGGCAGCATCGGTTCGTGCACTGCCTGCCACCCGCGCCATGCATTCTCTATCGAAGTCGCCCGGCAGCCTTTCACCTGCGCGCAGTGCCACCTCGAACCCGATGTGCCGGCATGGGACGTCTACAAGGAAAGCAAACACGGAAACATCTTCTTCTCATCGCGCCAGCACTGGGACCTGAGCGCTGTGCCGTGGACTGCGGGTAAAGATTTCACCGCGCCAACGTGCGCAACATGCCACAACAGCCTCGTCGTGTCCCCGGTGGGCGCTGTTCTTTCGGAGCGCACGCACGATTTCGGCTCACGGCTCTGGGTCAGGCTGTTCGGCCTTATTTACTCGCATGCTCAGCCGATTTCCGGGAATACCACTATTATTAAGAATGACGACGGACAGCCCCTGCCGACGACCTTCTCCGGCGCACCAGCTTCGAAATATCTCATAGATCAGCAGGAGCAGCGCTCTCGCCTGAAGCAGATGAAAACGATCTGCAACGCATGCCACAATACGGACTGGATCAACGGCCACTTTGCAAAACTGGACAAAACGATCAAAGAAACGGACAACATGTCGCATACGGCCACGGATCTTATGAACGTCGCGTGGAAGCGAGGTCTTGAGGACCGGTCGAATCCTTTTGACGAGCCGATCGAGCACCGCTGGTTGAAACAGTGGCTGTTCTATGCAAATGCCATCCGGTACGCGTCGGCCATGACCGGTGCCCCTGACTATACCGCATTCAAACTGGGATGGTGGGAGATGACGGACAACCTTGCCGAGATGCAGGACTTGATCGAACTGAAGACCGCGGTGAAAGAAATGAAGAAAGGAAAGTGATAGTTCAGACGCAATAATCCCGGTTTGAACGACCGTTTTTTCAGCATGTGCAGGTAACGGATATTGCGGTTTATCGGCAGGCTGCGACGGAGAGCGTCCTTGTGGCCGCTTCTTTGACCTTAACAAAAACAGCAGGGATAGAGAAACGACCCTGTATATACTGAAGCTCTCATTTAATTACTTCAAGTCAGGCAGATTTAGAAGGTCGTAAGGGGTCAGGCGCTATCGGAGAGGGACCCCACACTTGATACTTCATATTGAGCACAAATGACTTTTTCAGTTCTTCCGTGAGTGACGACCATTCCTTTGTAGCTTCAAACTTATTCCAGTCCGCCGCGGCCCCCCAATCAAGCACAATCATTATGTCTGGAGGCCCTGATAAACTCCGCTTTGCACGTATCTCAAGAATGCCCCGCTGCTGAAATATGAGAACGATTGCTTTTTTTAAAAACTTGAAATAAGCATCTTGATCAATACCAGGCATTAAATCATACGTCAAGGCAACTTCGATCATATATCCTCCTCGTTCATTAAACAAAGAGCAAAGCTGCTACAGCGTGCGATGCCGTCTCGGCTTGAACGTTCGTTTTCCTGCAGGATGTGCGCGTTCTGTATGCTGCGGTTTTTCAGCGGGCCGCGACGAAGCGTGTCCCCCGGTCAAGCCGCCTGCGGCCTGCCCCTGATGATACCCGCGCTGAGGCCTGCCATGAGCTGCCGGCGCCTGTGCAGCGTGAACACGGCCACGCTCTTCCCTGTCATGACCGGCTCTCGGCCGCGGTTCGCGCGGCGGTCGGGTAAACTCGGTGTCGCGTGGTGGTGCGGCCTTCTTGTAGTCAAAATTTTTCATAAACCTACGCTCGATCGTGGAGCCGATGACCCGTTCGATGCTCCGCACCATCGGCTCGTCTTCTCTTGTCACGAAGGTGAACGCGTCGCCGGTCTTAGCCGCGCGGCCGGTCCTGCCAATGCGGTGCGTGTAGGCGTCCGTCGTGTCCGGGATGTCGTAATTGATGACATGAGAAATGGTCGAGACGTCGATGCCGCGGGCCGCGATATCCGTTGCAACAAGGATCTGGTACGAACCTGTACGAAACCCGTCCAGCGCGGCCTGCCGCCTGTTCTGGGACAGGTTGCCCTGGAGCGATGCTGCCTTGTACCCGGCCTTTTCGAGCTGCTGGCCGATTCGCTTGGCGCGATGTTTCGTGCGCGTGAAAATGAGGATCGATTCCGTGTCCGTGTGTTTGAGAATCTCCATGAGCAGCGCCGTCTTGAGGTGCTGTTCAACGGGATAGAGCGCGTGGGACACGGTGTCTGCCGGCGCGGCATGGCCCACCTGGACGGTCACCGGATTGCGGAGCACGTCATGGGCGAGCTTGCGGATGTCGTCCGCCATGGTGGCGGAGAACATCAGGTTCTGCCGCTTGTGCGGCAGATGTTTGATGATCCTGCGGACATCCGGCAGGAACCCCATGTCGAACATGCGGTCCGCTTCGTCCAGGACCAGCGCCTCGACATGCGAAAGATCGATGGCCTTCTGAGTGATGAGATCCAGGAGCCTGCCCGGGCAGGCAACAACGATATCGGCGCCTGTGCGCAGGTTCCGGATCTGGTTGTTGACGCTCACGCCGCCGTAGACCGTGACGCTCCTGAGCCGGGTATCGCGGCCGAGCGCGACAATGGCGACGTGGGTCTGCTCCGCCAGCTCGCGCGTGGGCGCAATGATGAGCGCGCGCACGTTGCCGCGCGGACCGTGCAGGAGCCGCTGCAGGAGCGGCAGCACGAACGCAGCGGTCTTGCCTGTGCCGGTCTGGGCAAGGCCCATCACATCATGTCCGGCAAGAACCGGGGGGATGGCCTGCATCTGGATGGGGGTTGGTGTCTGGTAGCCGAGCGCCCTCACGCCGGCTGCTATCTGGGGATGAAACCTGAATGTGCTGAAACCCAAAATGTACCTTCTTTCTCGTAACAATTTATTTATTACCGTGATCCCGAAATGAAAAAAGGGCTCCAGCGAAGATCACTGTAAGCCCTTTGTAGTTTTACCGGAATCATCGAACCTATGTACTATACACGGTTCCCTGGCTGGATGCAAGCAGTAGATGGTCCGGTTATCAAAAAAATGCAGGGAAAAGGGAATCGCCTTACAGCCTTCCTACCCTTCGCCCTGCACCGAGGAGTGGATAAACACTGTTGCCCTGCGGCTGGTCCCTGCACTACGGCGTGAGACCGAGGGCCAACCGCTTTTTCGTAATGCGTGCATCGAGGAGCGCTGCGCCTTTGACCGGGTCCGGCTCCACAACAAAGGTCGCACCGACAAGGCCTTCGAGCCCGTGCAGCAGAATGTCGGTGACGGTCTTCGAGCCGAGGACGTTCGGCGGCAGGCCGAGATGTGTATAAATTCCTGATGCCACGGCATAGGTGCCGATGGCAGCCGCCTTTTCCGAGTACCACTCGGGCGACGATGCGCCCACGGGCAGATCGGAGATGTCCACACCCAGCTCCTTCGCAACAAGGCCGCAGAGATGCAGAATTCTCGAGTTGTCCACACAGCTTCCGAAGTGAAGAACAGGCGGTATGCCGAGTGCGCCGCACACTGCATTCAGTCCCGGCCCGGCCATCTCGATGCCCTTGGGCACCAGGAGCCCAGCCTTGCCTGCAGCGGGAGTGCAACATCCGGTCACGAGAACCAGAATATCTTTCTTGATCAATTCCTTGATGAGGGTGACGTTTGCTGAGTCCTGCTTGATCTTGGGGTTGTTGCAGCCGACAACTCCAACAATACCACGCACCTTGCCTGCCTTGACCGCGTCGATGATCGGGGTCAGCGTACCGCCCAGGGCCGTGAGGATCGCCTCGTTTGAAAATCCGGTTATGATATCCACAGCCTCGCCGGGGATCTCGACTCGCGACTGGTCTCGCTGCTCAAAAGCTTCTACCGCCAGGCGGACGATGGCCCGGGCCTGCTCCCGCGCGTTGTGCGGTTTGACTTCGTAATGGACGGCGCCGGTAAATCGCGCCTTTTCCGAGGTGGTGATGAACTTGGTGTGGTAGCAGGCGGCGGTCTGAACCAGGCCCGGCATGATGCACTGGTAGTCGACTACCAGCGCTTCGACCGCGCCGGTAACGACTGCAAGCTCGGTCATCAGGTGGTTGCCGGCAATCGGAATGCCCTGGCGCATGAGGAGCTCATTGCCCGTGCAGCAAAGCCCCGCGAGATTGATGCCTGCAGCGCCTTTTTCAGCGGCCAGGGCGATCAGGTCTGCGTCATTCACCGCCATAAGGATCATCTCCGACACCACGGGATTGTGGCCGTGTACCAGGATATTTACCTGGTCTTTCTTGATCACGCCGAGGTTGACCTGAGCCTTCCGGGGAGTGGGGGTGCCGAAGAGGCAGTCCGAAAGCTCAGTGCCGATCATGGAGCCTGACCAGCCGTCGGACAACGCGGTGCGCGCCGAGTGAACGAGCGTATTCACAGCGTCGTTATCGCACCCCATGTGGGTACGGTGCATCATCTCGACGATCTCGCGGTCCACACCGCGGGGGGTCATGCCGAGTTTCTTCCATATTGCCCTGCGCTTTTCCGGGGCCCGGTGCAGGAACGCGACTTCTTTTCTCCGGCTGCCAAAGTCCTTGAAGCATTCTTCCAGGAGATCCGCGGCGATAGGCATCAGTTCCCTGCCCTCGGTTTTGATGCCCAGCTCGTTGGCGAGCCGTCGCAACTTCGGCTCGTCGCGGATCGTGTAGCCTTCCGCATGGCCCTCGACAACGGCCTCAAGGGTCTCGATCAGGTCGCGACCGTGATCGGAGTGGCCCGCTGATCCCCCGGCGATGAACCTGCCGAGATTCCGGGCAACAATAACATCGGCGCCGGCCCCGCACACGCCCCGCTGCATCTTGCCGTCCTTTTTGGGACTGATGCGGCAGGGCCCCATTATGCAGTTCTTGCATGTCAGACCGAGGTCGCAGAATGTGCAATGAGGCGTTTGCGACTGGAGCCGGTCCCAGGCCGTTTCCACGCCGTCCTTCTTCGCCTTGTCGAGCATTGCCCAAGCATCGGGATGGATCGATTGCTTTTGTGCGTCAAATTCCTTTTCTTTCGTTTCTTTGATCGACATGGTTTGTCCTCCTATCGGGATATCGTTGCGCAAAACCCTTTGTTCCCTGGAGATGCGGTTTTTGTCTGTATGCAGGCTACAACGAAAAAAAAGAAGGTTCAATAAATTTTGGACAAGCGGCAAAAAAGCGGTGATGAGCGGGTAGGTGTATTATGAAGGTGGTGACGAACGGTAAAAAAGCGGTGATGAACGGTCTATCGAAGGGCAAGGGCCTGCTTGAACTCGCCCAGTTTACGGCGGGCAAGCGGAACGGGCGGGATGGCTTCCCGGTCAAAAAAGATCATGGCCTGTCCGACGGAAGCACGGGATATTTTCCTAACGTACTTCAGGTTCACGATAAAGCTCTTATGGACCCGGAAAAAATTCGGCCCCGTATAGCGCTGCAGGATGACCTTTAAGCTCAGGTGGAGATAATAGGAGTGGTCGGCAGTAACTACTTTGCAATAATTGCCGTCGGATTGAATGCTGTAAACTGAATCGGCATCGAGAAAACGGCAAACTCCGTTATCGTAGACCGGAAATTTCTTGAGTTCCATCCTGCCGCTGCTCGCATTCACCGCTGCGCCCGTCTGTTCGCTCACATCAATGAAGGTCATGGCCCAATGGGGCCGCGGCACAGGAGTGACGATCTCGAACCGGGACAGGTTCATCATCAGCACCTTGTTCAGCACGTCGATGACCATGGCAAAGGGCGTATCGGCCTTGGCCTCGCTCAGTTCCTTCAGGATGCCTTTGATCTTTTCCTGGGTCCTGCGGGGATGATATTCGAGCAGCTTTTTCCCCAGCCCCTCACCCATGGCCGGGGCGAGCAGCATCCTGGCATAATCGTTCATGCCGATGACGTGGAAGTCGGCCGAGAGAAGAACCAGCCCTATGCTGAGACAGCTTTTGAGGTTTTGCATCTTGTTTTAGTTGAATTGGTCGAAGTAAATCCGTGACATCAGGGAGTCCCTATGATGGGCTATGTGCCGTGAAAACATCTTTGATCTACGCGTCTCCTTGCTTTCGATCTTAATTCCGCACTCCGCAATCCCGAATTCCGCAATCAGGTGACGCATGCGTCGCCCCTATTCCCACTCGATCGTGCTCGGCGGCTTGGAGGATATGTCGAAGCAGACGCGATTCACGCCCTTCACTTCATTGATGATGCGGTTCGACATGACGCCGAGAAGATCGTAGGGAATCTTGGCCCAGTCCGCGGTCATGCCGTCCTGGCTCGTGACCGCCCGGATGGCGACCACGTTCTCATAGGTCCGCTCGTCGCCCATCACGCCCACGGTTTTTACCGGAAGCAGCACGGCGAATGACTGCCAGATCTGCGTATACAGGCCGGCCTTCTTGATCTCCTCGATAACGATCGCATCAGCATCGCGAAGAATGCGGAGGCGCGGCTCCGTAACCTCGCCCAGGATCCGGATGGCAAGGCCGGGACCGGGGAAGGGCTGACGGTCGATGATGTCGTCGGGCATCTTCATCTCGCGTCCGATGGCGCGCACCTCATCCTTGAAAAGCTCACGAAGCGGCTCGACAAGCTTCAACTTCATCTTTTCGGGGAGGCCGCCGACGTTGTGGTGGGATTTAATGACTGCCGACGGGCCTTTAAACGACACGCTTTCGATCACGTCGGGGTACAGCGTGCCCTGGACCAGGAACTCTGCCCCTCCCACAGCATGCGCCTCGCGCTCGAACACCTCAATGAACGTGTTGCCGATGATCTTCCGCTTCTTCTCCGGGTCTTCGACGCCCTTGAGCCTGGACAGGAAATCCTGCGACGCGTCCACATACTTGAGGTTCAGACCCATGTCCTTGAAGGAGTTCTGGACGGACTCCGCCTCGTTTTTCCTGAGCACGCCGTTGTTCACGAAGATGCAGGTGAGCTGCTTGCCGATCGCCTTGTGCACGAGCACAGCGGCAACGGAGGAATCCACGCCGCCTGACAGGCCGCATACCGTCTTCTTGCTTCCCACGGCTTTCCTGATCTCGCCCACGGAATAGTCCACGAACGATGCCATGGTCCAGGACGGCGTGCATTTGCAGATATCGTACACGAAGTTCCTGAGGATCTGCGTGCCCTGGGGCGTATGCACGACCTCGGGGTGGAACTGCACGCCGTAAAACCCGCGCTTCTCGTCCGCCATGGCTGCGGTGGGCGAATTGCTTGTGTGCGCAATCGCGTGAAAACCCGCGGGCATGGTCTCGATCCGGTCGCCGTGGCTCATCCAGACGAGCGTTGCGTTGTCCCTGCCCACGTTGTCGAACAATCCCCCCGCCTTCTCGATCCGAAGCTCCGCCCTGCCGTATTCCCGCTTCTGCGATTTCGCGACAACGCCGCCGAGCACGTGGGTCATGAGCTGCATGCCGTAGCAGATGCCGAGAATGGGGATGCCGAGTTCGAGGTGGGATTTGTCGATGAGCGGCGCACCCGCGTCATATACGCTCGAAGGCCCGCCGGACAAGATCAATCCTTTCGGCCGAAAGGCCTTGACCTTGTCGAGCCCCGCGTTGAATGGGAAGATCTCGCAATAAACCTTCGCCTCGCGCACGCGGCGCGCGATCAGCTGGGTGTACTGGGACCCGAAATCGAGGATGAGAATGCGTTCGCTGTGGATGTCGGACACGGAAAACCCCTTTCATGCGGAAAAAATATGGGGGATTCTACCTCACCGTACCGGCTTAGTCAATCGGAGAATGGCGGAAAGCGCGGCTTGCATGCGTTTCCGCCTCCGGTTACCGGTCGCGCACGCGCAGGATCACGGCGCTGATCGTGTCGATGCGGACAACGGCGTCGTAGAAATCGCGGCGGGAGAGCTTCGCAAGATGGACCACGCTGTCGCCGACCTTCACTACCGCCCCCTCCAGCTCCTCGCCGGATGCAAACCGCACGGTAACCCGTTTGCCGACAGCGTCCGCAAGAATGTCCCGTATTGTTGCGGAACTCTTCACATCAAGCTTCGGCTCATCGGCATTCGCGCTTCCCGTCGGCTGCACCATGCAGCCGAACCCCAACAGCAATGATATCAGCATCGTTTTCATCGTCATGTCATCCCTCCTTGTGATCCGCCGCAGGACGCGGGGTTTGATGGACGCATTTTCGCTTTTTTGCAGTATTCTGTAAAGAAAAAACAGCGTCCCCGGCTTTGCCCCCGGAAAAACACGGCTTGACAACGGACGTAAGCCGCGTCTATTATGAATTATGCCCGCCGCTGCATACAAACATCTCCGGGACAAGGCCGAGGCTACCGCACACAGGCTCTCGCGGCCGGTTTTTTACCATGACCATGCCGCTGCGGTGAGCCGGGCTGATGCCATGCTTGCTTCCGACAATTTGATCATGAAGTGCCGTGCATTTCTCGAAGCTGCCCAGCTCGAATGCGCCCACGGGGTCTGCCACTGCGAGACCGTCGCGCGCGACGCCGGCGCGCTTGTCATCATAGAAGCTTCCTCAAGGGGAATTTCAGCAGGAGAAGAAGAGCAGCTGTTTCTATCGGCCTTGATCGCAGGCCTGCTGCACGACATCAAGCGAAAGGAAAAGGATCATGCAGTGCTCGGCAGCATAGAGGCTGAAAAAATACTTTCTTCGCTCGGCATGGATAAAAAATATCGCCGCTTTATTTCGGAAGCCATCAAGAACCATGAGGCATTCAAGGAAACGCATGATGCGGACACTGCCGCGGGCAAGCTGGTCAGCGACGCCCTGTACGATGCCGACAAATTCCGCTGGGGCCCCGAGAATTTCACTACGACGGTCTGGCTCATTGTCGAGGAGCGTAATACGCCGCTCGAATCGCTTCACCGAACGTTCCTGGAAAGCATGAAGGGAATTGAAAAAATCAAAACGACGTTCCGGACAGACACCGGCAGACACTACGGACCCGAATTCATCGATCAGGGCCTCCTGATCGGAGACGCCATTTACGAAGAAATGTCCCTCCTGCTGCAGACTCAAAAATAAACGGCTTGCAGTTCTCCAAGCGGCATTCAGCTACAGAAGTGTTCATAAGAACCGGGAAGAGCGGAAACGTGAAGCAGCATACACCCGACCGCTGCACCTTGTTCACCGGATTACTCCGCTGTCCGATCAGCACGCGACGCCAGCTTTATTCGCACATTTCTGCAGTTCTCTGCAGGAAGGCTGCAGGCTGATCCGAAGGCAAGATGAAATAATCCCTTCCCTGCCCCCAACTCGCGGTTACAGGCGTCGATGCAGGCGCCGCAGTTGACGCAGGAGATGTCGCGCTTGTTCCTCCGCGGTTTGACGTTCATAAAGCAGGCGCGGTCGCAGCCCCTGCAGTCTGTGCATGCTGAGATGCGCGATGTGTCCAGCTTCAGCCGGAGCGATCGCGGGCTGATCCAGCCGAAAAGCATCTGCATGAGACCCGCGGCGCACACAAAGCGGCAGAGCACGTGCCGCACCAGCACAGACGTAATCAGCATGTAGATCGTCACGCCGAGTATGCCCGCCTTCACGCCGAACGTGAACTCGCCGCTCAGAACCTGATGCCATACCGTTTTCGGCGCGACGAAATAACCCGTCAGCATGATGCCGCTCAGCACAGGGATGATCACCATGCCGAGTGCGGCAATCGATCCGTACCAGAACTTGTTTGTCGGGGACGGATGCGGCTCACAATCAGTCGTTACGAACAGATTTCTCCTGCCGATGAGTTTCGCGGTAAGATGGTCCGCAAGTTCGAACAGCGCGCCTTCAGGGCAGAGCCAACCGCAGAAGAACCTGCCGGTAAAAAAACCGAGCAGCGGGAAGAGAGCGAGGAACGCGATCCAGGGGAGGATCGCTTTGAGGAAGAACTGAGCGGCGACACGGAACGAGCTCACCGCCCCCTGATCTGCGTAAAAATGCTCCGGCAGGCCGAGGCTCCATACCTGTCCGAGGATGTACAGCTCGTGCGTTGCCGTGTCGTACCGGAGAATATTGAATACCGGCATCAAGAAAAAAAAGAGGGTGAATCCTATCTGGCTGCATCTCCTGTATCGGGTAAGGGACATACCATTGTTTACCATGTCGGGGACGCGGGCAGTATGACCTCAATCATACCTGCAACACATTCAGAACCAAAATTCAGGATACCTCCGGTTTTTCGGAATATTGTTGACGATCAGGGCGACCAGCAACATCACGAGGGCGCCCGCGCCTGCCGGAATCAGGGCGTACGCAAAGCCGAGTGCATAAATCTTCTCCCCGCCAATAACCGCAATAAGAGCGGTTGCTCCGCCGGGCGGATGAAGCGTCTTGGTGGCGTGCATGAGCGCAATGGCGGTGGCAACCGCAACGGCTCCGGCGATCCAGAGGTTGGGCGCGAGCAGCTTATACGCCGCAACGCCGACAAGGGCAGACAGGATGTGACCGCCGAGCAAGTTGCGCGGCTGCGCGAGGGGGCTTTTGACTGCGCCGTAAATCAGGACGGCGGAAGCGCCAAACGAGCCGATAATCATGACCAGGCCGGTGCCGCTTATGACCTGCTCATTGATGAGCCCCACGGCAGCAACGCCCAGGAACGCGCCGATCCACGACCATACGATCTCATCCGTTTTGACTGCCGGCGGGCTTTTCGTAACGCCGCGCATTTTCTGAAAGTAACTCTCCGCCATACGACTCCTATCATCCACTCAGCGTCAGCCGGCAGGATGCGCACAGATGGGCATGCAGGAGCAAAACGTGAATAGTTGCGCATCCATTCACTGAATTATCAACTGCAATTCCGGCGCCCCCCGTGCTTCCGCTTCGACTGTGTTCATCCGTTCCGGGCGCCCCGCGGCAAGTTCATCTTTTATTGCTGCTGCGGCAGCAGCGCGCCCCGGATAATATCCCCCCGCGACACGATTCCGACAAGCTTCCCTTCCTGATCCGTGACCGGCACCCGATTGATGCCTTTTCCGGCAAACAGATCTGCAATCTCGGCAAGCGTTGCGCGCACCGTTACTGTAATCGCGGGCGCTGTCATTATGTCACGTGCCACCTTTGCCCGGATAGCGACTGCGATGCAGCCGCTCCCGCTCAAGCACTCGGCAACAATGCCCATGAATGTTTTCGCGGTCCCTGCCCCCAGGCGGTGCAAAAAGTCCTTTTCCGATATCACGCCCGCGACGGTCTCGTCGGCATTCATGACGGGCATACCCGAAATGCGCTTCTCTGCCATGAGATCGGCGACATCTCGAAGCGGCGTATCCGTTCTTGCGGAAATTACCGGTGTTGTCATGAGGTCGCCCGCTGTTACGGATGCACTGATTCGCCGGCAGGCATGACGGAAAGCATGGCGGTAGAGCTCACGGAAATCAGAAGGAGTGATGTCCAGATAGCCCGGTATGCTCTTCATGGCCTCGAAGACATCATCGTCGGAAAGAACTATTTCCGGTTCATTGCAGGAAGGATCCAGCATGACGCCGACCTCCACATCGTGTCGGAAAATGCGGGACGGTGCAACACCGTCCCGCAGGGTTGAATTATGCGTTTTTCTCAGCGGCACTCAAAACCGGCACAGGTTCCTTGCCGAGCCTGAAGAAGTCATAGACAAAGATTGCCGCACCAACCAGGAAACCCACGCCAAAGATCGTCCGGACGACCCAGAACCAGAGATTATAAGTCGCCTTCACGGTAACATAGTCGAGGCCGATCAGCCGTTCCATATAGGTCTGGACCATGCCCGCACCGGTGATGGTCAGTACAATAAAGACCATCGAGATCGTCATCCACCAGAAGGACAGATACGCCCGCGAGGGATTGTACTCCTTCACGCCGCGGATAGCAGGCAGGGTCACATAGATCATGGAGATGACCAGCAGCACATAGGCGCCGTAGAACGCCAGATGGCCATGAGCCGTCGTGATCTGGGTGCCGTGAGTCCACTGATTTACCTGCGGCAGCGTGTGTATCACGCCCCAGAGCCCCGCGCCCACGAAGTTAAAGATCGCATGGGCGACAGTATAGAACAGCCCCGGCTTGTTCGCGACGTTCCGGGCCTCGCGTGTCGTCCGGAACGCGTCCCAGACCATGAGCAGGAGCGGCACGGGTTCCAGCGAGCTGAAGATGCCGCCGACCCACCACCAGTACTTCGGCGTGCCGATGAAGTAATAGTGGTGGCCGGTCCCGAGAATGCCGGTGAAAAGCACAAGCCCCACTTCGATATACATCCATTTTTCAACCACTTCACGTTTCACGCCGATGGTTTTCATGAGCATAAAAGCGAGCAGCGCTCCGGCGATGACCTCCCACGAGCCTTCCACCCAGAGATGGACCACCCACCACCACCAGAACTGGTCCTTCACCATGTTCTTCGTATAGAACATGCCGGGCAGATACATGAGCGCCAGGAACACCATGCCGAAGAGCAGCGTGCCCTGAATACCGGTCCACTTCCGCGTCTTGAACATGGTCATGAACATATTGAGAAGGAAGAGCAGCACCGACACGACAATCAGGATATCTGCCCAGCGCGGGGCCTCGATATACTCCCGGCCCTCGTTCAGGAGCTGCGTGCCCATGACCATTTTATTCGCCTGGGGGTCGAAGCCCATCCAAATGAAACCGAGCACAACGAGGGTCACTGCCACGACCGTAGCCCAAAACTGGAACAAGGCGAGCGGATAGTTCCAGAGCTCGCTCTCTGACTCCTCGGGCACTACATAGTAGGTCGCGCCCATCAGTCCCGCGAGGAGCCAGACCACCAGAGCATTGATGTGGAGCGTCCGGATGGTGTTGAAGTTCAATATGAACACATCGGGTTTGATGAACTGGATCGCGGCAACGATGCCGACAATCACTTGGACCAGGAACAGCAGGATTGCAAACGTATAAAAATACTGCGCAATTTTCTGACTTTGATATTTTACGGTCATGATTTCACCTCCCGGGTTATTTCAGGGATATAAGATACGATGCCAGCTCTTTCAGATCCGCATCGGACAGGCTGTTAAATGCAGGCATGGCTGAGCTCGGCACTGTTGCCTGCGGATTTTTCAGATGGCGGATGTGCCACTCCGCATCTTTGCCGCTCGAACCCACGCGAGTCAGATCAGGGCCGGACGTGCCGCCGATTCCGTTGATGGAGTGGCACTCGTGGCAACTGTTCGCCTGGTAAAGCTGCTGCCCCCGGGACAGTTCTTTGCCTGCAACGCCGGCAGCTGCAGCCAGGACCGGCTTCGGAGGCCAGCCGTTTGTATCGACCTTCGATATCCAGGTCAGAAACGCTATAAGGTCGTCAGCTTCCTGTGAAGAGATACCCAGCGTCGGCATGGTTGCCTTCTTGTTCGTGGATTTGGGGTCCATAAGGAACCGCTTGAGATACCCCGCAGGTTTGCGCTCGGCAACCTTGGTCATATCCGGAGCGAAATACGAACCGTTTCCCAGAATAGTATGACACCCGATACAGTCATACTTGTGCCATACGTGTTTTCCGGCGTCGATCTGTGCCGTGATCTCAGGCGCGCGCTTGTCTATCTGGTCCATGGTGTCCCACGTCAGTCCCAAAAAAATGAGAAAGAAAAACAAACTGCCGAAAACAAAAAGGTTCCGTGCTCCTTTATTTGTCATACGCACCTCCTGTCGAGAATAGAATCCTTTGCTCTTCACCAGCGTACGCAATGCTGCGGAGGAATGATATGATGTATGTCATATAGCCGGAAGAGATAACCTGGTGGAAGTAAGTGCGGGAGCGGGATACGAGGTCATGGGAAAGAAAAAGCAGGGGCTCGCGAAACGCTCCTGCTCGTGGTGGAGAGGCATGAAGTTGTGAATGACAGATCAGTCGATGTCCCCGATCTGGCTTTTCGGCTTGTTTCCGTATACCTTCTTCATGATCACATCAGCCCGGTCCTTGCGCGCTTCGAGCACGCCCTTCCTGAACGGCAGCGTCTCCTCGGCGAACATGGCCGAGCGGAGCCATTCATAGCCGAGTTTCAGGAGCTCAGCGTCGTCGCTCCGGACCTTTTCAATCCGCTCTTCGGGGATGTCATAGGTTTCCAGGAAACTGCTGCTGAACACAAAGTCGCGGAAATAATCGGTGTTCGTGCTCACCATGAAAAACATCTGGTTCTTGATCTCGGGGAATTCGCGCTCGCCAAAGGATTTCTTCTTGATCAGGATCTCCATCCAGCCCCGATTGATCTCGTCATGCAGGTCCGCCTGCTGATCCTTCCGCCATTCCGCAATGGTCCATTCCTTGTCTTCCTCGAACCCCTTGCAGTGGTCTTCCTTCGTCATGAAATAGAACTCATCCCTGCCCGTCTCCGAATCCTTCTTCCGGAGCGTGGCCATGCCCACGGGATAGTAGCGGCAGATATTCGGCCGGTCCTCGTACACCGTGCAGCCGCCCGGTGTGAGGAACGGGCAGCTCTGCTTCTCGTCGTTCTTCATCTTGAGCGTGATCACGGGAAGAAGCGTCTTTGCCAGGATCTCGATCTGGCAGTAGGCGTTGATGAAGTCCTCGGCTGTCATGCCAAGCCGCTTGCGCAGCCGCAGGAGATCGAACGGCGGCAGCACGATATTGATATTGCTGCAGCAGGCGGTGAAGCACCGCACGCCTTTATGGCAGCGGAACTTGAACCTGCTTTTCCCCGTCAGTTTGACGGGGATGACCTTGTCGCTGCTGCCCTTCCGTATCGGTTCGACCTCGATCTCTTCCGGCTTCATTTCTTCCTTTTTGTGTTTCATCGTGCTCCCCCTTGCTCCGACGTCCCGTCCAGGCCCATCCATATCTGAATCTCTTCATGCTGCTTCCTGAACCTTTTCACGCCGGGGTGGCCATGCCCGAGGATCTTCAGGAACCGCTCAAGCGCCTCCGAGAATGTCATCTCATGAATGCCGCTCACGAGATTGTCTGCGTAGGAAACGATCTTCTGCTCCGGGGTCTCCGGCAGATAGTCCTTTTCCGGCAGCCCCAGCATCCTTGCTTCATCGGCCGGTATGCCGGCGCCGATGTGACATTCGATGATGTCGATGACCGCCTGCGGCAGACCGAATTCACGGGCGATCTCAACGCCCGCGATTGCATGAGCAATGCCGTGCGTCCTCGACCTGCCGATATCGTGAATCAGGCCGCCCTGTCGCACGAGTTCACGGTCAACGGGGATTGAAATCCGCTCGGCAAGGGAAAGAGCCGTTCTGGAAACCGTTCTGCAGTGGGCGATAACCTCGGGTGAGCACCCGGCCTTGAGGAGAACCTGTTCGTCAATCATAAACCTGATAATAATACCACCTTATATGCGAAATACAAGAACGATGATGCGCGGCCGGGCAAAAAAAAGGCTGCCCCTGAGGGCAGCCTTGTATAACGACAGGAACAACCATTAGATCAAAGGTACGATGAGAAGCGCAACGATGTTGATGACCTTGATCATCGGGTTGATGGCCGGTCCTGCGGTGTCCTTGTAGGGATCGCCGACCGTGTCGCCCGTTACCGAAGCCTTGTGGGCATCGGACTTCTTCTTGTGCACCACGCCCTTGTCGTCGGTCACGCCGTCTTCGAAGGACTTCTTGGCATTGTCCCATGCGCCGCCGCCCGAGGTCATGGCAATGGCCTGGAACAGACCGGTCAGGATCGAGCCGATCAGCACGCCGCCCAGGGCCTTGGGGCCGAGAAGGAAGCCCACGAGAACCGGGGCGACGACCGGAAGCAGCGCCGGCAGCATCATTTCCTTGATCGCGGACTGGGTCACGATGTCCACGCACTTGCCGTAATCAGGCTTCACTTTGGGATACTCGGTCATGATCGTCGGTTTTTCCTTGAACTGCCGGCGAACTTCGTCCACCACTCCACCCGCTGCTCTGCCCACGGCCAGCATAAGGCGGCCGCCGTAGTAGTAGGGGATCAGACCGCCGATGAAGAGACCGGCGATGATGAGCGGGTCCGACAGATCGAATGACACCGCGCCGCCGGGCTTATGCGCCAGTTCGCGGGAATACTCGGCAAAGAGCACGAGGGCTGCGAGGCCCGCGGAGCCGATGGCATACCCCTTGGTCACGGCCTTGGTCGTGTTGCCGACCGCATCAAGCGGGTCGGTGATGTCGCGGACCGACGCCGGAAGTTCAGCCATTTCAGCAATGCCGCCTGCGTTGTCCGTGATGGGGCCGTAGGAGTCGATGGCAACAACGATACCCGTCATGGAAAGCATGGAAACGGCGGAAAGCGCGATGGCAAAGAGACCGCCCGCAGTATTGCCGGAGAAGCCGCCGCCGAGCCAGAACGCGCCCATGATGGCGGCGACGATGGTGATGGCCGGAAGCGCGGTCGCTTCCATGCTCATGGCAAGGCCTGCAATCACGTTCGTGCCGTGGCCGGTGAGGCTGGCCTTGGCAATGGTCTTAACCGGCCGGTATTCCTTGGCCGTGTAGTACTCCGTGATCCAGACGATCAGTCCCGTCAGGGCAAGACCGATCACGGCCGTGCCGAAGATGGTCATGGCTGTAAAGCCCCCGGTGTTCAATCCGGGCAGGCCGATGAACCAGCGGGAAACGAAGAAGAATGCGATGGCCGCGAGAATACCGGAAACCGCGAGCCCTTTGTAGAGCGCGCCCATGATGTAGTTGTTCGCGCCGAGTTTCACGAAGTAGGTTCCGATGATGGAGGCGATGATCGAGACGCCGCCCAGTACGAGCGGGAATCCGACCCAGTCGCTGTCGGGACTGAAGACCGACTTGGCCAGCAGCATGGCGGCCACGAGAGTCACCGTGTAGGTCTCATAGAGGTCCGCTGCCATGCCCGCGCAGTCGCCCACATTGTCGCCCACGTTGTCCGCGATCACGGCCGGGTTCCGCGGATCGTCCTCGGGAATGTCCTTCTCCACCTTGCCGACCAGGTCCGCGCCCACATCAGCAGCCTTGGTGTAGATGCCGCCCGCGATACGGGCAAACACGCTCATGAGCGAGCAGCCGAAGCCCAGGCCGATGAGCGCGTTAAATGCCTGCTCCGTGCCTGCAACGTTCCTGGCGATCGAGAAGTAGCCGGCGAGGCCGATGATGCCGAGGCCCACGACCATGATGCCCGTTACCGAACCGCCCTTGAACGACAGGGTCAGGGCCTGCTGCAGACCTTTTGATGCGGCCTGCGTGGTGCGAACGTTCGCGCGCACCGTAACCCACATGCCGACGAACCCGGCGAGAGCCGATCCGCAGGTCCCGATCAGGAACCCGATGGCGGACCAGATGCCGAGCTTCGGTACCGCGGCAAGTATGATGAACAGCGCGATCGCGACCATGGCCACGGTCTTGTACTCGCGCGCGAGGAACGCATACGCGCCTTCCTTCACCGCATCCGAAATCGTCCTCATCTTTTCATTGCCAGCATCCTGTTTGTTGACCCATGCTGCGATATACAGAGCGTACAGAACGCCCGCAATACCGCAAGCAATCGCAAAACCGATGACACCCATATTATGTCTCCCTCCTTGAAATAGAAATGATGACGCCCGTTATTTCCTGAAAACAATCCCGCCGCCGCATAGATTAAGGCGACAAACGCTGCTGCACATACGGCACTCCGCTCAATCTCCTCCTGGCATCCCTCCCTCTGTAAAACACCCACCCAGAGCCAATTAATCTCCCAGTTCTCCGAGCTTGCCGCCGATCATGTCCTTCAAATAATGATTTTCAGCTTTGAGGTTCTTCACCAACACGCGCACGACGTCACGCATGGACAGGAGGCCCATGAGTCCGCTCGCCTCCACGACCGGCGTATGCCGTATATTGTTCTGGATCATGATGGCCATGACATAGTCGAGGTCGTCGCCGGGTTTAACCACGAGCAGGTTCGTGCTCATGCTGTCCTTGAGTTTAATATCCTTCAGCGGCTTTTGTTCATTTGCCGCTGCCTTCACGACATCGCGCTCAGTAACGATTCCTGCAAGCGCGCCGCGATCCATGACGAGCAGAGCCCCGATGTTGCACTCCGTCATCTGCTTGGACGCATCAAGCATGCTCTGGTCGCTCGTGATGCTGAAGCATTCGAGGCCCTTGATACTCAGCAGTTCTTTAACTTTCATGACAAACTCCTCCTTCGGCAGCGGTCGATTCCCCTGCGGGTATTCCGTAGGAAGAAAGATAATAACACAGAACCGTTACCCGGGGAAGATGAACTTTGCATTTCTACTTCTTTTCACGGCCGCTGTAGCGCGCGAACACCATGGCCGTCGTACGGTAGAACAAATGCGCGAACTTTGAATACGGGGCATAAGCGAAGAGCGACCAGATAAACACAAGGTGCAAATAATACACAACGTAGCCGACTTCCTGGTCCGCCAGGCGGAGTGCCCACGAGAGCATGCCTGTTGCGCCCACGCCGATGACGATCGTGAGGAATATCCAGTCAAAGTACGAACCCATACCCGCTTTGCCCGCCTGACCAAGGCGGTTCATGAGAAGAAGAATCACGCCTGCGGCGAAGCCAACGGAGCTGGCCAGTGCAAGTATCTTCACCGGATCTGACAGCGGATAAGGCGACTCGCCGAAGTGGAACGGCCCCATGGGCTGAATGCCGAAAAAGTGATTTCCGTAAAGATACACGATCGCCCAGCCCGTCACGACGGCCAGGCCGGCGAAGCTGTAAAACAGGAGCATGTGGCCGAGCTGCCGGCCCTTGTTGACCGTGCAGTCGCCGAATTTGGAATGGCTCAGGATTTGGGTAATGGATGCGATAATATCGCCTCCAAGGTTGCCCGTGGATTTCAATTCTCCTGCCTGCGCTTTCATCCCACTCCAGAGTTTTTTGATGCCGACGAACGCAGACAGAGCCGCGAATAGGGCTGTCAGCGTGAATGTTACATCTATGTGCGGAAACACCGGCATGAATAAGTGATACGCCATTGCCCCGTGCTCATTCCGCGGAATGCCGCTGAAGCTTTTATAGGGCATGATCATGTAGAACAGCACGGCCGGGATGGCAAAGAGCAGCCAGATGAATTTCGGGTCCGTCGCAATCTTCGCGAAGAACGGGATCATGGCGACTTCCTTGATCGACTGCTTGCGGATGGCGTTCAGCACCTCACCGGGTTTTGCGCCGCGCGGGCAGTAGGCCGTGCAGTCGCTGCACTGGTGGCAAAGCCACACGTCGGGGCTCGCAATCAGCTTGTCCTTCTGGCCCCACTGGGCGAGCACCATCTCTTTGCGCGGGAAAGGGTTGCCCTCGGGGGTCACGTTGCAGACCACGGAACAGGTGGCGCACTGGTAGCATTTCTTCAGCGACTCGCCTCCCCCTTTGATGATCTCGTTTACGAATTGTAGATCGGGTTTAATGACCGTTGCTTCTGACATATATTCAATCCTCCACTTGCTTTTTAGGAGTTTTTTCTTTTACTCCACGCTCCGCGCTTAAACTACATGGTTCTAAATGGATTCGGTCCGATCTCCCTGATCCTAGTAGCAAACTCATTGAGCATGTCCGGCAGTTTATCATACTCGTTAATAGCCACCTGCATAAGCTGGACGCGCTCGGACTCAAGCTGGAGCCGGTTCAGGGTCTCGCTCACCTTGCTGAAGCGGATGTTCGCAAGCTCGCTGCCCTTGACGAAGTGGCACTGATAATTTTCGCCGAACTTGCAACCGAGCAGCAGCATACCGTCGGCGCCCTTCGATAGCGCATCGGCGACCCACACCAGGTTCATGCCGCCCAGGCACCGCATGGAAATGAACCGGAATGCCGGATCGATCTTTTTTCCGGCAAGGGCCGTTGTGTCGAGCGCCGGGTAAGAGTCATTCTCGCAGACCAGGCAGATAATCGTCGGTTTGTCCTCATCATCGGAATATTCCACAGCCTTGAGCATGGAGCCAACGATATCGACGCTGTAATCTTTAAAGGAGACGATGCGCTCAGGGCAGGCTCCCATGCAGGTGCCGCAGCGGCGGCACCGGTTGATGTTGTACTTGGGGATGCCCTTTTCGTCCTCATCGATGGCGCCGAAGGGGCATTCTTCCGTGCAGCGCTTGCAGGCCGTGCACTTGATGAGGAGCGGATCCGGGAACGTCATATCCCATGACCGCGGATGGACTGCGACACCGCGCGACACATGGTCCACGGCCTGGATGGCCTTGAACGCGGCGCCCGCAGCGTCCTCCTGCGCCTCTGCCATGTTCATGGGCTGGTGCACGCCGCCCGCAGCATAGATGCCGGTGCGCCGCGTTTCGAACTGGAAGCAGATGAAGTTCGAATCCGCAAATCCGGCAGCGCCTTCGAGAGACGGAAGTTCAGGCCCCTGCCGGTAGGTGAGGTTCAGGATGTTCTCCGGCGCGGGCGTCTGCTCGAGGTAGTTCTTCTTCGCTTCGTCGCCTGCTCCGGCTGCCTTGGTCAGACCGTCCTGGTATTCCTGCGGGTTGCGCGTGGTCGGGACCATGCCGGTCGCAAGAACGACGAGGTCCGCTTCCACTTTCACCTTCTCGCCGGTCTTCACGCCGAACAGGGTGTTCTCCATCTCGACAAACATGTTGCCGCCGCCCGCATCGGAAACGCCCGTCACGTCGGCCTTGGTGAGCATCACGCCCGGATCGTTCTGCGCTTCCTTATAATAGAGCTCGGTCCTGCCCGGGGTGCGGATGTCCTTGTAGAAGATCATGGCCAGGGCGTCTTCGTTCTGGCGCACGTACTGGGCCTGCTTGAGCGACGTGGCGCAGCACATGGACGAGCAGTAGGGAAGATGATTGGGGTCGCGCTGGCCAGCGCACTGGATGAAAGCAACCTTCATCGCGGGCTTTCCGTCCGAGGGGCGGAGAAGCTTGCCGTTGTTCTTCTTTGCGATCTCCTCGAGTTCAATGTTCGTCACGACGTTCTTCAGTTTTCCGTAGCTGAGATAATCGAGTTTGTTCGCGTCGTAAGGCTTCCACCCTGTGGCCATGACGATCGCACCGATCTTCACGGTCTCGCCGTTTGAAAGCGTAACGCTGTAGAGGCCGGGCTGCCCCTCGGTCTTCGTCACGGTCGTCGACTTGTAGACCTTGATATTCTTGTTGCCCTCGACCTCGCCCACCGTCTTGGCAATGTCCGTATCCACGATGAGCGGTTTGCTGAAATACGCACCGGTCGGAATTTTCTTGTAGAGCTTGTTCACGAAGCCGCCGAGCTGTGCGTCTTTCTCCACCAGCGTGACCTGGTGTCCCGCGTTCGCAGCGGAAAGGGCCGCTGTCATGCCTGCGATGCCGCCGCCGATTACGAGGATGGCGCTCGACAGGTCCTGCAGGATGTTCGGCTCGGGCAGGTCGCCCTTTTGCGCCTTCACGATCCCCATGGTGAGATAATCGTAGGCTGCGTCGTTTGCGTCGTCCGTTTTCGGTTCCAGGGTCCATGCCACAAATTCGCGGATGTTCACGCGCTCCACCAAGGCGCCGGCGAAGCTGAATTCCTCATATTTCACGCGGGGAGAGCACGCCGCGATGATGAGCGTGTTGTACCCTTCCTTCGCAATGTCGTCCTTGATCATCTGGACGCCCTCGG
>DATHDE010000219.1:0-5935 GCA_035490495.1 Nitrospirota bacterium
ACTTCAATAATGTCGGCAATACGATCAACCTGCTGCACGTTCTTGTACAATGTTCCATCAAACGGTTCATATTTTCCTCCTCGGCCGCCGTCTATGGAATTCCCGAACAGGTCCCAATTCCCGAGACCGAAGGCTTAAAACCGATCAATCCTTATGGGGAAGCCAAAGCAGCTGTTGAGAGGATGTTACGTGATCTTTCTGCGGCGAGCGATTTTCGGTATGTCGCTCTTCGCTATTTTAACGCAGCAGGGGCCAGCTCATCAGGAGAAATAGGTGAACAGCATACTCCGGAGTCCCATGTGATTCCCCTGATACTGAAAACGGCTAAAGGCGAGCGGGATGTATTCACGATCTTCGGGACTGATTATCCCACGGAGGATGGTACGTGCATCAGGGATTATATTCATGTCGAAGACCTCGCGGAAGCACATCTTCAATCTTTGCAGTATCTCCTCGATAGCGGGAACAGCACTATTTTTAACTGTGGATACGGACACGGATATTCCGTGCTGGAAATTCTTGAAGCAGTCAAACGGATAACTTCTGCTCATGTTGCCGTCAAACACGGAACCCGGCGCGAAGGCGATGCGCCGGTCCTGGTTGCCGACAGCTCTAAGATGATACGAGAATTGTCGTGGAAACCACACTATGACGATCTGGATTATATCATCAAAACAGCATGGGAATGGGAACGCCGTCGCTAGCGGGCCGGAACTGATTTCTGGTGACGTGCGACTGGATGGCTTTTTGTGTGCAGGGTAGGAGAAGGAATCCTCATGGACAATAAACAAAGCGCTGTTTTCCCGGTCATCATGGCCGGCGGCTCGGGGACACGGTTCTGGCCGCTGTCACGCGAAAAAATGCCGAAACAACTGCTGAAATTCGGCGGAGAGGATACTCTCATACAGCAGACCGTGAGCAGGGTTCTTCCGTTGGCTCCCATCGAAAATATATTTATTGTGACGAATCCAGTGTTGACCGACGACATCGGATTTCAGCTCGAAAAAAAATTCGGACGGCCCTGGGATGAAAATATTATCATCGAACCGGAAGCTAAAAACACGGCACCCGCGCTGGCCCTGGCAGCGCTTCATCTCGAACGCGTGGACCCCGAAAGCATCATGGTGGTCTTGTCAGCCGATCATGCAATCAGGAAAGTCGCAGTGTTCCTGCAACAGCTCGGAAAAGCGGTCGGCGCGGCGCATGACGGATATCTCGTCACGCTGGGAATTCAGCCCGATCGGCCGGAAACGGGATACGGATACATCAAAGGCGGGGTCGCAGCCGCCAGCAGCGCTCAGAAGGGTTCGGGCGACCGGGACGTCCGTGTAGTGGAATCATTTGTGGAAAAACCCGACCACGCAACGGCGGAATCCTACCTGCGGAACGGCACTTATTTCTGGAACAGCGGAATCTTCATCTGGAAAACAAAAACCCTGCTGCAGGAAATCGACAGGCACGCACCGGCCCTTTCAGCGGGGCTGCGTGAGATCAGGCAAAGCATCGGCACGAAGGAAGAAGCGAAAACGATCAAGCAGGTGTTTAAAAGATTAGACCCTATTTCGATCGACTATGCTGTCATGGAAAAAACTGACCGGGCAGTGGTTATTCCTTCGGACATCGGATGGTCGGACGTAGGGAGCTGGTCGGCATTGGATGAAGTATCGGAGCGTGATGCATCGGGCAACGTCGTTAACGGCAATGTCATCGATATCGGGAGCCGCGATTCGATTTTCTATGCTGAGAAAAGGCTCGTCGCCACGATCGGCCTCCAGGGTATTGTGGTCGTCGATACGCCCGATGCAACACTGGTCTGCAGAAAAGAAAGATCCCAGGATGTGAAGAAAATTGTGGAAGAACTGAAAAAAAGAAAAGCCGGAGAACATCTCATTCATCGAACGGTCCACCGGCCCTGGGGCTCCTATACTGTTCTCGAGGAAAATGCAAAATACAAGATCAAGCGGCTTGAAATAAGTCCCGGTGCGAAACTGTCTCATCAACTCCACTATCACAGAAGCGAGCACTGGGTCGTCGTTACGGGAACAGCCCGCGTCACCAACGGAGACCGGGAATACGACGTGCACCCGAATGAAAGCACGTTCATTCCCATGTCAACAAAGCATCGCCTCGAAAACCGCGGCAGGATCCCGCTCCAGATCATCGAAGTCCAGAACGGCGAGTACCTTGAAGAGGATGATATCGTACGTTTCGACGATGACTACAACCGGCATGCAACGGAACGAAGGTTCCTGCCGGCAGTTGCTAAGCCGGGGAAAGGACAGCCTTGACGGGAGGCAGCTGCTGGCTTGCCGTGCCGGACACCAAAATGGCTGAAGCGCAACGCAGGCATTCCAACCATCATGACCAAGAGAAAATATACGGTTGCCGTGACCAGACCATGATTAATAAGGAAATATTCAGGGAATACGATATACGAGGTATTGCGGACACGGACCTCACGTCGCCTGTCATTGAGCTTTTAGGCAGGGCTTTTGCAAGCTATCTGCAGCGGAAAAGCATCGGCACCGTGACCGTGGGTTATGACGCACGCCTCAGTTCGCCGCGCTTGTGCGACGCCATATCAGGGGGCCTGCGTGCGGAAGGCGTGAATGTCGTGCATATCGGGTTATGCCCCACGCCGGCGCTTTACTTTTCGCTCTACCACCTGAATCCAGGAGCCGGCGTCATGATCACGGGAAGCCATAACCCGGCAGAGTTCAACGGCTTCAAACTCTGTGTAGGGCACGATACAATTTACGGCGATGAGATACAGCAGATCGGACGTCTTGTCACCGAACGTGTGGAATCACGGGAATCTCAGGCAGGAGCCGCTGGATCCCTGCTGCACAATCCGATTCTGCCTTCCTACAGCGATTATCTGAGAGACAAATTTCCACCACGGGATATGATGCCGTTGAAAATCGTCCTGGACTCCGGCAACGGTACCGCGGGGCTGGTCGCACCGGCTGTCATCCGGGCCATGGGATGTAGGGTCATCGAGCTTAATTCAGAGCCGGACGGTACCTTCCCGAATCATCATCCCGATCCGACAATTCCGAATAACCTGGCTGTGCTGATCGATACGGTGAGGAAGGAGAAAGCGGATCTGGGCATTGCCTTTGACGGAGATGCGGACCGGATCGGCGCTGTTGATGAACAGGGCACTATCGTCTGGGGCGACCAGCTCATGGTCATCTTTGCGAGGAGCATACTGAAAAGCCTGCCGGAGGCCCTGTTTGTGTCCGAAGTCAAATGTTCACAGACGATGTACGACGACATCCGCGCACATGGCGGGAGAGCCATTATGTGGAAAGCCGGGCATTCTCTGATCAAGGCGAAGATGAGGGAAACCGGAGCCGCCATGGGCGGCGAGATGAGCGGGCATCTGTTTTTTGCGGACAAGTATTTCGGCTACGATGACGCCATCTATGCGGCCTGCCGGCTCGTGGAACTGTTAGCGGACAGCAAGTCCCGCGATGCAGGGGTCTCGTTCAGCTCGCTTATTGCCGATCTGCCCAGGACCTTTACGACGCCGGAGATCCGCTTCGACTGCCCTGATGCCATCAAATTCAAAGTGGTCGAAAAAGCAAAGGAGTTCTTTGCCAGAGGCGACGGATTGCCGGAGCGTCCGAGAGAAGTCATTACGGTGGACGGCGTCCGGGCTGTCTTTGCCGGCGGCTGGGGGCTTCTCCGGGCTTCGAATACGCAGCCTGTTCTCGTCATGCGGTTCGAAGCAAAGGATGCAGCGTCGCTGAACACAATTCGATCTATGATGGAACAGACAGTCGATGCATTTATGAAGGACGTTCAAGCTGCATAGCATTGCGCCACGGGACCGGGAGAAACAGAGAGCAAAGCAAGTGAATTTTCCCTCTTTTTGCCTTTTTTTTCGCAGGATTTCTTGCTTCCTTCCAGTTGACAACCTTTGACTTATAGTATAAAATTTGCGCATTGATCGACCGCCGCGATAATCGTGCAGGCAGCACATCGCGGTCGTTTCCATCTCGGGAGGGAACATGCAGAGCCTGTTGACGATTCTGTCGATTCTTGTCCTTTTGTCAGCACCTTCGTATGCTGCGCAACAGTCCAAAAAACCCGTCCGTGATCTTACGAACTATCTCGCGGTGTTCGATCTTGATGTTGTGGGAAAAGTGGATCATGACATCTCGCGGCCGCTTTCCGACAGCGTGCGCGGCGAAATAGTACGCTCCGGAAGATACAAGGTTATGGATCGTGCAAATATGGACCGGATCCTCAAGGAACAGGCCTTTCAAATGTCAGGCACGGTTCAAAAGGATAAAATGGTTGAAGCCGGACAGATGCTCGGTGTCGGCAAAATCGTCATCGGCTCTATCGGCATCGTAGGCAGAACGTACATGATTTCGCTTTCTCTGGTGAACATAGAATCGGGAGAAACGGAACGGGTCGAAGAAGACACGTGCAAATGCGAACTCGATGAACTGATCGAATCTGTAAAGCGGGCAACCAGCAAACTCATGACCGGCGGCCCTGCTCCCGCATATGTCGCATCGCCTGAGACGCCGTCTCCGCCGGTGACGATCACACCCGCGGCTCCTGCGCCCGCTCCGCTTCCAGCGCCTGCGCCGATCACTCCACCAGCGCCAACCGGTGTTCACTTTAGAGAGTCGGTGACCGGCATGGAGTTCATCCTTATCAAAGGCGGTTGCTTCCGTATGGGCGATGAAGAAGGTGATCGAGAGGAGCGCCCTGTGCATGAGGTTTGCGTTGACGATTATTATCTCGCAAGATTCGAAGTGACCCAGGGGCAATGGAAAGCGCTGAAAGGAAGGAATCCGTCTAAGCATAAGAACAGCGATCTTGACCCGGTCGAAGATGTAAGCTGGAACGACGCAAGGGATTTCATCGAGGAACTGAACAAGAAATCAGGACGGAATTTCCGCTTCCCGACGGAAGCAGAATGGGAATTTGCGGCGCGTGAAGGCGGCAGGAAGGAAAAATGGTCGGGTACGAACAACGAATCCGATACGGGGACCTTCGGATGGCTTGACGGTAATTCCAAAGGAGATCATCATCCCGTGGGTCAGAAACGGCCGAACGCTTACGGCATCTATGACATGACCGGGAATGTGGCCGAATGGGTGGGAGACTGGTATGATCGGAGTTTTTATGAAGAAAGTCCCCGAAGCAACCCCAGCGGCCCGGGCAGGGGCGGCGACAAAGTCTATCGCGGCGGGTCCTTCAAGGACAAGCCCCGGGATGCACGTACCTCAAAGCGGGAGAAGCGGTCGAATCGAAGGGGTGACCAAACAATCGGATTCCGCCTGGCGCTGTCTGCCCGGTAGTGCGCACGGAATGAGTGGAGCGTGAATGTTCTGTCATGCCTGCGGAAACGCGGTTGCGGAGGGCCAGCAGTTCTGCCAGCAGTGCGGCGCACGGCTCACCCCTGAGACCGCAGCAGCCGAAACTGTTCGGACCGCAACGCCCTGGGAGGCACGTCGCGACATCGGTTTTTTCAACGGCCTCGTTAAAACGATCAAGGAAACGCTGTTTTCCCCCACAGGATTTTTCAAGAAGATGCCCGTTTCAGGAGGGCTGGCCGATCCGCTTCTGTACGCGTTAATCGTGAGCATGGCGGGACTGATGGTGTTCTACTTCTGGGACTCGCTTCTTCGCGCTCCGCTCCAGGATTACGTTGGTCCCCAGTTTCGTACAGCAACCGAGCAGAACATGCTGGTTTCCAAAGGTGGACCGGTTCTTGCCATCGGGACGCCTTTTTTTCTTCTCGGCGGATTGTTTGTTGTTGCAGGACTGCAGCATGTTCTTTTGCTCGTTTTCCGGGGAGCACAAGCCGGCTTCGAAGCGACGTTTCGCGTTGTGTGCTACAGTATCTCGCCGACGGTATTCCTGATGGTGCCTGTGTGCGGCATGCCGGTCGCCTCCATTTGGTCGCTCG
>DATHDE010000220.1:0-35194 GCA_035490495.1 Nitrospirota bacterium
AGTCTGGGTTCTCGGCGGAAGCAAGCACGGCGTCATGACCAGGGTCCCGAAATGGGCGTTCGAGTCGAAAGCAACGGCAGATGCATTCGTCAAGGAGTCCGGAGGGTTTATTGTTCAGTGGCCGGATGCTCTTGCTGCCGCACGGAAAGAGTTGTCGAACTAGGCCGAGGACAAGAATTTTTTTCGTCAGGGTCATAATTTCAATTGCTCTTATAAAATTTCTAAACGCGGGCTGAGGTTCATTGCGACCGTCATAAATACTGTCCTATGTTATCTAAGAGGAGGCATTCATGAGAAAAATTCAATTCGTGGCACTGGCAGCAGTAGTCGTCATGGCAACTGTTGCGTTTGGAGGTGGAGCGGCAGGAGATATCCAGCAAACGCCGAGTTGCAAATACTGCGGCATGGACCGGGAAAAGTTCGGACACAGCAGGATGCTGATCGTGTATGAAGACGGGACGGAGGTCGGCACCTGCAGTCTGCATTGTACTGCGGTGGAACTGGCGCTTTCCATCGATAAAACACCCAAGATCATCATGGTAGGCGACCAGGGGACCAGAAAACTGATCGATGCCGAGAAAGCGGTTTGGGTCATCGGTGGAAGCAAGCCCGGGGTGATGACAAAGCGGGCGAAATGGGCGTTCGAGAACAAGGTTGACGCAGAGGCATTCATCAAGGCGAACACAGGCACACTCGCGTCCTTTGACGAGGCAATCAAGGCTTCCTATGAGGACATGTATCAGGATACGAAGATGATACGTGATAAACGCAAAATGAAGAAAATGAGCGTCACGGAGCAGAAGCCCGCTGAACAGTTGCAGCACGGGCATTGATTAAAGCATAACATGGTTGATGCAAGTTCTCACAGAGGCAGGTGTAGACGAAACTTTATTCATTTATCTCTTTTATCACCCTGCTCTCTGTGGTATATTTTTTATGAGACTATCTATTTGTACAATTCCCTTCACCTGCGTTCAAGGAGTCTTTCCTGCATGCCGAGACCGATCGTCTTCACCGTTATTCTCATATTACTGCTTTTGAGCACACCTGTATTTTCCGGACCGGCGCGGGAGTATGCCAAACCTGTGGAAAAGGACAAATGCCCTGTTTGCGGCATGTTCGTAGCAAAATATCCTGACTGGGTGGCGGAGATCGTGTTCAGTGACGGGACGTACCGAGTATTCGACGGCGCCAAGGACATGTTCAAATATCTTGCCGATCCGAGGACCTACGATCCCAAACGAACGCTTGAGGACATATCCGTAATCTACGTTACCGACTATTATACCGTCCACCCGGTTGATGCAAGAAAGGCATTTTTCGTCATCGGAAGCGATGTTTACGGCCCCATGGGAGCGGAGTTCGTGCCCTTTGAAAAGGAATCCGACGCCACTGAGTTTAAAAAAGACCATGACGGCCGCCGCATACTGAAATTTTCCGACGTTACCCCGGTTGTCCTGAAGAAGTTTGATTAAGCTCATGAGAAAATCCACCTTCTTTTTCATGTATGTGGCGGCCGGTTCACTTGTGCTGTGCGCCGCGTTTTTCCACGCTGCATACCAAGGCGCGGCACGGAACGCCGAGCTCGAGACACAGGCCGCTCTTGTGCGCGATCTGGAGCTTACTGACCTCTGCCTGTTCACGGAAGCGCGCTATGCCCGACATCCGTCGCAGGCCGATTTGCACTCTGCATTCCAGGACCATCCGCTGTCGATGGAACACTTCCCCGCGGGTTCGCTTATCCAGCCGCAACGAATGATGTTTGTCCCGGGAGCACCCTGACATGTGGGTTCAGAAACAGCGTAACATTATCGACTTCACCATTTCGTCGCTCAACCGCAGGAAAGGCAAGAATACGGCGCTTGTTCTCGTTTACACGCTCGTCGTTTTCCTGCTCGCATCCGTCATGTTCTTCACCCAGGCGCTCAAGCGCGAGGCATCCCGTGTGCTGCGCGACGCGCCCGAACTCGTGGTCCAGCGCATGTCCGCCGGGCGCCATGAACTGGTCCCGAAAAAATATCTTGCAGTTGTGGAAACCATCAAAGGGGTGAGCAGCGTACGCGGCAGGCTCTGGGGCTATTATTACGATCCCGTTGTCGGCGCCAATTATACGATCATCGTCTCAGAGGAAGCCGGGCATGCGCCCGGCGATATCACCGTGGGCAGCGGTGTTGCCCGGGCACGGGCGGCAGCATCAAGCGACATCTTCGTGCTGCGCACGTATGACGGGGCCACGATCCCCTTCCAGATCAAAAACATCCTGCCCTCGGATTCCGAGCTTGTTTCGTCGGATCTTATCATCATGTCGGAACCCGATTATCGCAGGGTGTTCGGTACCGCAGCCGGTTACTTTACGGACATAACCCTTAAGGTCCGGAATGCCAAGGAGGTCGGCACGGTGGCAAGCAAAATTGTTTCGCTCCTGCCTGATACGCGGCCCATTACGCGGCGGGAGATCCTGCGGACCTACGATTCCGTTTTTGACTGGCGCGGCGGCCTTGTAGTCGTGATCCTGACCGGCGCCGTGCTTGCCTTCATTATCGTCGCCTGGGACAAGGCCTCAGGCCTGAGCTCCGACGAGAAAAAAGAAATCGGCATCCTCAAGGCAGTGGGATGGGAGACATCGGACGTGCTTCTGATGAAGTTCTGGGAAGGTACGGTCATTTCCCTCTGTTCTTTCCTCACGGGAATCCTCTTGGCGTATGTTCACGTGTTCTTCACGTCTGCTGCGCTTTTCGCCCCTGTGCTCAAGGGCTGGTCCGTGCTCTACCCGGAATTCAGGCTCGTGCCGTTCCTCGATCCCTATCAGCTGGCCACGCTTTTCTTTCTTTCCGTCGTCCCCTATACAGTGGCAACGATCGTGCCGTCGTGGCACGCGGCAACTATTGATCCCGACTCGGTGATGAGATCATGAGCATACTCCAGCTCAAGGATATCAGCAAGATCTTCAACCAGGGCAGACACAACGAATTCATTGCCGTGGACAACGTCAGCGTTGCCATCGAGGCAGGCAAAGTTACGGTGCTGCGCGGCCCCAGCGGCTCGGGCAAAACCACGCTCCTGTCCCTTGCGGGATGCATGGCAAGGCCCACCTCGGGAAGGATATTGTTCGGGGACCGGGAGCTCACGAGTCTTCCTGAGCGGTTTCTCACTGAAATCAGGCGTGCGGCCTTCGGGTTTATCTTCCAGCAGTTCAATCTCGTGCGCGGAATTACAGCCCTGGAAAACGTCATGCTGCCCGCCTATCCCCTGGGCGGTTCCCATGATGAGCTGAAAAACCGGGCTCTGGAGCTTCTGGATCTTTTCGGCATCAAAGCGCGGGCTTCTTCCCGATCGGAGTGGCTTTCCGGCGGCGAGGCGCAGCGGACCGCGATTGCCCGGGCGCTCATCAACAATCCCGGGGTGGTCATCGCCGACGAGCCTACGGCTCATCTTGACACCAGGCTTTCCCGCGAGTTTATGGACATTGTTGACCGTCTCAAGGCGCAGGGCAAGACCGTGATCATCGCGAGCCATGATCCCCTCGTGTACGAGGCATCGGTCATCGACCGAGTTGTCTCCATGCGCGACGGGAGGATCGAAGGGGCTGGCGCATGATCCTCCATCCCGCCATCATCGCCCTGCTTCTGTCCTCGGGCCTGATGAGCATTCTCGTGGTCTATGCCTCCTGGTACGGGTTCAGGATCGTCAGAAAATGGGACCTTGGGAGCGGCAGCAGCGCTCAGCTCGAGCTGGAGCGAAGGACCTACCTCATTTCGACGATCCTCGCCTATGTGTTCGGGTTCCAGCTTTTTTCTCTCTTCCTGTACGTGTATACCGCTGACAGCCTCTGCACGCTCTTTACCGGCGCCATGTGCGCTGCAGGCACGCTCAATGTAAACGGTTATGGCTACCCCGTCCTGATTTTCAAGCTCGTCAATTTTCTGCTTGCGGGTTTCTGGCTGATCGTGAACTACGCTGACAACCGCGGCTATGACTACCCGCTCATCAGATTCAAATATTTTTTTCTGATCGGCCTCGCTCCTCTGCTTGTGGAAGAAACGGTGCTGCAGACCCGCTATTTTCTCGGCCTTCACGCAAATATCATTACCTCCTGCTGCGGCACGCTTTTCAGCAGCACGGGACCGAGTGTAGCCTCTGATCTCAGCTCGTTCCCTGCCCCGGCCATGAAAATCGCGTTCGTGTGCAGCATGTCTGCTGTCATCACGTCAGGCATCGTTTTCATGTGGAAAGGCAAAGGAAGTTATCTGCTGGCAGCTGCCTCCGCGGCAGCGCTCCTCGTCAGCCTTGCCTCTCTGCTCTCGTTCATCGGCCCGTACATTTACGAGCTTCCAACCCACCATTGCCCCTTCTGCCTGCTCCAGAAGGAATATACGTATGTGGGTTATCCCCTGTACTTCGCGCTTCTTTCAGGCACGGTCACGGGCATGGGAACCGGACTTCTGACGCCATTCAGAAAAAGATCAAGCCTTGCCGGCGTCGTGCCGGGATTGCAAAAGAAACTGGCCGCAATTTCCGTTTTTTCCTTTGCCCTTTTCACGCTGATTATCATGTACCGTTTAGCCACGTCTAACCTGGTGATGTAGAAGAGAATGGCAAAATTAAAGGGACGCGGATTTGAACGGATTCAACTCAATTTCATGGTCAATGGAAGAATGTTCATAGCAGCGCTTGGCCTCGTCGGAATTGTTGCTCTGATTTCATGCAATCACCCGCCGTCATATCCTCCTGCAGCACAATCTGGCCAGAACATCGTCATTGATACTGCCACGCTCGAACCCGAGGTACCCGAATTTCACACCTATATCTTCAAGGACAAAAAGATCAGCTATTTCGTTCTTAAGATCGACGGCAAGGTCAATTCATTCTTCGATGCCTGCGCCAGCTGCTATCCCCACAAAATGGGATACAGCTACAAGGGCGGCTATGTCACCTGCAGGTACTGCGATCTCAAATTTTCCGTATATAAACTGGAAAAAGGCCTGGGGAGCTGCTATCCGATCAAGATCGATGGAAGAACGGAGAAGGATAAATATGTGATCCCGGTGAAAGCGCTGGAAGATGCAGCTGAAATGTTTTGACCACTGAGGGGAACATGCCAGATCGCATCCGGCTGCCTGACGCATCGGCTCCGGTGAAGCGACCGGGAACAGCAATCTCAGACATCCGGAAGCATTTTACCGGATCGTGCGAATTTCAAGCCTGTCCGGAAAAAATTGTCCTTGTCCTTGTGCACCCAGCAGATGACCGCATTCTGATATGCGACAGGGAGTTTGCTTTTGATGATGATTTCCTGACCGACCCGTACATCCGTCCAGAAATAGCCGCCGAAACCGTCATCGGAGATATCTGTCATGATCCCGCGGTGGATCGAAAAGGAATCATCATGGGGAAATACAAAGTCGATGGGTGATGCTAAAATATACCGTGCGAGATTCCGCTTATCAAGGGAACGCAATTTCTTTTCGAGTTCCGCTTTTGTAAAAAAGTCCGGATACAGCTTTGTTGCACAACCGGGGCAGAGGCTGTGACTGAACTCAACTTTTGATCGCTGTGTTAGGTACTCCTCAATCTCCATCCAGAATCCGCTGCGGTCGCGAATTTTTTTACATGACGAGCAGATGGGCAGGATGCCTTTCAGCGGCTGCAATGCAGAAAGTGCAGCCATGAGCTTGTCAGCCAGCTTTTTCCGTTCCTGTTCCGAGGTCCGTAGCTGTACATGTTCCTGAAAGATCAACAGCCGGCGGCCGCTTGATTCCTTGTCTCGAACCGCGCAGGTGGCAACGCTCATCAGATCGGTCGAGCCGTCTTTAAGAATGCAGAGAGCATCGTAGAAGGAATTGCAAGTGCGCCCTTGAGCTGCATCAGTGAAAAATCCCTCTCCGGTGCCCTTCTGTCCGTCCGGTTGAAGGAGATGGAATATATCTTGGATATTCTTGTTGACCAGGTCCTCCGCAGTCCAACCCGACAGTCTTTCTGCTGCCGGATTAGAAAAAAGGACACGACCTCTTCCGTCGAACAAATAGACACCCTGCGGCAAACTGTGGATTATCTCGCTATAGATATTTCTGTTTTTCGCCTGATCGAACATACGGATACGCAGCCAGTAATAATGTCAAGTTTTGTATATGATTACCATGTTTTCACTGTTATTGTCAATAGATGTTACAGGAAGGAGAAACACATCTTAGAGAGAATAAATTAAGAACACGCACGTGGACGACGGAAACTCGTGCTGAAATGACAATCAAGAGTTTGCAGCAGAAACTGCTCCGGCAGAGGCTAACCGATTCTCGAGGCAACGACTTTACCGATCTGTATGAGCTGATCCAGGTTCAGCGTGCCGGATTTGATCTTGTCCTCAGCAGCAGTATTCATGAAAACCGTATGTTTTCCTTTTCTAAAAAGCAGCACGGAGGAATGGTCAACGGGATCCTGCCCCGCGCATGCTTCATCGCCGATATCCTGCAGAGAAACCATTAGGTTCGGGGGGGATATTTTCTTGTACGTTCCAAACTGCGCGGCTGAGAAAAAGTCTACACAAAGCAGTTTTTTCCCCGATTCTGAAACAAAGTTGAGCTCGCTGCCGAGAAATTTAGTCGGATCGAATTCAATCCTTCGGATTCTTTTACACCCTGATATTCGTTCTACATCCTCCACAGTTAAGAAACCCGTGAAGTCATCGTTTTCATTTCTGAAGAGCATCTGAGCCCCTTGTTCCGATCACTCGGTGCAATGCAATTACCGAGTAACCTGCATCAATATATCTAATAGGCTGTTAGTATCACAATATCAGTAATTCGGGTCGTATACAATCACCCGTGAAGGGTATTTTTAGGGTATATAAAAAATGATATATAGTGATCTCTTATGCAATAAGTTGTCTTTGGTATGTTGAACACTAAATTATTTGATAGGTTGGGTGGATGGAGGGAATTGGATAGCGTATTTTAGACCTATTTTTTCAGTAAATCATCCGGCATTTCACTCTTACAAATTTTCGTTTCACAAACGAGAATGCCTGCAACATCCCTTTTTTTTGCAAGGATGTCGTCAATTTCCGCGGCAGTGAAAAGCCTCCCTTTCCCCACTCCCGGACAATAGTCGGCCACTTCTTTTTTCCATACTGCTGCGTTCATATTTTCCGGCCAGAATGGCCACGTCCTGCACTGCCAGGGCCTCGCTTCGTATATGCTGCACCGGTTCTTATGCAGAAAAGGGCAATCTTTTCCTTCATACTTCAATTGAAACCAGCCTTCCTCCCGGACAACGTATTTTTTCGTAAACGATTCAAGCGACATCTTGAAGAAACGGGCCATTCTTCTGCGGTCATTGAACGACACATAGACATATCCGTATTTGCCCCGGGAAATGCAACATTTCCCATCGCCCCGGCATTCGAATCGAAGTCCGTCCTTGTAAAACCGCTTATCGGGCGATTTATGTGTGTTGTACTTCACGTGCATGATCCGACTAATCCGGCTCAATCGTGGAAATCAGTGAAAAAGACCTTAGTTGATCCCGATGATGTTCTGCTTGCTCATAGGGCTCCCGTGCACATAGTGCCACCCCTTTGTTATGTGCTTCCAGCATGATACCCTCACTTTTTTCCCTGCTGAAGCGAAACACACGAATGAGCGTTGTCACTACATGGTCCATGGAATTGACATCGTCATTGTGGAGGAGTACCCGGTACAGCGGCATGAAGGACGTTTCATGTTCCAGAACGGCATCTGGTTTTTCAGCTGGTTGCGGGAGCATCATCGCTATTCTTCCGGGAAGAATCAGATGCTGTTGTAGATTCGCTCAAACAAAAGCGATCCTCCATGGATATTTCGGACGCCAGGGAAGATATTCCAGGGTAGCCAGACCGTTCCACCAGAGTTCATGCAGCAGATCCAGGCCGGAGGACCAATCTGACTTCAATAAGTTTTCTATGATAGTGGACACCATGCGCGGGCTTCCGAGGGAAAGCAATCTCGAACAAATTCCGTTGCACTTTCCAAAAACGTTCTTCAGTGTTCGTGAAGTCTATGTCCCGCCTTATACTGAAGTGCACCGATCCTGCGTTGTCTTCATCTTCTGCTTGATTTTTCGACACTGCTGTAAGCCACGAACACTCCAGCACGAATCAAGTGCACTGCACAGTTAAACTGATGTTTCATGTGTATACGGTAAGGCGGGCGGCTATAAGCCGATGAATATATCGGAAGTCAGATGTTCCTTGATGAAATGTCGAACAATTTTTCTGTCATTCTGCGATATGTCGGTGAACTTCATTCCCATGCCGGGTTCCCTGAAGACCCCCCCCGTCATCGGTCGGTTGTAAATAACCTCGGCAGTTGCCCGTATTGCGCGATTATGAATAAATATCTTTACGGGAGCGCTGGATTTTTTCGGCCAGGGAAACAATGTTCGCAGATAGAGCCCGCCTTCTGAAATCGTCGTTGTATATTCTGTTCTTTCCACGCCTCCGTGCGACGTGCCGTCGCCGATAACCACTTTCAGCGGAATGGCTATGCGTATATGTTCACGCGGGGTTGATGTCAGCGTTTTAAGGATCGTCCTGTATAGCAAGCCGGGTTCCACAGGTCTCACCAGATGTTCGGAACAACCTGCTTCCAGACAATCTTTTTTCAACTGCTGATCATCACGGTCTGCCAGTATGATGACAGGGATATTCCGATTGCGGCCAGGCGCCGTTACTGCCCGGAGGATTTCTGCCCTGTTTGCATCCGGAAATGCACTGTCCATCAGAACAGCTGATGGAGAGTGTTCCTGCATGAGCTTGAGGGCCTCCTCCGACGACTCCGAGACGAGGACGTTGAATTCGAGACGTTTTAAGAGAATGGCAAAATAATACCGATCTGTCGCACTGCTGTCCACAAGCAACAGAGAAATGTCGTGGGGGAACGGGATAGGCACGCGGGACGACCGCCTTTCCGAACGTATGTCAGCAACGGCCCTTCGTACTTAAAATAATATCATTGAATTGAAGTTTGTCAACCGATGCAAGAACATTTATCGAAATACAAGTCACTATTTTCAGAATACCGGCGATGCGGCTCGTTTCGATCCATCCCGACAGCACGGCCGCGGGAAAAGGCCCGGAGGCTACCTGAGAAGTGCACTGAAGTAGGGTTCGATTTTATGGAGCATTTTATCTGCGGCCAAGGGGACCATTTTTGCGAAGGCATCGAGATTGACAAGTGCGTTTACATTGACATCGTTCTTTGCGGCGCCGGACAGCCGTTCGGCAAAATCGGCATTGACCGCACTCACCTGCTCATATATCTTCGTAAGCCCTCCGAGGCTCCATTCCGCACTTTTCCCCGCCCTGTGCCTGAGATACTGCGCAACAAGATACATGGAAACCATGCGAAAGATGGTTTCTTCCAGGCTCGCGAACGGAAGGTGAAATCGGACCATGGGCTTCAACTGCTCCATAACGGGGCAGCCGCTCGTTGTCATGATTATCCCGAGCAGCGGACTGAGCCCCATTTGCACCGTCGTGTCCTTCGTATAGGTCCGTTCATCGACGATACATGCAGCATGGACTCTGTCAAGGGAGGTAAAGCCTGAGAACTTATCCATGATGCCGGAGAAATTCGCGGCAACGGGACAGTGCGGGTATGCGCGGTCATCAAGCGGACATAAGGAACACCTGTGATAACCAAGGCGTGTCCAGTCAGGCAAAATGCGCTTCTGGCCGGAGACAAGCTCGAGCGTGTGCGTGTCGAGCAGAAGCTCAATGTTCAGGCGCTTTTCCTCCTCAAAGCGGTAGACATACGTGATGGCATATGTTTTTTTCTTGTCCATGGTTTTCAGCGGTCCGGTCTGACAAAAACGGGCGCGGCAGTGCAGCCTTGCCGGCCCGTTTCTGTATGATCCCTATGCCTGACCGGCCGAGCCAAGCACTTCCTTGTTCTTATGGATGATCATCTTCGTCAGTTCATCTCGCGCCGGGCCGAGATATTTTCTCGGATCGAATTCCGCCGGCTTCTCGGCAAATGTCTTGCGGATGAGCGCCGTCATGGCCAGCCGTCCGTCGCTGTCGATATTGATCTTGCACACGGCGCTGCGGGCTGCCCGCCGCAGCTGCTCTTCGGGAATCCCCACCGCGTCCTTCAATGCACCGCCGTAGGTATTGATCATCTGTACATACTCAGGGACAACCGAAGAGGCTCCATGCAGCACGATCGGGAAGCCGGGTATTCTCTTTTCAATCTCATCGAGAATATCGAACCGGAGCGGCGGAGGGACAAGAACGCCCCTGCTGTCGCGCGTGCATTGTTCCGGTTTGAACTTCATCGCCCCGTGGGAAGTCCCGATGGAAATGGCGAGGGAGTCGACATTCGTTTTTTTGACAAAATCCTCGACCTGCTCCGGTTTGGTATACGTGGATTTTTCCGCGGAAACTGCATCCTCAATGCCGGCCAGCACGCCAAGTTCCCCTTCGACCACGACGTCGTTGGCATGCGCGTATTCCACGACCTGCCGTGTCAACCTGGCATTCTCTTCATAGGGATGATGGGAACCGTCGATCATGACCGACGAAAAGCCCGAATCGATACACGACTTGCAGAGTTCGAACGTATCGCCGTGGTCCAGGTGCAGGGCGAATTTAACGGGAGATCCCGCATCTTTGATCATAGCTACGGCCCCCATGGCGAGGAACCTGAGCAGCGTCTGGTTTGCGTACTTTCGCGCTCCGCTCGAAACCTGCAGGATGAAAGGAGATCGCGACTCGACGCACCCCATGACAATCGCCTGCAGCTGTTCCATGTTGTTGAAATTGTACGCCGGTATGGCATATTTGCCTTTCATGGCTTTCGCGAACATATCCTTGGTCGTAACCAGCCCGATATCCTTGTACGTTACTTTTTCCATGACCCCTCCTTAAAAAAAAAGAATTATCAAAACAATGCATTGTAGCACGACTTGACGGATGAATTCAAGCGATGCGATATAGTTCCGCGGCATGCTCCAGGCAATCTGTGAATTACTATAGCATAAAAAACACGACCGGAAGACGAGTATTTGACAATACGTTTTATTCTGGTTAACATACGGCCATGAGCTTGAGAAAAAGGATCCTGTCCGCGATCATTCTGCTGTTCTGGTTCGCCATGCTCGGTATGCTCGTTGAACGGACCTATCTGCGCCCCACATCGGTCGTTGCGCTGGACGCAGCAACTTCGGAAGGTGTGCGGCCGACTGATGAATGGTTCGGCATTTATCAAAAGGGCCGGAAGATCGGCTTCGCGCACACGCAAATAAGACCGGAGGAGGAGACATATCGTCTGACTGAAGAATCGGAACTCGATATCCTTGCACTGGGATCGGTGCAACACGTTAAAACCGTCATCACGAGCTTCACCACGAAAAATTTCCTTCTCAAGTACTTCGATTTTCTGATGCAGTCCGGCACTACGACGATGACGGTTAAAGGCGCTGTCCTCGGCAGAAAAATCGTTCTCGACATCACCACCGGCGGCAGTAAGCGCACCGAAACCATTGTACTGAAGGACCCTCCGTATCTCTCACCAAACATCAAGCCTGCGGTGCTGCTCGCCGGCCTTGAGGCCGGCAAGCGCTATCGCTTCCCGGTATTCAACCCTGCGACCATGGGCATGGAAGAGGCGGATATTTCCGTTGAATCAAAAGAAACAATCAAAATCGGCGGCGGGCAGCAGACCGTTTATAAATTAAGAGAGGCTTTCCAGGGCATGGAAACGACGTCATGGATAAATCAGGACGGGGAGACGCTCAAGGAAGAGAGTGCCCTTGGATATGTTCTGCTGAAGGAAAACATGTCGCAGGCAAGGAACATCGATCAACGCGGCCCGGTGGTCGATGTCATCGAAATGACCATGATTCCGTCCGATCCCGTGAAGGATTCGGTGAATGTCCGCTTTCTGCGGGCAAAGCTGAAGGGAGTCGCACTCGAGAGCTTCCAACTCGACAAAGACCGGCAGCAACAATCGGGTGAGGTGGTCCAGATATCGGCTGAATCGCCGTCGTCCTCCTATCGACTGCCCTGCGACCGAAGCGACCTGCGCGGGTATCTCCGTGCCACTGCGTTGATCCAGAGCGATGACCGGAAAATCATCGACAGGACTGATAAAATCCTGGCAGGCGAGAAAGACGCGGTGCAGGCCGCAAAAAAAATAAACAGCTGGGTTTATAATTCCGTCGCAAAGAAACCCGTGGTGAGCATCCCGAGCGCCGTTGAAGTATTGAGCCATCTCGAAGGAGACTGCAACGAGCATACGGCGCTCTTTACCGCACTCGCCCGCGCTGCCGGCATTCCGGCCCGGCCGGTTGCCGGCATCGTGTACATGGACAACGGCTTTTATTATCATGCGTGGCCTGAGATATGGCTGGGGGCGTGGATTGCGGTCGACCCGACGCTCAACCAGTTCCCCGCCGACGCAACGCATATCAGATTTGCATCAGGTGAACTCGACAGTCAGGCCGGCATTGCAAAACTCATAGGCAAATTGAGGATCGAAATACTGGAGTATCGATAACGTTTCGACGAAAACAACCGCAGGGGATTGCCGCTCATATGATCAAACTTTCGCACCTCACGAAAATGTACGGGAAGATCAGAGCCGTGAACAGCATCAATCTGGAAGTTGCCCCCGGCGAGGTATTCGGGTTTCTCGGTCCGAACGGAGCGGGCAAAACAACGACGATCAAGATGATGGCCGGCTTGCTTCAGCCGACAACCGGCACCGTGTCAATAGGCGGCTACGATGTGCAAAAGGAGCCGCTTCAGGCAAAAAAAATCACGGGGTTCATTCCCGACAGGCCGTATTTATATGAAAAACTCACGGCTGCCGAATTCATGTTGTTTGTCTCCCGGCTCTACGAAATGACCGCTGCATCTGATAAAATCAACGAACTGCTGGACCTCTTTGGTCTTCCTGAATGGAAAAACGAACTTGTGGAGAATTTCTCGCATGGCATGAAGCAGCGGCTTGTCATGGCGTCAGCCCTTCTTCATGACCCCAAAGTGCTTGTCGTCGACGAACCCATGGTCGGACTTGATCCTCGGGGCGCACGCCTCGTCAAGGATATCTTCAGGGATCTGGCTTCCCGCGGGGTTACCGTCTTTCTTTCCACCCATACCCTTGAGATTGTGGAGCAGATGTGCACCCGCGTGGCCATCATCAACAAGGGCGACATCATCGCCGAAGGGAGTGTCGACGACCTGGGACGCATGGCACGTATGGAAAACAGCCACCTGGAGCCGATCTTTCTGCGGCTCACGGGAGGCGATGAAGCGATGTGATTCATCGGCAAAGCACGCCCGTTAACCTCAGGCGCAAAAAATCTCAGTCCGGGTGATTGATCTATGTTCACTCTGCTTACTCCCCGCTATCTTGCGATCAGGAACCGCATGACCCGGCTGGCTCCGGGTGACGGTTTCAAAACAATCATCCTCGCGCTGCTCGGAATAGCGTTCTGGGCGTTTCTGTTCACGGTATCACACCGGGTGCTGTCCTATTTCAGAACCATCGAAGGCCTGGGCGACCTGCTCGCGTTCAGGCTGCTCTCCATGATCCTGCTCACGTTCTTCTCAATACTGCTCTTCAGCAATGTCGTCACGGCCCTGTCCACCTTCTATCTGTCCGGTGAACTCGATATTCTGCATGCATCGCCCGTCAGAAGAGAACACATCTACCGCGCCAAGTTCATTGAGACCCTGATCGATTCGTCATGGATGACCTTGATTTACGGTCTTCCCGTATTCACTGCGTACGGTGCCGTTTTCAAGGCTTCGTTCGCCTATTATCTGGGCCTCGGGCTGGCGCTTGTTCCCTTTCTCGTCATCCCTGCGGCTGCCGGGATAATCATCACCATGCTCCTGGTCAATGCCTTTCCTGCGAGGCGGGCAAAAGATGTCATCGTGCTGCTCGGCCTTCTTTTTTTCGTTGCCCTGTACGTCCTCTTTCGGATGCTCCGGCCTGAAAAACTTGTTGATCCCGATGCCTTCCCCTCGCTTGTCCAGTACCTGACTGCCATGCGTGCGCCCGTATCCCCGCTTCTGCCGAGTTCATGGGCAACGGAGGCTATTACCCCCCTGCTCAGAAGAACAGCCGGTGATGCCGTGTTTCATCTTCTGATGCTCTGGAGCACGGGGCTTGCAAGCATTGTTATTGGAGAATGGATATGCCTTACGATCTACTATTCCGGCTGGTCGCGCTCCCAGGAAGGGAAAAAAGCGCCCCTCTCACGCTCTCGGATTGCTGATGCGGTGTTCCGAGTTTTGTCGTATCCCTTCCCCGGCAAAATGCACGCCATCGTGCTGAAAGACATAAAACTCTTCTTCCGCGATACGTCCCAGTGGTCGCAGCTCTTCCTGATATTTGCTCTCATGATCGTTTACATCTACAGCTTCAAGCTCCTTCCTCTGGAACGGGCCGCAATGCCGAGTTTCTTTCTGCAAAACCTCATTGCATTTCTTAATGTAGGCATGGTCGGCTTTGTCGTATCAGCAGTTTCCGTGCGATTCGTTTTCCCCGCAGTGAGCCTTGAAGGCGAGTCTTTCTGGATCATCCGGTCCGCCCCCTTGTCTCTGAAGGATTTTCTCTGGTCAAAATTCTGGAGCAGTCTGATTCCCCTCCTCGCACTCGCCGAGTTTTTGATGGTGCTGTCGAACGTGCTGCTTAAAGTCACGCCGTTCATGATGGCAATCGGCGTGGTAACGGTCTTTATGATGACGTTCGGCATAACGGCGCTCGGCATTGGCCTTGGCGCTGTATATCCAAAATTCAAGCACGAAAATGTCGCTCAAATCCCGACGGGTTTTGGCGGCATCGTCTACATGATCGTGACCATGCTGTTTATTGGAACGGTCATCACCTTCGAAGCCTGGCCGGTCTACAGGATATTCATATCAAAAACAATCGGGGCTCACATCAGCACAAAGGGATGGATGTTGATCTGTCTTTCTTTCTCATTCGTTGTTTTTGTCAATGTCGCCATGGTACTTCTACCCATGAACATCGGTTTTAAACGTCTTTTCCGGCGCGAAGTTTAGTAAAAACTAACCACAATATATTGTATGCTCTTTTTAAGTATCCCCTTTCCCTTGTTACTTTCTCCTTTACAAACGAATCAGCATATGATATAAACCGTCTGATAAACGCTTCTTTTTCCGCGTATAAACCGGAGACAACTGAATTCGCTTTTTTTCGGGAGACCTATGCAACTGAAAACCCTTGAAATGATCGGTTTCAAGTCATTTTGCGATAAGACCGTCGTAACATTCCAGCCGGGGGTCACCGCCGTTGTCGGCCCGAACGGCTGCGGTAAAAGCAACATTTCCGACGCCATCCGCTGGGTTCTTGGCGAGCAGAGTGCGAAACATCTGCGCGGCGACAAAATGGAAGATGTGATTTTTAACGGCAGCGAAAACCGCAAACCGCTGGGCATGGCCGAGGTGACCCTGCGGCTCACCAATGCGGGGGGCAATCTCCCGTCCGATTTCGGCCACTATGAGGAAATAGAAATCACCCGCAGACTTTACCGGTCCGGGGAGAGCGAATACCTCATCAACAAGATCCCCTGCCGGCTGAAAGACATCCGCGATCTGATGATGGATGCGGGTGTGGGCGCGAAGATCCACGCCATTATCGAACAGGATAAGGTCGACCAGATCCTGTCCTCGAAACCGCAGGACCGCCGTTTCCTGTTCGAGGAAGTTGCCGGCGTCATGAAATACAAGGCGCGGAGGCAGGAAGCCCTGTCGAAGCTTGAATCAACGCAGCAAAATCAGCTCCGCGTGAATGACATCATCATCGAAGTGAAGCGCCAGCTGAATTCCCTTGACCGCCAGGCAAAGAAAGCCGAGCGGTATCAGAAGCTGCGCGCTGAAATGAAGGACCTCGAGTTCCGTCTTGCGTCGGTTGAATATTCCAACCTGGGAATTGAGTGGACCGCCACGACGGACGAATTCAGACAGGCCGAGAACAACGTCATCCAGTTGCATGCGGACCTCAGCAGGATCGAGGCTTCCATCGAGGAATCGCGGGCCGACGCCCTTGCAGCTGAGCATGAGCTTTCGGTCCTGAGAAACAAAATCCATGAAACCGAAAGCGCGTTGAACCGCGCGGAACATCGCGTGGAAATGTCGCGCAGCCAGATCGCGGCGCTTATGGAGCAGCGGGGCCGTGATCTGCTTGACGTGGAATACCTGAAGCAGGAAGCGGTGCGGACCACTGTGCAGAAAGCGCAGGCCGAAGAGGAGTTGCATTCACTTGCTTCCTCTATCAGCGAAAAGAACGACGTACTTGCGGGCCGGAACGATGTCCTTGATGTATTGACGCGGGAACTCCGGGAAAAGGAGCTCTCCGTCGATGAATCACGGACAGGCATTTTGAATGCCATGACCGCCACTGCCGATGAAAAAAGCAAGATATCCAACCTCCAGACGAGAATGTCCCAACTCGACGAGCAGGACGCACGAAGTCTCAGGGAGAAACAGGACCTGGAGCGGAAGATTGACGAGCTGAAAACCCATATTGCCCAGAAAGAGCGTGAACTTGACGATATCCTTGCAAGGAAGCAGGCTGCCGAGAATGAGCGAACCCGCCTTTCCGACAGTATCGAACAGGCTGCGATAAGAAAAAAATCTGTGGAAACCGCGCTGAACGAAACGAAAAACCGGCTCGCTGCCCAGAATTCGCGCCTTCAGTCCCTGATCGAACTTGAACAGAGTCTCGAAGGTTACCAGAAGGGCGTCCGAACGGTCATGTCCGCAAGAAAAGAAGCAGAATCAAGCGAGCGCCTCGGCACGATCCATGGAATCGTCGCTGATATGATTGAGACCGAGCCAAAGTATGAAACCGCAATCGAAGCCGTGCTCGGAGAGCGGCTGCAGTACGTTGTGGTCGATTCCCAGAATGACTCCCTCAAGGCCATCGAATACCTGAAAACCAAGAGCGGCGGCAGAAGCACTTTCATTCCCAAAGCGCCGCGTGAAGTGAAAACAGCCCCCTACGTCAAAAACGGGCACGCGGGGGTTATTGGATCCGCACTGAGCATCATCCGCTGCCATGAGCGCTACCAAAATGTTGCATCCTACCTGCTGGGCGACGTCGTAGTCGTCGATTCTCTGGACACCGCGCTGTATCTTTGGAACAAGGACGGATTCGACAAGACGGTCGTAACCCTGTCCGGCGAAATCCTCGACCGCGGGGGTGCCGTCACCGGCGGAACTGTCGAGGCAGTGGGCGCGGGAATGCTCACAAAACGACGTGAGATCAAGGACCTCGAACATGAGACTGCTGCATTGACGGTTGGTGTCGCGAAGGCGGAGGCTGAATTTTCTGCCGTGGAAGTCGAGTTGGAAAGGGATCGAAAGAACGAATCCGGCCTTGCAGACCTGATTCATGCTGCTGAACTCGAATTCGTAAATAAGGAAAAGGAACGACATGGGATTTCCGCGGAACTTTCCCGCGATGAATCCCGCATCAACGAGCTTGATCATGAAATAGCCGGGCGAGCCGTTTCCAGAACCGAGTTGAACGATCTCATCAGCAGATCGACGGAAGTGCTCCACGGACTGGAAGCCGGGCATGCAGACGCTCAATTGAATCTTGAAACGCTGCAGGCTGCCTTGTCAGCCCAAAGGGAAAGCCTCGAAACAGCGCGTACGGCAATTACCGAAATCAAAATGGAGTTAACAGCACTTCAGGAAAAACAGGCCGCTGCTTCGAGGAACCGGGAAGTGTATGCCCAGGCGGAAAATGACCTTGCCGACCGGCTGTCCACGCGAGAACAAGAAATTGCCACAATAGCCATAAAGCTCGGGGAATCTGAAGCAGCCATCGCCGAAGCGGAACGGGAAATCAAGTCCTATCTGGAAATGCTGAACGGTGAGAAGCAGATTCTGGTGACAAAACAGGAAGCACACAGCGTCAAAAACCAGGCGCTGCACAGTCAAGAGGAGCAGGCCCGCAGTATCCGGCATGAAATAGAGGCGGCCCAGAAGCAGTTGACCGCCTGCGAAGTAAAACGGACCGAGCTTCGGTTGAAGATCGAGCATCTCAAGGACCGGATCTGGACGGGATATCATGCAGAGCTGGAAACGGTCGTTCAGGAGCTCGGCCAGTTTGAGATAGACTTGGAGGGAGCCTCGGAGCGGCTGAACGATTTGCGCGAAAAAATCGACCAAATGGGGCCCATCAATGTGGACGCGCTCCAGGAATACAATGAGCTCAAGGAGCGTTACGACCTTCTGTCTGCGCAGCAGAACGATATCAATGAATCAATCAACAACCTCAAAGCCACGATATCCAAGCTCGACGGCGAGACGATAGAGCTCTTTACCGAAGCCTTCAATTCGATCCAGGAAAAGTTCAAAGAAGTCTTCTCTCTTCTCTTCGAAGGCGGCAAGGCAGAGCTGGTTCTGCTCGATCCCGCAAACATCCTCGAATCCGGCATCGAGATCATCGCGCAGCCGCGCGGGAAAAAATTCCAGAGCATCACCCTGTTGTCCGGCGGCGAGCGCGCCCTCACCGCGATCGCACTTCTCTTTGCAGCCTTCCTGGTCAAACCAAGCCCCTTCTGCATGCTCGACGAGGTTGATGCCCCGCTCGATGAAGCCAATGTCACGCGCTTTACGCGCCTGATCCGCGAAATGAGCACGCGGTCCCAGTTCATCACGATCACGCACAACAAGCGAACCATGGAGATGGCGGATGCGCTGTATGGAATCACCATGGAAGAGCCCGGCTGTTCCCGCATAATCTCGGCCCGGCTGAAAGAAGCCACGGCGGCTGCAGTGGCCTAGGTTGCTGACCAGGGATCTCCCTCCGGACTTCTGCGGAGGGCGCAGCACCAAGAGACTTGTTCTCCGTACCTGTTCTGGCTGACACTGAACTTTTTTGTTCATTTCTTTTCTATCCTGTGATATTCTGCACCAATGTCGTCCTTTTTGAGATCATGCTCCGGCTATAATCTGTTTTTCCAGCTGCAAAACGTTTCTGGCTGCGCCAGACAATTTCCCCTTTGCGGCTCCGCTTTACCTGTGCGCTCTGTGCGCACCGGCGCCGCTTTACCGGGCCTTCTGTTCTGCTCTGTCTTGTTTGCACTTATTCTATTCTTCCCCGGTCGCTGCTTAAGCGAAGAGGCAGCTTCCCAAAAGGGGGCCCCGGCTGAAAAATTTCAGCGGGTCAAGTTCGTTTTCGAGCCCGATGCCTATTACTCCGATATCGACCTTATTCTGTCGCTCACGGAAGCTCCTATTCCTCATCTCGGCGAACTGACTGAGATGGACATATATTATCTTCTCCTTTCGCGGGCGGCCCTGCTCCCCCAGTTCCTCGTTCTCGAAGCCAGCTACAATCCCCTGCCGAATCTGGGGGTGTATGTGAAGGAGCACAATTCTTCATTTTACGACGAGGCCCGCGTATCGGGAAGCTTCAACTGGGTCAAGGCAATCACGGCCGGGTTCGAGGAGCCGTGGGCTTTTTCCGTGCTTGCAGGCAATGTAGCGAATTTTTATGACGTCGGCAGCAAGGAAACCAAGGGGCTTGGCTACAGCGGCTACCTGTTCTCCTACGGGAATTATCACATCAAGGACAATACGCTGATCAAGGACAAATGGACCGAGTTTGAATGGAAAATGAAGGGTGACCGCAAGTCGTCAGTCAAGAAACTCAGCTGGAGTTTCCGTGTCGGGACAAAGCTCCATGATAATCATGATATCACCGATATCATCTATCTCTCATTCAGAAGAAGCCGTGTCGATTATCAGCACGAGGAGTACTCGCTGTTCCATAACAGCGGTTTCGAATATACGTACGATATGGACCGCCGAAATCTCAGCGCGATCAGACACTATTTCTTCGTGGACAAAAAATGGCCCCTGGAAAACAGGCAGATCGCGTTTTCGCTCGCACTCGGGTTCGTCTGGGAATCGGCTAAAAAGTACACCGGCACGCTGGCTGCCGGACGGGACCGGAGCGATTTCCAGTTCATCTTCCGTCCGAACATCGAATTTTAACGCTGCGGGGACCTGCCGTCGATAATGTCCTCCCTGGATATATCCGCGGGATCGATGCGGCCGAGTTCATAGGGATTCGACGGAATGCCGAAAGATTCAAAAAAGGCGCGCACCCCTTCTTCGTTCGGACTGCATACGACGGCGCGGATATCCTTCCCTTCCCTGATGACGCCGACAGTCTCCGGGATATCGTGGCCCTGCCAGGCCTCGAATTGCGCGTTCGCCGTTGCCTGCAGGGATTTGTCAATGGTCGTCTTGATATGCAGTCCCTTGCGGTAAAAATCATGCTCGCCGTACAGGTCAACAAGCACCTCCTCCAACACCTTGCTGGAGCACGCGCGCCCGTTCTTGTCCCGCAGCGCGGCGAAATCGAATCGCGTGCTGCCGGTCTGCCGCAATGACGGGGCTGCAGCAAGCGCTGCCTCGTACTCGCTGTCGGTCAGCACCTTCGCCTGGTGCATATTGAATAACACTATTTTCTGGCGGTGCCTGGCTTTGTCCATGCGCTTAAATGGATCATAGTAGCGGGGATTCGGCAGCATGCCGGCCAGCAGGGAAGCTTCACCGATGCTCAGCTCTTTGGTCTGCTTGTCGAAATAATACCTGCTGGCGGCCTCGATCCCGTAGATATTATCGCCCCATTCCACTTCGTTCAAATAGATCTCAAGGATCCGTCGTTTGCTCAGGATTTCTTCCGCTTTCCTCGCGAGGATCAGTTCACGCACTTTCCGGATGATCGTTTTTTCCTTGGAGAGCAGCACATTTTTTATCATCTGCTGGGTGATCGTGCTGCCGCCGCGGGCAAAACGTTTTTTCTGGATATCGTGCTGCAAAGCCTCCCATACAGCCTTGTAATTGACGCCTTCGTGATCGAAAAAAGTATCGTCTTCCGCGATCACGACGGTCTGCACAACCATATCGGGAACATCCGAAAGGGGGATCCAGATGCGGAATTTTCGATCGTAATACTGGGCGAGAACGTTTCCGTCCTTGTCGAGCACGTCGGCGGCGGCAGCCGGCCGATAGTGCTTCAGCACGGTGACGTCAGGGAGAGTACGGAAAATATAAAGACTGAAGCCCGCAACACCAATAGCGGCGACGGCGATGAGCGCCAGTGCCGCAATAATCAGTTTTTTCATATGCATTATTTTTTCGGAAAATGCCGGCGGTGTTCCAGGGAATTGTCCTTTTCACAGAAAGGATGATTTTCAATTCCTCAGCCGAAGCCTGCTCCGTTCCGCCATCGGGAAACGGCGAGAACGACGACAACGAAGACGCTGAGCACAGCAAGCATGTCTGACATGGCCTCTTTGTCCCCGTCATGCTCCTATGAGTTCGTTCACCATCCGGATCGCGGCGGGATCGCGCCAATCCATGGCCCCGATGACCTTTTGCCTGACGATCCCATTGCGGTCGAGGATGTAGGTTTCCGGAAATTTAAACGTCCCGTAGCTCGATGCAGTCTCATGCGTAGGGTCAAGCAGCACGGGCAGGACCAGGCCGTTTTTCTGCAAGAATACCCTGACTCCGGACGCGCCGCCTTCATCCACGCTCACGGCAAGCATGATAAAATCCTTGCCCGCAAGTGCGCTGTTCAACACGGCAAGGGTCGGAAGCTCCTCAACACAGGGAGGGCACCACGTGGCCCAGAAATGGACCATGACAACCTTCCCGCGGAACTGCGCGAGGCTCATCGGGGTGCCGTCGAGGGCGGTGAGACGGAAATCCGGCGCGCGGTCGCCGCGGCCGATGATCTTGACGCTTGACTTCCGAGAGGCGAAAAACACGCCTGCCGCAAGCACCACGATGACGAGCAACATGACAAGGAATACAACCTGCTTCGCGTTTCCCTTTTTCTGCCCCGTTACCACGATACCTCTGCCCCCGATTCACGTGAAACAGCAGGCGTATTATACGATTTCCCTTCCCTGCAGGCAAGAAGAAATCCCGCCGCTGCCGGCAGGGGAATGGCTTTTTTTTGATTTGAAAAAGCGGGGTGGTTTGCTATAATGAAGCGCCATGATTCACGAGATCAAAGTTCACGGGAGTGCAAACGAACGACTCGACTACTACGTCACCATCGCCGGTTCCGATCTGAGCAGCAGATATTGCTACGAAACGCTTGTGGAAGGCGACCGTTTCTTTTCCGGCAGAAATGAATTCATCATCATGCCGTCCGGCGTCAGCTATACGGGAACAGGCGGCAGTTTCTGCGAATACATGTTCGGGGTCGACCTCCCCCTGAAGGACCTCCTCCGGAAGGATGTATCCAACCGGCTGGTGATGAATGGCGCGTACTACGACGACACGGACAACATCACGTTCACCAACTATACCGCAGGCAAGCAGTCCTTTGACCATGTTTTCCTCACGGGCCACGCGGTTTCGAACTATTTTTTTTTCGTTCATTCGTCATCACAGGCGGAATTCAAGGACATCCAGCGCGATGTCCTGAAAAACATCGGCAAACAGCTGAAGCGGAGTCCTACCGTCGGCATGGGCGATGATTCGCGCCTGTGCCGTGAAATCTTCGAAACCCTCGATGACCAGCATGCACTCGTCTTTCTCATCCGCCTCGTAAACCGCCACAACGAGGAGTATTTCCGCACGTTCGGCGATTTTTATGCTGCGGATAAAGCCCTCACCGCCGAGGCAAACGCAGCCCTGGACACGCTTGCACAGAAGTACGGCATCATTCCCTATCAGCAGGAGCGCATCAAAATTGACGGAATGTACAAACTTCCCGAAAACAAGAAGATCGTCGATGAATACAAGGACATTCTCATCCACCTTTCTGAAAAAGGCGAGGTTACACCTTCCGAACGGGCAAAACTTTCGCGCCTCCGCACACTCAGCCTCAGGCTCAACATCCCGCACAACCTCTTCGACATGCTCGATGAACTCCTGCTGAAAGACATGCAGATCGTCGAAGTGGAAGAACCGGATTATGTCCGTGATACCCGCGCTATATTCGAAGGGCTCTTCTTGCAGACCGGCGCCGTCAAGGGACCTATAGCGAGGGAGGACATGGTCAAGCTGCTGGTCGCCAAGCAGCAATCGACGCTCGTACGCGACCAGGCATTCGAGGGGCTGCTGCTCGATACCGTGCGCGCATGCGATGAGCACGCACGTGATACGAACGATATGAGCGTGCTCGAGACCATGAGCAGCATCCTGACGTATTATGACCGCTTCGACAGCACGGCAGCCACCATCAACAACCTCGCCTTCATGGAGAATTCCGTTCTCAGCGAAGACAATATCCGAAGCCTCTTCGGCCACAAGGAGGTATTCGACCAGCTGGACAACGGCCTCTTTCATACGCTCTTCATTGCTCCGCTGCACGACAACCGCTACCTGACGCGGTACGGAAGAAAAAAAATCGATACGCTCTCTCGGGGTCTTGACAGCATCAAATCCGGCGATACGACATATCGTGAACTCTCATCAACGCTGGCCAGGATCAACGACAGCGGCAAGCTGTATACTTCCATCCACCATTACATCAAGGACCGCTTCAAAAGCATTTACGCGGAGCTGAATTCGAAGGAGGATCAGGAGATATTCATCCAGGACCTGAACCGTGAAATCCAGTCGAAGGGCATCGTTCTCACACCGGTGCCCCATGCCGTGTTCGATGAAATCATTCTCGACATCAGAAAAGAATCTTTCTATCTCAACAATCTCCTGCCGCATATCATCCTCTCCCGCGACAACCGGGTGCGCGAGGACTTCCTGTTGAACAGCGGGCTCGACCGGTTCTACGTGGAGGAGCTTGAAAAGGATTATTTTGATATGAACAGGATCGAGCAGAGCATCCTGGAGGAAATCAGGAAGTAGCCATGCTGCGTACACTTGACCGGTATATACTGCGCGAACTGATGCCGCCTTTCTTTTTAACGATGGCGGTGCTCATGCTCGTGTTGTTTCTGCAGAAACTGTTTCGCCTCGCTGATCTCGTTGTATCCAAGAATGCCGCGCTTCTGGATACGGCGAAAGTTCTTCTGTTCGTCATGCCGAGTTTCCTGGTCATCACGCTGCCCATGTCGCTGCTCGTAGCCGCACTCACAACATTTGCGACATTGAGCTCGGATTCCGAAATCACGGCGATGAAGGCGTCCCGGATCAGCCTCTATGCAATGATCCGGCCTGTGTTCCTGCTCTCTGTCCTCGTTTTCTGCGCTACCGCCGCTACGTCGCTCGTCCTTGTTCCGGGTGCCAACGCGGCGCTCAAAGCCCATGTTTTCAACATGGTCCGGACGAGCGCCATGGTGGGCATCGAACCCGGGGTGTTCAACACCACCTTTGACGGCATGGTCATGTATGTGGAAAAAATGGATTCTGTCAATCGACTGGAGGGCGTGTTTATCGCCGATGAGCGCTCCGCCAAGGATCCGTATATCATCGTTTCGAAGCGCGGCAACTTGATCGCCGATACGCGCAATTTGAATGTAACCCTGGCGCTTGAAGACGGAACAATCCATACGCAGCCGCGAACGGAAACCACCTACGATCTGATGGGTTTTGCCGCGGCGCGGCTGTATCTCGACATCAGCAATTCCCTGTCCCGCAGAGGGCCGCCCGGCAAGAGTTTCGAGGACATGAGCAGTCAGGAACTGCTGCAGAACATTGCGCTCCGGAAAAAAGACGGGCAGCCCGCCTACTCCCTTGAAACCGAGCTGAACAAACGGCTGTCCATTCCCTATGCCTGCTTTATCTTCGGTTTGATCGGCGTCCCCCTTGGCATCCGCCGGAGCCGTTCGGGCAAATCCGCCGGCATCGCAATTGCTCTCCTCGTATTTCTTCTCTACTACGTGGTCCTGGCCGGCGCGACGAACCTGGCCGAAACGGGGACCGTATCGGCATACGGCGCATTCTGGGGGCCCAATGCGCTCATCACGGTCGCCGCCGTACTGTTTGTACTGAAAAGAGGTCGTGAGATCAACTTCCTTGTCTGGGATTCGATTGTGCTTTTCTACTATCAGGTCAAAACCCGCCTGATGAACAAAATCCGTCCGCGGAAACTGTGAACAGGACATGACCCTCATCAGCAAACATATTCTGCGGGAGTTCCTCGGCCTTGTGGCGGGCGTGCTCTGCGGCATTCTGGTCGTTTACCTCTGCGTTGAATTCCTCCAGAAAGCCGACAAGCTCATTAAGTTCCACGCCTCAATCGGGCAGGTGGGGAGGTATTTCCTCTTCAGCATTCCCGGCATGATCACCATGTCGCTGCCCATGGCGACGCTCATTGCCGCGCTCCTGTCCCTGGGAAATCTCTCGAAGCACAACGAGATCATCGCCATGCGCGCCGGCGGCGTCAGTCTGCTCCGGATCGTTGCGCCGCTTATCGCCGGCGGAATAGCCGTATCTCTTTTCGGTTTCGTCAATAATGAATTCATCATGCCCGATTTCAGCTACCGCGCCAATTACGTCCGCCATGTGGAGATCGAAAAAACCCAGCAGCGCGTCATGTTTCAGCAGCAAAAACTCTGGCTGCGAGGACCCAACAACAGCATCGCCAACATCGAGCTGGTGTCCCCTTCGCGCACGGAAATGGTGGGGCTCAATATATTCATGCTGAATCCCGACTTCACGTTCAAGGAGCGGATTATCGCCGAGCGCCTCGTGTGGGAGGACAATGCCTGGCGTCTCAGGAACAGCCGCACCTACACGCGCGAAAACGATGTTGTGACGGAACGACGTTCGGACGGAGAGATATTCAACATCGTGAATGCTCCGAATGATCTGGGCATGATCGTCAAGGACTCCGAGGAAATGAGCTTTTCCGAGCTGTGGGACTATGTGAAGCGGCTGAAGAGCAGCGGCTATAACGCGGTCCAGTACGAAGTCGATCTGCACACCAAGATCGCGTTTCCCGTGTCGAGCCTCCTCATGGTCCTCATCTCTGTTCCCTTTTCAATTCACAAGGTGCGGGGCGGCGGGGCGGGCAAAGGATTCGCGATCGCTGTCGCAATCGCCTTCTTCTACTGGCTGCTCATGAGCGTCGGAGAGTCCCTCGGACGCTCCGGCGCCATTCCCCCGTCCCTCGCCGCATGGTTCGCGAACATCTTTTTTGGCGTGATAGCAGCGGTTGTTGTCGTCCGCATGCAGAGGACAACGTAGCCGGCCCGGCAGCGACCGCCGGCGGGACCGGGAATCGTTTCGTCATATACCATGGTGAAGAAAATCTTTTTTTCTCAGATGGCGTACGACGCCCTCGCGCAGGAGGAAAAGATCAGCCTCGACAGTGCCATCCCTGCTCCATCGACCGCGGAGCGGCCGTCATTCAATCGTGCGACCGGCTGCCGGATCGTTACAACAGCCGGCAATGCGCCCGATCCGCACCGCTTCGCCGGCAGGATCCTGTACGAAAAGGAGATCAGAGCAAGGCAAGCGGAAACATGTCTGCATTCTCTGGCGTATCGCGATGCGGGCCATGAGGTGGATGCAGGATTCATCGGCGGTAAAATCGAGCTGCTCGAAAGCTTTCCCTCGGCGGACAGGCCCTCCAAGCATCGCATTGAAAACCGGTTCTGAGCGATTGATGAAACGAATAGTCAAGATCATTCTCGGTGTCGCCCTGATCCCCTTCTGCATCGGCTTCACCTATCAGCTTGCCGCCGTCCTGCTGACCTCCGCCTATCAGCAGGGGACTCCTTATTATTTTGTGGCCGGCGCCCTCCTGTATCTTACGATTCACCTTGTGTTCCGAAAACCGATATTTTCGTATGTTCTCGCGCATGAACTGACCCATGCGCTCTTTGCCGTACTGTCGGGCGGCTCTATTAAATCCCTCCAGGCAAGTGTCCGCGGAGGAAAGGTCATTGTATCAAAATCAAATTTCATTATAACGCTTGCCCCTTATTTTTTCCCGCTCTATGCATGCATCTCGCTGTTGCTGTATGGAGCCGCCCTGGCGGCGCATGCAGCTCCGATCGCAGTGCACGCACTCGTCGTTCTGAGCGGCGCGACATATACCTTTCACCTTGCACTCACGCTTATTTTTCTTCATGAAGACCAGAGCGACATCAATGAACAGGGGGTACTCTTTTCCTATCCCCTTATTTACCTGTTTAATATCATTTTCGCAGCCTTGCTTGTCAGGATATTCATCGCAGCGGATATGGACTATTTTCTGTTCTGCACGGGTGGTATAATGAAAAGCACGGGCATGATGCTGTCCCTGGCAAAGAAAGCCATGGCACTCATCCCCTAACACGGACTAGTCAAGAGGTTGCCATGCTGCAGGTGGGACTGACAGGCGGAATAGCAAGCGGGAAAAGCCTTGTTGCCCGTTTTCTTCGCGATCTGGGAGGGCACGTTGTCGACGCCGACCGCATCGTTCATGGTCTTCTCGAGTGCGATCAGCCGACGTGGCAGGATATATGCGAACACTTCGGAGAAGCAATACTGCTTCCTGACAAGTGCATTGACAGGAGAAAGCTCGGGGATATCGTATTCAACAACGAGCAGGAACGGATGTGGCTCAACAGCCTGCTGCATCCCCGGGTCTTTGCGGCCTTCCAGTCCATAGTCCGCAGCATGCTCAACCGGCCCGGGGACACCGTCATCATCCTCGACGCAGCCCTCCTCATCGAAACCGGCTACCATAAGAACATGGATAAAGTTATTGTTGTCTATGCAGAACCTCATCAGCAGCTCGAACGGCTGATCGCCCGGGACTGCATGACGGAGGAGCAGGCGCGTGCGCGTATTGCCGCGCAAATGCCGCTCCGGGAAAAGCGTTCCTATGCCGACTATGTCATCGACAACACGGGAACCCGCGAATACACCGAGGAGCAGGTGCGCAAACTATATCCGCGGCTCGAACGCGAATCCAGAGAGAACGTATGACACCGCACCCGCAGACACGAATCCGCACCTTCAGGGCGGGTGATATTGCTGCGTGCGCAGAGATCGTCAGCCGATCAGACCCCTGGAAAAGGCTGGGCGAGCAGCTCGACTTCAGGCGCATTCTTCACCATCGTGCTGCAAGTTCCCTCTACGTCTCGCTCATCGGCCGTACTGTCGTCGGCTTCATTATCTTTACGCCTTATCCGGTCTTTGCCCGCGGAGGATACCTGCGCGCCATCGCAGTCTCGCCGGATGCGCGGAACCAGGGAATCGGCCGTACCTTGCTTCTGCTGGCAGAACGGAAAACAGCCATGTTTTCCCCTCACTTCTATCTCTGCGTCTCCTCCTTCAACCGAAAAGCTCAGGCGTTTTACAAACGTCTCGGATACAAGCGCATCGGCACAATCCCCGGTTTGATCACCCCTCATGCGTCAGAGTACATTTACTGGAAACGCCTGAGATAAAACTCCGGCGTTCTTACATCCACACCGTCTTCTCGAAATCCTGCATGCCTTCCACTACTATATTCATTGTTCCACGGTTTCCGACAGAGAGTTGACCTTCAAGATTATATTTCGTCAGGCATGTCCCGCAGGAATAGATCTCAACTCCCATCTCATGGATGGCTTTGAGCAGTTCACTGATTTCTTTATTGACCGTCGTCAGATAGACACCGGTGTTGAGAAAAAAAATAGTATGGGGAAGCTGTTTATAGACTTTCATGGTCTCGAAGAAAGCTTTCATCAGCGTTTTCCCGAGTTCCTCTTCCCTGCCCATGATGTCCGACCCGACGACGAGCAGCAGGGTTTTCCTGTGTCCTGCAGGTTCGGTTTGAGCCTTGGAGGCCTGCCCTGTCGTGCCGCTTTCGGGAATATTTTGAACGTTGAACTCTGAACTTTGAACTTTACAGCTATATCCCTTGACGATCTTTACTCGCCAGTCATTTCCCTCTTTTTTGGTCTCGGCGAACATCTCGTTCTGGGCCGCGAATCCAGCGACATTCAAGGCGGATTCCTCGTTGTCCACGAGAACCTCGACGATCCCCTCCTGCATTTTCGAAAGAGCTTCGTCTGCCATCATAACCGGTTTGGGGCACCCCTGGCCCCGAGCGTCGATCAGCACAATCCACCTCCGTTCAGATTACTTCGCCGAGTCGACGGGATAGCTGGCTTCGACCCAGGCCTTGATTCCTCCGGGCTGGCGATAGACATTCTTATAGCCGAGTTTCACCGCCCACATCGCTCCATTGTGGCTTCTCGTACACTTCGTGAATCCGCAGTAGAAGACAATCAATTTGTTCTTATCCGGACCCAGCAGTTTTTCGAAGGCGTCTTTCGTCTTGTCGTCAAGAGCCGTCATTTCCGGTATGGGCAGCTCGAAATTGACTGCCCCGGGAATGTGGTTTTTCTTGAAACTAGCTTCAAACGGCATGGTATCAATGATCAGCATATCCTTCTTTTGATCGATCCACGATTTCAGTTCTTCCGTCGAGACGATTTGATAACCGCCGCGAATTGCTTCGCGCGCGAATGTTACAGCGACCTTCTCCGCTTCCACTTCGCTGCTGCCCCAGAGCGCCAAGCCGGTGTTCGCAAACGCACATGAGAGAGCAAACCAAACAAGAGCCATGAGTACTGCCGTCTTCATTTTCATGATACATTCTCCTTTCGTCAATTGAATTTATCTTTTCCCCTGGCAGAATCGTAAAAGTCTGAGGGAACTGGAAAGATCACAAAGAGTGCAGAGAAACATTATTGAAGCCTCTTCTCGGCGATCTCCGCGTCCTCCCCGGCGAATAATTGCCTGTGCGCCAGATTATCCCTCGTATTTCTCCGACGGATCCAATACACATAGCACAGGCCGATAAGCATAAGTACGTCCCTCATGATTGCCCTGCGCAGACCGTCCGGCCCGGTTTCTCCCGGTGAAAAACAACCGCAATCCACCTCCAGACCCCTTTGAAGCGCGTACCCGAGAATGAAGAGAAAAAGAATCAAAAGAACCGCAATGACTGCAGCGCTTCCCCGCATGTTGAACAACAATCCGATTCCGGCGATTATCTCGATGGCCGGCAGACCGATCGCCACGATATCGAGGAAATTCCTCGGAAGAAGCCCATATTGATACACCGTCCATGCAAATGCAGCCGGATCTGCAAGCTTGAGGACCCCTGCAATGACAAATGACGCGCCGATGAGCGTCCTGATGAGCACCGATGTGAAGACAGCACGGGGATGTATCCGCGTTCGAATGTTTTCGGACAGATGTGCGCTCAGCGACATATCATGAACTCAGTCTCAGACTGCAAGCCCGGTATGAATGGAGACCGGCTTCAGAATCAAACGGGGACTGACCGTGCTGTTCTGCTCGACGCGTTGAAGCCCTCGGCCGGCACCGGTTGATCCAGCCAGTCTCATGTATTTCACATTCTGAATTTACGGTTTCACGGGCAGGACATGTATTGCTTTGACAACAAGCTGTACTTCATCGCCGGCTTTGAGATCGAGGGCGTTTGTCGATTCCGTCGTAATAACTGACGCCATTTCAGCCGGTACCGATACGCTGAATTTGATAAGCGACATGACATCGCCTTTTTTAACCGAAGTTACCTTTGCCTTGATCTGATTCTGAGCGCCATATTTCATGTTGTTCCCTCCTTGTCGAAATTGTTTCCAGCAGCTGATTTCCGTTCCCGTGAAATGGCCGCTTCCATTTTCTTCCTGAAATACCATTTCAACCTGAGACGGTTGATATAAGTCATCGGAGCCCGGGAAACCCTTGCCCTGCCCGATAGAGCGGCGTGGGGATCGAACAGGAGATCGACCACATGGCTTGCCGTCATGCGGGCGCTCAAATAATGAGTACAGCCCGCGCAGTAGGTGACGACCGTTCGTCCCGCAGATTCATTTGCGCGTTTCGACGTCCACTCGCCGGCCAGGTCCGGGTTGAGACATCCGACAGCGCCCCCTTCACCGCAGCACACGGTAAACCTGCCGCTGGACTGCATTTCCTGGATTGCGAGGCCTGTTCCCGCTACAAGGGCCCTTGCGGCTTTCTGCAGCGATCCTGAAAACCTGCTGACGCAGGGATCATGAATCGTTACGGTCCCTGCGAGCTTTTCAGCGCCCCGCGCGAAGATGTCGGCTTCGGACAGGATTTCATATACGGATCGCACGGTCAGTTCGGGGGCATGTTCGGAAAAGACCTTATAGCAGTTCGGACAGGCGGCCAGGACGGTCCTGATGCCGTTTTCGACAAGGTACGTTTTGAGTTCCCCGAACATGGTCTCGAAATATTGCTGCCGTCCAAGACTGAGCGACGGCTTTGTACAGCAGTCCAGTACGATGCCGAGGTTTGGTATCGCACCGCAGAGCATGGTGAAGAGTTTTTTCGTCTGTTCCGGCCGCGTTCCGGGAAGGGCGCAGCCCGGGAAGAAAACCGTGTCGCATCCCGCGGGCATGCCGTACCAGGTATATCTGCGTGATGTTCCGCGCCGTTCATATGCGAGAAGTCCCGCATAGGCGTTCAAATCAACGACGCCATGCTGCATAAGGAAATGCCGCATTTCCTGAAACATCGCGTCAGGCCGGAGTTTCTCCGGGCAGACGGCTGAGCACAAACCGCAAAGACTGCACTCGAAAGGAATTGATTGCAGCTCCCTGTCCTCAGGATCAAACATCAGAGACAGGTTCTTCGGTGTCCCGTACTTTTGCAGAAACCGGCAATCCGACACGCATGCTCCGCATTCCGTACAGTTTTCGGCCATATGGCCCAAGGAATTCGGATATTTTCGTTTCTGTTCGCTTTCGGCCGCGGCGGTGCCAGACACTCTCAACATATATATAATAAAGGCATCTTATTCAAATTTCTCTCCGTTCCCCTGTGGAAAAGAAGGCGCAACCCTTTTTTGGAAAACGGATACGGAGAGTGATGAAGGCAACAGGCGTGCCTGCATCCTTCCCATCGGCAAAAGCCTGTAACTACCCCGGTATCATCGTTCAACGATTATGTTCCCGGCCTCGCCTGCAATGATTTCCCCGATCACCGCCCGTGTCAGCACTCCTCGTGAGGAAAGACCTGCCAGCAACCTGTCCAGTCTGTCCGGTGATACGGCAATCAGGAGACCGCCTGATGTCTGTGCATCGGCGAGCATAAGTTTCTCGTTTTCCGTGATGTCCCCTGCCCAGGTCATTTTGTCGTTTACATGCCGCAAATTCGACCGGGTTCCCGCGGGAACGAACAAACGCGCCAATTCCGTCACCCCGTCAAAAAAGGGTACCTTGCCGAACGACAATCTCGCGCTCACGCCGCTCACATGCACCATTTCGTGAAGATGGCCAAGCAGTCCGAATCCCGTAATGTCCGTGGCACCCCGGACGCCGGCGTCGATCATGGCGTCGGCGGCCGCTTTGTTCAGCAGTTTCATGCTTGAAACAGCTGCTCCTATCATTGCGTCAGGAGCTTTTCCGACTTTGATTGCCGTTGCTATAATCCCGGTACCGAGCGGCTTGGTCAGCACGAGCATGTCGCCCGGCTTCGCGCCTCCCTTGAGCGCCATCTTCTGCGGATGTACAACACCGGTCACGGCCATGCCGTATTTCGGCTCTCTATCGTCGATGGAATGACCGCCGATGATGCTGACCCCCGCCTCGCTCGCCTTGTCCGCCCCGCCCCTGATTATTTCACTGAGCAGTTCAATCGGCCCTTCCTTGGGAAACGCGACGAGGTTCAGTGCCGTTAAAGGCCTGGCAGCCATGGCATAGATATCGGACAGCGCGTTCGCTGCAGCGATGGCACCGAAGTCATACGGATCATCCACAATGGGCGTGAAAAAATCCACTGTCTGGACGATGGCGATCTCTTCAGATATCTTGTAAACTCCGGCATCGTCCTCCGTTCCCACGAGCACGTTGGCGTCGCTGATCCGGGGAAGGCCTTCAAGAATCCGGTCCAAGACCTTGGGCCCGAGTTTGCATGCTCACCCCGCGCCGTGGCTCAGAGCCGTTAATTTCATGCCCGTCTGCATGCCTCTTTCTGTGTTCATGCCTGTTCTCCTTGCCGACCCCGCAAGAATACAATGAACCGGACCGGGTTATAAGTCAAATCGGTAATATCGATTTACTTACCTATTTCTATAACTTTTATCAATGATAAGTGTGCGGCCTTCCCGTTGATATGCGGTAAGAAAGGAACTGTCCTGAATTACATTTTTTGGGAGCTGCCGGAGTTTGCGAAAACACAGCCCTAAGTAGGAGGAACAAGCCATGCGCAAGCGGGAAACGATTTTCAGTGAACTGCCGGGATTTATCTAGCAGCATCTAGGGCTCACTTATATCTATCAGAGAGTGTTTTTGGACTCGGACAACAAGCGCAGTTTTAGGCTAGATGAAAGGAAACGAAAGTGTGTCCAGGAAACAGAACATGAAAGCATTGCTTAAAGGATTTGCTGGCCATATGTTACTTATTTATCAATGGATATTAAGACTTATTTGAGGAAAAACATTAATAGCTCTGCCCGCATAGACTGCTGTATATAAGCCGTTTGTTTCTGCCTCCCAGGTCAATGAATTACTCATTGATGTATTTGCACTGTCACATTTCTCCCACGGGTGATTCACCCACGCAAAGAGAGTTCATTCGTGATACACACCTGCGCAATGGTTTTCTGCGTGAATTTGTAAATCTCTTTTCCGAAAGGCATCTGAAACCGGCATCTGTTTTTATGTTGCTGATCTGTTTTTTTCAGGTATAATAAATTCTCATGAAAAACCTTGCGAAGATCGATCTGTTCAAGAATCTCTCCACCGATGAGTTGAAAGAACTGTCCTCCTATCTGACTACCGTTCTGATCAAGAAAAAAGAGGAAATCTTCTCTGAAGGCGAGCAGCCCGAGTGGTTCTATATCGTCATGACGGGCAAAATAAAAATAACGAAGCTGTCGCAGGACGGCAAGGAAATCATTCTGGAGATCATATCGCCGCAGGACATATTCGGAGGCGTCGCCGTCCTGGGGAACTTCCCGTACCCGGCGAATGCCGTGGCCATGGAGGACAGCGAACTCGTCAAGATTTCAAGAAAGAACCTGATGCGGGTCATCGACCGGTTTCCGAATCTGATGTACTGCATCTCGCTGAAGCTCGGCGACCGCATGAAAAGCTCCTATGACTCGCTTAAAAACATCGCCCTTGAACGCGTTGAAGCACGCATTGCCGCCCTCCTGTTAAAGCTCGCGCACAAGGTGGGAAAGGAAACGCCGAAGGGGCTTCAGATCGACATGCGGCTCACGAAGCAGGACGTCGCGGATATGGTCGGCACGACCGTGGAAACATCCATCCGCACATTCAGCAAATTCAAGAAACAGGGGCTGCTCGCTGATGCCGATGGAAGAATCATCATTAAAGACCAGAAAGGCCTGTCCGCCCTGTCCTCGTGAGCCCGAAAGGCCGCCCTGCTAGGGATTGTTCTCCGGCTGCTTTGTCAGCAGCGTCATGAGCATATTGTAAAAAAAGAGAAAGATCGTGACTGCCTGAACCGCGGCCGACAGCATGGTAAGGGTGCGGTAAACGCCGCTCGGCGCGTAGAGGTTCAATGAATAAAACACCAATAGGGTAATCAGCGAGATATTGGCGAGAAAGAACTGGGCCTCGCCGATCCTGTTGCTGTACAACGGCCTGCCTGCGAACCGCGGCAGGATGTGGTACCCGACGCCGAAGATCATCATAGACACCCACCCCAGCATGTTCAGATGGGAGTGCACGAATTTCAGGGCGAGCGCCTCGGGAGAGCCCAGCATGAAGATGCCCAATCCCGTTGCAGCGCCGAGATACACGATGCTCATGATTATGAAGCCTTTTACAAACCTGTCCATTGTCCTTTTCCTCCTGATGTTCGGAATATGCAGAGAATCGAAAAAGCCATCGTAACCGCGGGAAGCGCTGGGAACCCCTTGCAAAAGTCTTTTCTCCGTGCTTCCTGCGGGCTTCGCGGCTCATTCTGTCTTTTCATGAAACGATCATACCTCCCCGCGACATCGGGCGGTATGATGCGGCTCATACACGGCATCTTCCGGCGTATATGACCCACGTCATACCGTTCTCCTGCGGGGTGTCGTAAGATACGCCAACCAATCCAGAGGAGGATCACATGATCGCGGAAAAAAAGCTTTTCACAAAGGACAGCATTATCGGAGACGTCATCAAAAAGAGCCCGGCAGCTAAGGCGGTGATTCAGAAATATTTCGGAAACGGCTGCTTTACCTGTGCGGGGATCAACATGGAGTCCCTGTCCTTCGGAGCCATGATGCACAATCTGGACCCG
>DATHDE010000221.1:0-8410 GCA_035490495.1 Nitrospirota bacterium
TGCACGGCATGCGGCTCTGCATGGACCTGCACATCCCGGTGCTGGGACTGCCTTTGAATGCGAACCGCTGCATCCGCTGGATGGGGCAATTCCACCCTACTTCAGTTGATCTTGAGGAGTTACGAAAGTTGATCGGGGAAAGAACTTAAAAGGACAGCTGGAAAATTGAACCACTGCAACAAAAGAGAACTGCCCCTGTTGTTGTTGCACCGCGGTTCATAAAACTTTCCCTTTTCCTTCTTCTCCCTGTGCGGATCTGAGCGGACGTTCCGGGAGAAAAAAGACGAGCACGAATGCCAGGGCGATGATGACCGAACCCACGAGAAATGTCGTGCTGATGGCATGGCGATAGGCATTCTTGACGATCTCGCGCTCCGCTGCGGGGAGCGCGGCGATCTGCTGAAGACTCTGTTCCAGCAGATTGCGGCCGCCTCCGGCAATTGCCCACGTGCCTGTTTGTACGCCCTGAAGCGCGGCGGTCATGATAGCCCCGGACATGGCGACGCCGAACGTGCCCCCGAGCTGGCGGAAAAAAGCGGCCGTTGCCGTAGCAGCGCCGAGCTCGCGCGCGCCCACGGCGTTCTGGATAGCTACAACGAGATTGGGCATGACCATGCCGAACCCCAACCCCAGGCAGATAAGCCCGGCCTCGATCACGCCGATACTATGGCCGAAGGTGGCCGCTAGCATCACTGCGATAAAAGACGCGGTAGAGGCGCCCAGGCCGAGGACCGTCAGTAATTTATAACGCCCTGTACGGGACACGATTCGTCCTCCGAGTGTGGAAGCTACGATAAGGCCGCCGGTCATGGGCGCAAGCAAAAGGCCTGCCTTCGCTGGGTCCATGCCGAGGACGAGCTGGAAAAACAGCGGCAGGAACACAAACGCGCCGAACAGTCCCATGAAAGCGAGCGACATGACGCCCGACGCGATCACGACGGTCCTGTTGTGAAAGATGTGCGGGGAAAGCACGGGTTCTTCTGAGCGCCGCTCCGTACGGATAAGAAGCGCCGTAAGCACGACGGACGCAGCTGCCAGCGACAGAATGAGCGGCGATGACCAGGGATACTGCACGCCTCCCCATGACATGACCAAAAGCAGGGACACCGTTGCGGACGTCAAAAGCGCGACAGCCGCATAATCGACATGGTGCGACACACGGTGAAAAGGCCTGCGAAACCCGAAGACGATCATGGCCAGAGCCGGAATGCCGACAGGCACATTCACGTAGAAGATCCACCTCCATGACAGCACGCTTGTGATAAACCCTCCCAAAAGCGGTCCTGCCACGCTCGAAAAAGCGAAAACCGCTCCAAAGAGTCCCTGATAGCGGCCGCGTTCGCGCGGGACCACAAGATCGGCGATGGTAGTCTGCGCAAGCACGATAAGGCCTCCTGCTCCGAGCCCCTGGATGCCGCGATACACCACGAGTTCGATCATGGAGTGCGCCAGGCCGCAGAGGCAAGAGCCGATGAGGAAGATGACAATGGCGGCCACGAACAGCGGCTTCCTGCCGTACATATCCGATAGCTTGCCGTACAAGGGCGTGGTGGCGGTCGAGGTGACGAGAAAGGACGTGACGACCCACGAAAGGTGATGAAGCCCCCCGAGGTCGCTCACGATCTGCGGCAGGGCCACAGCCACGATATTCTGGTCAAGGGATGCCAGGGCCAGCGCCATCATCAGTCCGACAATCACGATCCTGACCTCGCGCGGAGAAGGCGGCGCTATTTCATGAGTTTTAACAGACATGACGAGGGATTATAGAAGGAGCGGGGTTTTTGTCAAGAAAAAGTCTTTAGGGTCGCCCATGAAAAAGGCAGCCGTCATATGAGAATACATTTTTCCCGGTGAAGCCGTACCTCAAGGATTTGTCTGGGCCATGCAGCAATCGCCTGTTCGTGTTCGATTGCCCGGCACCGTAACGTCGGATAACAGGTATGTTCCACATGCCTCTCGGTGTTGTCGCGGATTCACACCATGATCCTTCGGAAAGCCTGAGAGAGGACCTCCTATTAATCATGGCATCAGCATCATTGAACGCGAAGTATACACGCTCGGGTTCACCGCGCAGCACGCGATGAATTTTACAGCACCTGTAGGCATGAACAGTCCATCCTTCCGTCCCGGCCTTCTACTGGACGGGCTTTCCACCGTCCTTGAAAACCTTGGTATTTATACTTCCCGCGTCCGGACCGCCGCACTCCGGGATGTAGCACGTCACATCAACGTACTCGCACTTCTGCCTGCATGACGGACAGATATCGGGCGGCCTGTCCACCGTGATCGTATTCCCGCACTTGTCGCATTTCCAGGTAGTCATCGTGCCCTCCCTCGTCCCCGGTTCTTTGCGGAAGATGTATTGTAAGCTCCCGATTTAGTTGCTGCACATACATGCAGCGTCTTCAGGGCGATAATAGCGGTTTCGTCACCAGCATCGTACCTGAAGTTGACCTCTTGTAGCTCGAAGCACGCCGGCACGCCACGGAACAGGTTGCCCTTGACCAGCGAAACAGTCTACGATAAGACGAGCGAAAACGCCGGCAGGAGATAGCAGCTCCTGCGCAAGGCGGCCTTATGCCGCCTCCCGTTTAAATCGTTCGCGATCCTCAAAGTTTCTGATGAACTGCGCGACCTGGACGCCGAGATATACGCATTTGATCCCGTTCATGCACTCGTCGGCATCCGCCTTTTCAAGATGGGTGGTCAGCGTTTCTGTCCCCTTCCTGAAGGTCAGGATGTAGGCTTTTTTCTCCTCGTTAAACTCCAGCCCAAAGCTGAAATGATGTTCAGCGATATCCGGATACATTTCCACGATCTTGTCTTTTAAAGCAACGTTAGTGTAAGTCATAACACACCTCCCGCCCGGGAACCCGGTTATGCCCGACGCAAGCGGGGCCCGGATCAGCTTCTATAAATTTAGTATACCTCGGGGACTTGACGGAAGAAACCCATAGGGTCCGGACTTCATTCCTGGCATCCCCCTGAGTGCAGCCCCCGGCGTTCTCAGGGCCTCAGGATCGAGACCCATCCCCGGCTGACCGACATACGGTTGTCAGGCAAGCGCGTCCCAAACGGATGCGGCAGTCTTGTTTACAATCAGAAAAAGAGGTCAGGCGATAGAAGAACAGAGGGATCGGTGCATCATGCCGCGGATGAGAAAGCAAACCCAGAAACAAACAGCGTAGCCAAAGCTGTTCCCTTGCGCCGCTGATAGCGATTTCCTCCCAACAGTTCCATGATGAATTGAAGTGATCATTTCATCCTCCCGGAAGGAAAGTTATCCTAAAGAGCGAAAGATGTACTGCCCGCGCCGTTACATGTGGTGCATATGGCCCATGGGCATAGCTGGTGCAGCCTGAAGCGTAAGCGCTATCCGTTTTTCGCCGGACTTCTGAAACGTAAGAATCACGCTTATCGGCGAGCCGGTGACCATGGTCTTCGGCATGTCGCTGATCATGATATGGCTTCCGGGAAGCCTGAGTTCGACGGTGCTCTTCGCGGGGATATTCATCGAATCGACCTCAACCATGCGCTCTCCCTGCATGGTGTGGAAGGCGGCTTTGGCTCCCGGCACATCGGCCTTGACGCCCGCCAGCACGTCCGGCCCGCCCTGGTTTTTGATGCTCATCGTAACCATGGCTTCCCCGATGACGGCTCCGGACAGTTCCGCCCTGGCAGCCTCAATGCTGATCTGCGGCGGGCTGCTCCGGCATGCAGCGGACAGCATCGCCACCGCGGCGAGTACGATGAAGGCAACCGGTTTGACTTTTTCTCTTCGGGAAACCTGCTGCATGAAGCCCTCCTTGCCCTTGAGCGGACGGGATATTTCACTTTCTCTCTTAAGTATACCGTGACGGGATAAAACGTCAATCGATGCGCGCGGACGGCGCTTCGCCGTCCCCCTATTTTTCAATCTTGTCGAACAGCGACGGGTAGAGCTTGGCGGCGCATTCCGCGCACATCCCGTGTGTGAACTCAGCTTTTGTGTGATTGGCGATATACACATCGACATCGTGCCAGTATCCCTCGTCATCCCGTATCTTTTTACAGTTGGCGCAAATGGGCAGAATTCCGCTCAGTTCCCTGACCGCGTTCAGGGCATTCTGCATCTTGTTAATGAAAATGTCCCGCTGCTGCAGGGTGACGCGCAGTTGATGCAGCAGGAGCGTCACGAGAATGAAAAAAGCGAAATACATGACAATGTTCCATATCTTAACAGGAAACAGCGCGTACCCTTTACCGGACAACAGGTCCGAGCCGAGGATGATCACGGGGGGCAGGAAGGAGAGAACGATGCCGGTTTTTTTCCCGACGAACCACGTGGCATAGGAAATCGGAACAAGATAAAAAATCTCCATCCGAATTTCAAATCCCGCCCCGTAGTCCAGAACTCCTATGACAAGTGCGCAGAGGATGCTGATCGCAACATGATATGCTTTCGGCTGTTTCTCCAGCCGTTCCCCAATGTTCATTGACGGCTCCTCTCGTGCGGCTGCTGAGGTCCTCTCATCACAAGACCCGTGGTGACATCAATATAAATTATCCACCCGGCCATGTCGTGTGTCCAGTATAATCATTGCAGCGGGGAGCGTGCAGAATGTGGAGGGCTCAAGCATCAACATTGGCTACAACGTAGGGCACATACTTCCGGTCTTCCTCGAAAATATGGGCATTCAGCCAGTTGGTCAGCAACAGCATGACTTCGATCGTTGTCGGTATGTGTCCCGATGCATACGTATCTTCGAGGTCGCGCGCTTTTGAGGCGAGCCAGTTGTGCATTTGCCGGTGTTCGTCTAGTTCCGGGTACCGGCGCTCGAGGAGGAGGCGTTCTTCCGTCTCGAAGTGATGCAGGGTGTATGCAGCAAGCTCCGTGATCACCCTGCCCAGCATCTCCCCGCCTTTTCCCTCTCCCATGGCATCATACATCTCGTTGATCAGGTCCACCAGTTTCTTGTGCTGTTCGTCGATCTCCGGCACCTGCACCGAATATTTGCTGCTCCATTGTACATACGCCATGTGCACCCCTCTGCTATTCAGGTGCGGTGTTCAGGAACCGCGCCCGCTTGTTCGTTTCATGATCTCCTGGTGCAGCTTGATGTGAGGACAAAATTGGCATTGGATGGTGCCCGCCCCCTGCAATTATGAATTGCAAGCATGCATACTTACCGCATGATTGTAACCGGATACGTGCTGTTCTGTCCAGAGGGAACTGAGCGTGCATACATAAAAGGATAGTATAAAAAAACCGAAAGAGCAGCCGTTCCTATGTTATAATACTTTTGCATCGATGTGTCGCATATTCATTGAGAGGTGGCTATTGTTGCGGAAGACCGGAACGGCACTATCCTCCCTGTCAATACGTACTCAGCTCCTCATCCTGTTCTTCATTGTCGCCCTGCCGTCCGCGGGGATCATCATCTACTCCGGCGTCCACATGCGGAATCAGGCGGTCAATGACGCCCGCATGCAGACACTGCGGCTGGCCGACAGTATCGCGGCCGAACAGCAAGATCTCATAACCGCGGCGCAGCAGGCCATTATCATCCTTTCCCAACTGCCCGAGGTGAAGACGCAGAATGCGTCACGGATGCAGACAATCCTGCGCGCGGTTCTTCAATTAAATACTCAATTTCAGAATATTTTTATCGCCGACACAGCCGGCCGCGTATGGGCGACAGCTGTTCCCGTGCTCCTGCATCAGAATATCTCCGACCGGCGATACTTCAAGAACGTCCTTGCGAGCGGCCGCCTGTCTTCCGGCGAGTATATCGTCAGCAGAGCAACAGCAAAGCCCGCATTCAATATCGCCGCGCCGCTGAAAAACAACAGCGGCGAAATCATCGGAATTATATGCGTGGGATTCAAACTCGATGCGTATAATGATATCCTCCGTCGTGCCAACCTTCCTCCCGACACGAGTTTCATTCTCCTGGACCACAACGGCGTCGTGCTGTATCGGGCGCTCAATCCCGAGGAGTACATCGGCAGGCAGTATGATGCCGCCATTTTCAAGCAAATGCAGGAGGGGCCCGATGCGGCAACCTTTGACGACATGCCGACGATAAGCGGGGACCGGCGCGTCCTGACCTACCGGAAAATGCGGCTTCCCGGCGAAACCGGCCCGTATATGTATATCCGGGCCGGAATTCCCGTTACGTCCGTGCTGGCCGATACAAACAGAGCGCTGATCCGGAACCTCTCCATCTTTACGTCATTCCTCGCCCTGGCGATTTTTTTTGCATGGATCATCGGCAAACGCTCGATCGCCGATCGGATCATGCTGATCGAGGAAGCTTCAAGAAATCTTGCTCACGGTGATCTCAGCGTCAGGGTGTCCGGAAAGATGAGCGGCGGAGAACTGGGGAGGCTTGGCCGGTCGTTCGATCACATGGCGGCACAGATGGCGGAACGGGAGCAGTCCCTCCGGGAATCTGAAGAGCTCTTCCGCGCCATATTTTACGGCGCCATGGACGGAATCATCCTGCTGGACGTTTCCGAAAATCGATTCGTCATGGCGAACAAAACGATGTGCGACCTGCTGGGCTGCACCGAGGACCGACTGCGGACGCTGAATCCCGAGGTTATCCATCCTGCCGATGCGCTGCCGCGGGTCGGAAAACACATGGAGCAGACTGCACGGGGAGAGATTTCGACGCTCCAGGAAGTGGCGGTAAAACGCTGTGACGAGAGTATATTTTACGCGGATATCACCGCTTCATCGCTTCTCATTCACGGGAAGATGCACTTCGTGGGCGTTTTCCGTGATGTCTCAGCCCGGAAACGAGCCTCGGAGGAACAGCACAAACTCGTCTCGATCATCGAAACCTCTTCGGATCTCATAGGTATTGCCGATCTGGAAGAGAAGATACTGTATCTGAATTCCGCAGGCAGGAACCTGGTCGGTCTCGATACGAGGGAGGACATCCGATCAATAACAGCGCGGGACTTTTTCTTCGATTCCGACTATCGCACTTTCAAAGAGGAGATCATCCCTGCCATTCTGAAAAACGATAAATGGACCGGTGAAATCACCTACCGTCATTTCAAAACCGGTCAAGCGGTACCGGTCGACATGAATTGTTTCCTCATACGCGATCCTGCATCCGGCCAACCCGTCGCGCTTGCCAACATCAGCCGTGACATCACGGAACGACGACAGGCGGAAGACGAGACCCGGAAGCTCCAGGGCCAGCTTCTTCAGTCGCAGAAAATGGAGTCCATCGGGCAGCTCGCCGGCGGCATTGCACACGACTTCAACAACATCCTCTCGGCGATCATCGGCTACGGCAACATTCTCCTGATGAAGCTCCCGGCCGGGGACCCGAACCGGACCAGCGTGGACCACATTCTCGAATCAGCGGACCGGGCGGCAGAGCTCACGCGCAGCCTGCTGACCTTCAGCAGAAAGCACGCCGTCCATCTTATGCCGGTGCGTCTGAATGAAATCATCACGGGACAGGAACTGCTCCTGCGCAGGATCATCGGCGAGGACATCATCATGAAAACGGTTTTCCTCCAGGATCCGGTCATCTTGGCGGACAGCAGCCAGATTCAGCAGATATTAATGAATCTCGCAACCAATGCGCGCGACGCCATGCCGAAGGGAGGGAGACTGTCGTTTGAAACGGATGTTCAGCACATAACAGATGAGTTCATCAGCACCCACGGCTTCGGGTCCCCGGGTTCCTTTGCAGTGATATCGGTCACCGACACCGGCATCGGCATGGACGAGGGCACGAAACGCAAGATTTTTGAGCCTTTCTTCACGACCAAGGATGTGGGCCAGGGCACGGGTCTCGGCATGGCGATCATCTACGGCATCGTGAAGCAACATAAGGGATATATCATCGTAACCAGCGAGCCTGGGAAAGGCTCGATGTTCAAGATCTATCTCCCCCTGTATCAGGGAAAACCGGACCGGCAAGCTGTGCCAGCTCAGGAATCCGGGCCCCTGACCGGAACAGAAACGGTCCTGCTCGCCGAGGACGACGCATCGCTGAGGACCCTCTACAGCACCGTCCTGACTGAAAACGGGTACAGCGTCATTACCGCTGAAGATGGGGAGGATGCAATCAGCAAGTTCGTGGAACGGAAGGACGACATCCGGCTCTGCATCCTCGACGTGATCATGCCGAAAAAGAGCGGGAAGGATGTCTTCGACGCAATACGGCAAATGAACTCCGGGGTGAAGGTGATTTTCTCCAGCGGTTACACCGCGGACAAGGTACGGCAGGAGAATCTGCCGGCAGGTATCGAATTCCTTCCAAAGCCGGCGCAGCCCCAGGTGCTCTTGAAAAAAATGAGGAGAGTGCTTGACGGTCGGTAAAGACCGTCACGTCAGGGACTGGATTTCGGTCACGCTTTTTCTAGGTTTTCAATTCGACTGTGACGCGGCGAAGATTGTCTT
>DATHDE010000222.1:0-27574 GCA_035490495.1 Nitrospirota bacterium
GGTCATCTTCCATGACAGCCACGATCCGCTCTGGTTCGACATCCTGGGATTTTCTGTCATGCTTCCGGTGGGGATGGCGGGTGGATATTTTGCTCGACAGCGCGAACGAAGCGGCCAGACGCCCCGATGAAAAACTCCCGCGCCTCATGTGGAGAAACTTGACAGCCTGCATGACGAGGGGCAGTCAGTATCGTATAAGAAATCCTTCAGAGGAGATGGAATCCCGCGACTTGCAATCCCCCGGCTCCTGCCGGGGGTTCACGCCGTAGGCCGCGGGAGGTCGCGATATTAAAGGGAGCCTCCGGCTCCTGCCGGAGGGGGCTCCACGCGGATACCTTATGACAGACGATTCGATTACTCCAGAAACCGATGATCCGGATATATCCCAGCTTCCGCCTGAGCAGAGAGAAAAGTTCCTGACACTCATGCAAAAGATGATGGAGCTGGGAATCTGTGCCGTATATGGGCAGGAAGATGATGGCGTGGCTGACGCAGTTGTTGATTGCGGATCGAAACTGCATTCCTGCAAGTCGAAGTGCTGCAAGCTGCAGTTTGCACTTACGAAAGAGGAAGTGCAAAAGAACCTGTTTCAGCACAACCCGTCCCGGCCGTTTTTCATTGCGAGAGACCGGGACGGATATTGCCCGCATCTCGACCGGAGCACACTGCGGTGCACGGTCTGGGCAATGCGGCCGCTGAGATGCCGGAGGTATGACTGCACTGCAGACGATGCAAGAAAGAAATAAGAACCGGCCGACCTTGCTTTACGCTCACCCCTTGAGCGCCTGCTCAAGATCCCCGATCAAATCGTCCTTCTGCTCGATTCCCACGGAAAGCCGCAGAAGCGAATCAGAGACACCGATCCTCGCGCGTTCTTCTGCCGACATCTTTGCATGCGACGTCACTGCCGGCGCACAGATGGTCGATTCGATGCCGCCGAGGCTTACGGCAGGCTTGATGATCTTCAGCGCCCGGACAAAGCGGTTGCTGTTCGCCCCGGCTGCGTCAAGTTCGAAGGACAGCATGGGACCGAACCCGCTCATCTGGGATTTCGCCAGTGCGTGATTGCGGAAGTCGGGCAAACCGGGATAGTTCACCCGCGTTACCTTTTCATGGGCCTGCAGAAAGCGCGCAATATGCCCGGCGTTTTCCGTCTGGCGCTCGACGCGGATTGCGAGCGTTTTCAGGCTCCGCTCCAGGAGCGCGCAGGTCTGGGCGTTCATGCTTCCGCCGAGACTCAGCCCGAGCTTGCGAATGCGGGTCGCGTGCTCCTTCGAGGTGACGGCGATGCCGCAGCAGATGTCGCTGTGCCCGCCGAGATACTTGGTGCCGCTGTGCACCACAACGTCGATGCCGAGACCGAGCGGGTTCTGGAAGAGCGGTGTGGCAAAGGTGTTGTCGATGATGCTCACGATGCCGCGCCCGCTGCAAAACGCGCCGACCTTCCGGATGTCGATCACGCTCAGCAGGGGATTGGTCGGCGATTCGACCACGACCACGCGGGTCCTGTCCGTGACCGCCGCGCAGATCGCGTCAGCGTCCGTTGCCGTGAACGTGCAGGAGATGCCGAGCCGCTGGAACTGGTCTGTTGCGAAGGCGTGCGTGCCGCCGTAAAGCTCGTCCATCATGACCACGTGATCTCCGGTGCCGGCGAAAGCAAGGAGGGACGTGCTGATCGCGGCCATGCCGGAGCTGAACAGGACGCCATCCTCAGCGCCTTCGAGCGCGCAGACCTTCTCGACCACGGCTTTCTGGTTCGGCGTGTTGAAGTAGCGCGGATAGGAGACCGGGCTTCGCTCGAGATAGTTGAATGCCGACGAAGTGTAGATCGGAGAATTCACGCCGCCGTGGACCGCATCATCGAGTGATCCGCTGTGAACGCATTGAGTTTCTTTTCGCATCTGGTTGCCTCCTGAGGAATACGCTTTGTGAACCGACAGACAAACAACATTACGTTCCCCGACGGGTGCAGCGGAAACCTGAAAGTCGACACAACAAAGAAAGGGGAAAGTTCCTCACTCGTTTCGACTTCGCCTCCACGGCCGCTGCGGTTATTCATGGTCTCAAAATTGTGGCGATATAAATGCCGTCATTCACGAGGACGTCATCGGGGATCCGGTGTAAATAAAACCATGTCCCCGCTAGAATCATTCGGGGATGACATCTTGAAAAGTGTCCTGATAATTATGAGACCATGAATTAAATCGTCGCTATCTGGAAGCAGTTGCCGCCCTTTCCGCGCGCCTGCCGCCAAAGGCATGGATCGTACGCGTACCTGCTTTGTAAACGCCGTCGTGCGGAACTCCTCTGGGGATGAGGTATTCGTGGCCGGCGATCATGGTGATTTTATCTCCCTTGATGCCGAGAACATACTCGCCCTGGATGACCACGAAATACTCATCGAAATCGTGCACGTGTTCTTTTGAGATGCCGCTCTGGCTGCACTGGAATACGGCCATCTGGCTTCCGTCGGCTCCGTCGAAAACATATCCCTCCACACCCGGGCTCTTCTGGTGCGCTGCGATCGCGTTCACAGGGTTCTTCATGAATGCGGGATAATCCTGCATTGTATCCTCCTTCAGGGTTTATACCTCGACCGTGAACCCGAGCTGCACTTCGTTTGCCGGTTTGCCGCCCCTGATGCCCCAGTTTTCGAGCGGCGGCGTCTAACGCCGCTGCCCCAGTACGACGAGGACCACGCCTGTCAATATAACAAACATCGCAGCAAGCCCCATTACTCCGATCCGTTCGTCGGCGAGCCACACGCCGAGGAGCACGGCAAGGGCCGGATTCACATAGGCGTAGCTCGTTGCCAGTGCAGGCCGCACCCTGTTGATGAGGTGCGTAAAGGCGCTGAAGCCCACGAGCGAGCCGAACACGGCCAGATACACGACTGCCGCAACGGGCCGCCACGAGGGCAGGGCGCTTATCCGCTCCTGTGCGACTGCGCCCGTCAAGAGCAGGAGCGCTCCTCCGGTGATCATCTCCACGGCGCTTGCCATCATGCCGGCCGGCAGCGGGAGCTGGCGGCTCCACGCGGAGCCGAGGGCCCAGCTCACGGCTGCGATGAACAAGGCAATCGCTCCGGCGGGGCTTGCGCGGAAATCGCTCTCCAGGTTCAGGAGCACGATCCCGACCAGTCCGAGCGCGATTCCCGCCCACTCGGCGCGCGAAGGCCACCGCTTCCAGATGCCGGCGAACAGCACGGTCCAGAGCGGCGTGGTCGCGACGCCGAGCGCGGCAAGGCCCGAGGACACGGACTGCTCCGCGAACACCACGCCGCCGTTTCCGCCGAGGAGCAGCAGCCCTCCCACGATCGCGCCTGCCCGCCATTGAAGCCCTCGAGGAGCAGGCGCACCCTTCCAGCGCAGGTAGGCATAGAGGGCAATTCCCACGACGAAGAAGCGGATTCCGGCCATCAAAAAGGGCGGAAAGCCCTCGATCGCGATCCGGATGGCGAGGTAGGTGGAACTCCAGATGATGTACAGAGCAGCGAGCGATGCAATGACGCCTGTCCTGCCCGGTTCCCTGGTGTACGCTGAATCTGCTGCCTGGTTCATGCGAACTGACTATTCTCCTCTGTTCTCGTGGATGCGGATAAAGTTCCCAGCGAAAATATGTTTTGCGACGAGCGGCGACCTGTTCAGGCCGCTTATGACCGCCTTGAGCGAGGCGATGGATATGTTGGTATCAACGCCGGCGCCGAAAAATCCCGCACCCGTCTCGTCCCGGATCTGTATATAGGCAACGGCTTTCGAATCCGACCCTTGCTCGAGCGCATGCTCATGGTAAGTCGCAAGCGAGAAGTCGATTGCAAGCTCGTTTCTGACCGCCTTGCAGAACGCGTCGATGGGGCCGTTGCCGGTTCCTGCAATGGTCCGGTCCTGACCGTTGGTCCTGAGGACTGCGGTAACTTCAGAGCCGCGGAAATTCCCGTTGGTGCCGCTGACCGGTTGCTCTGTAATGCGGCAGCTCACGAAGTGCAGGGGCTCATGCCTCTCCAGATACTCGGCAAAAAACGCTTCGCGGATCGCTTCGGCAGGCACTTCTCTGCCTGTTTTTTCCGACTGTGCCTGAATGATGCGGCTGAACTCGGGGTACATTTCCCTGGGCAGGGAGAAGCCGAATTCCTGCTCCAGGACATACGCCACGCCGCCCTTGCCCGACTGGCTGTTGATCCTGATCACGCTCTCGTAGGTCCTCCCTACGTCCGCCGGATCGATGGGAAGATAGGGGACCTCCCAGCAGTCAGTGCAGGTCTCGGCCCGCGCTTTCATGCCTTTGTTGATGGCGTCCTGATGCGAGCCGGAGAACGCCGTATACACGAGCTCGCCCGCATACGGATGACGCTCGTGGATTTTCATTTTCGTGCACTGCTCGTAAACCGCCATGATCTGCTTCATGTCGCGGAAATCCAGTCCCGGATCAACGCCCTGGGAGAACATGTTGAGCGCGACGGTGGCAAGGTCCACGTTTCCCGTGCGTTCGCCGTTTCCGAACAGCGTGCCCTCCACGCGTTCGGCCCCGGCCAGAAGGGCAAGCTCCGTTGCGGCCACGCCCGTGCCGCGGTCGTTGTGGGCATGGACGCTCAGGATCACCGAATCCCGGTTCTTGATGTTTCTCCCGAACCACTCGATCTGATCCGCGTAGATGTTCGGCGTGGACATCTCGACCGTGGACGGCAGGTTGAGGATGACCTTCCTGGCCGGCGAGGGCTGCCACACGTCCATGACCGCTTCGCAGATGTCGACGGCAAAGTCCAGCTCAGTTCCCGTGAAGCTCTCGGGCGAGTACTCATAAACAAATTGCGGGTCGTTGAGTTTTGCCGTCTCCTCCCTTATCAGGCGGGCTCCGGCCATGGCAAGATCGACAATCTCCCTTCTGCTCATGCGGAACACGACCCTGCGCTGGAGCTCCGACGTCGAGTTGTACAGGTGCACGACCGCGCGGCGGGCGCCCTGCAGAGACTCGACGGTCCGTCTGATCAGGTGCTCGCGCGCCTGGGTCAGCACCTGGATGGTGACGTCAGCGGGGATGAGATTGCCCTCAATCAGGAGGCGTACGAAGTCGAATTCGATCTGCGATGCCGAGGGAAAGCCGACCTCGATCTCCTTGAACCCGATATCCACGAGCAAGCGAAAGAGCTTCAGTTTTTCTTCGACGCTCATGGGTGTGACAAGCGCCTGGTTGCCGTCGCGAAGATCCACGCTGCACCATGAAGGCGCACGGGTGATCGCCTTCGACGGCCACGTGCGGTCGGACAGATCGACGGGGGGATAGGGTTTGTATTTGTTGATGGGCATGGTTTTCATACTTGTCTCCTTACGAAGTTCAGGTCCGGGTCGCGGACACATAAAAAAAGCGGAATTGTTGTCATCGAGTCTGTTCAGGCAACCGTGCAGGTCGCGAAATCAGCGGCTACAGTAATTTCTTCGCGAAGGCGAACAGCCTCCTGAAATCAAACTCGATGCCTTTTTCTGTTCTGTTTTTTTCAAATCCTTTTGCAAACGCATCTGCGAAGTAACTTTGTCCGACAGCCGGAAGTGCGGCGAGATAAGGCCGCAGCCCCGCAGAAGACCACCAGCGTATGACCTCGTCCAGATCCGTGAACGCAAGGTGATATTCCCTTTCATAAACCTCGACGGAGCTGAAACCGGTTCGGAACAGTAGCGATTTGAACTCCTCGCACGTCGGAAACAGCCACGGTGATCGCCAGCCCCGGTAAAACCGTTCGTATCCCAGCGAAGATACGGCAAAGTCAACAGAGATGAAGAATTCCCGGCAGAAATTCTGCGCCGGAAACTGAAAGGCGATTCTGCCGCCCCGTTTGAGCGCCCGATACGTCCGACTCACGGCTCTCGGCTGGTCCTTGACCCAGTGCAGAGCGGAATTCGAAAAGGCCAGATCGAATCGATCAATGAAGTCGATATCTTCTGCATGTGTCTTGATCAGCCTCAGGTTGCCTGCGCCGGATGTGGTTGTCCTGGCCTTGGCGAGCATGTCATCGGACGGATCGATCCCCACTACGCTCCCCCGGGGAGCGAGACGCGCGATCTCGATGGTAAGCTTGCCGGTGCCGCAGCCGAGGTCGAGAATAGCGTCGTTTTCCCGGACCTTGGCCAGGACGATGAGCTCCTTGCCTGCATCGATCTGCGGCGCCTTCACGGCGTCGTACTGCGCTGCGTCCCAATTCATAACAGGCCTCCTGAAAACATGAAAAAAATTTTCCTCACCGAAGTCACGGAGGGGATATATCTTCTGTAATCCGACCCACGATATTTTCTCTGTGTCCTGTCGACGAAAGCATTTCCCTGCACAATCTACCACCTGCCGAATATCTCTGAAAACAAAAAAGGCCACGGAATTTTTTTCCGCGGCCTTTGGGTACGTAACATTCTATTGATCGATAAAAAAGTTAATAGAATCCCCCTTCAGCCACGGCGGTACGGCGCCATGCTGCCTTAAGAGCGAGTTTGAGGGTAAGGAGATTCATCATGGTCATGGTGTGAATATAAAAAATATCCTCAGGGCTGTCAAGAAGTTTTTTCCAGCCCCTGTCGTTTTCCGGCGATCAGTTCGGGGGCTGTACTTGTCGGAATGATGATTCGGTGCAGCAGCGGAGCAACGGTTCAGACGATTATCTTGATTGTCCTGCGGAGTGTTCCCTTTCTTTTTTGATAACGTCGATCAGTTGTGAGACGATGTGATCGGGATCGGAAACCGGCTCGTTGGGATGACCTTCTTCAATCTGCCTTGTGATATAATCTTCTTCCTCGCGGGACAATGTTAAAAACTGAATTCCTGCCCGATAGGCGCCGCCTATTTCCTTACACCATACCAGGGTTCCGTATTTCTGACCGGATACGCATTTTCTGAACCAGATGATCCCCGGTGGTATGCGTTTCGGAGATTCGATACCGATGCCGATTACACTGAGGTCTAAAATTTTTGCCTGATAATCGATTCGTTCCAGGTTTTCGAAGGAAATCACACCAAGGGAACAGTCCTGATCCCTGGTTACGCGGTGCCGTTGGACACCGATGCTGCGCTGTTTGTCCCTGTCAGGCATATATACAACTATTGTACCTTATAATAAAGAACTTGTCATGCATGAACATACGTATTTAGCATATTAAAAAAGCAGCATCTGTAAAATCAGTGCTTTTTCAAATTGTTATCGTGACATGGACAGTCCTGGAATGACACTGCAGACACATGCCTGGTCATGGGCGGGTTTCTCTACCGGGATGGAGGGCGCTCGTTTGAAAGACCGTCAGACGTGGAGCGCCTCGATGGCCGCCCGTATGTGGGGTTCGATGATTGTAAACTTGACGCCGTAGCTATAGAAATCCGGGGCATGGCGCGCATCGCGGGCGATTTTTCCGTATCCGTTCACGGGGGTGTTGTCGGGAAGGATGAAGGAAAAAGAGATCCCGTCGCCGGCCAGGAGGGGTGTATCTGACCTGATCAGCATGCCGCGGGAACTGATATCCTGCGTGCGAAACAGCAGCGGCCTGTCGCGGTAGGTGCCTTCGAAATCGATGGCGACGGACGCGCGCCTGCTTGCACGCGGAGTCACGTTCAGAAAATGCTGGACCCGCTGGCGAAGCCGCGCCATATCCGTGGGCAGAGCAAAGATTGCATCTACGGGATACTGTTCACAGCGGGCGCGCATGTTGGGTGAGTCGTCGCCGACGAGGATCGTATTGACTGTCTGGAGCTCCACGCTGTTCATGATGGTATGCAGCAGAACGGCAAGGTCCGTTCCCGGCATGTCAAGGTGCAGGATGATAAGATCGACGGCTTCCCATCGATGGATCTGGAGTGCATCATCAGTCGATGCGGCTGTAAAGACGGCGATGTCCTCGCGATCAAGGAACGTATTGTCCTTTCTGAAGGTCTCCTGGAGCTCTTGCGCTATCAGCATTTTTCTCATGGCAGTGATCGCGAAAAAACATCCCGGCCGGGATTGCTGCATCGGGCCGGGTTCGCACTCCGTTATGCAGGGGTGATTTGTACTGCGGGATGCAGTACTTTACCACAATTTCACTATCGAGTACAGTCAAACCTGCACAGCGGCAGAACAGGGGAATTCCTTTTTTTTACAGTAAGTTCCCTGTTTTCGAGTATCCGCTGAAGATGCTCCTCGAAGGTTCTTGTTCCGTGCCGGGAAAACTCCGAGGAAAGTCCTTTTCCGTAAGGGTCAAGATTTTCCAGCGGTTGTCGGCCGACGGCGCTCTCATGGCATGGCCGGCAGTTTCGAGCAGTCAAACATGCCCGTGTGCGGAGAGCTGTTTGACAAGAGGCTGAATCGTCATCGGGATGCCTTCTGAACGCGGTAGCGGATGATCGTGTGATACTTCTTCGGGTCGCCTTGCAACAGCATGCCGGGGCCCTTGAGATATTCTTCCTCGTGCTCGCCGCTTATCACATACCCTTGGTTTGCTATGAACGCGTGCAGCCGATGCACAGCCGGCTGTTCCTCAGAATACGGGCCGACGTGAAGGATTTCCGCAACCTCGCCGTATTCCCATGTTGCAATCGTCGCCTTGACCGGGCCGTCCTGCTTCGGCAGTTCGGTGACCGTTGCAGGGAGGGGCATTCCGTACAGTCCGAGCCATTCGCTTTTCGGTGTGGTGAGGGGTTTCGGCCATCGCGTGCGCGGGGCGACCAGCGGCAGTCCGCTCGTGGTCCTTTTCAGCTGAAAATAGATCTTGAACAGGGTGCCGAAGCCGTCTTTTCCCACGATGTTCGGGTCGCCCGTAACGCGGACTTCGAGCATCTTCTGGCCGGGCAGGGTCGTGATGCGCGGCTCCTTCAGGAATTCATATTTACTCAGATCCGGGCCGCCGGAAAAGAGCAAAAGATAGGCAGCGACTGCGATGCCAACAAGAATGATGATGCCAGCGGCGATAAAGTATTTATTGAACATGGCGGCCTCCTTCTATTGCCCGGGAATGAACGACCGCCACCAGTAGGTGTTCTCGTACGCGCCCGGCACAACCAGCTCCCCCATCCGGGGAGTAAGAATATCGGCCTGTGCCTTCTCCGCTGCTTTGACGAGTCGTTCGATGGGTTCATACCAGCTGTGCGTGCTGAGATCGAAGACGCCCCAATGGATCGGAACCAGCGCTGCGCCTTTGAGATCCAGAAAGGCGGACACGGCTTCTTCGGGGTTGAGATGAATATCCGGCCAGTTGTCGTGGTATGCGGACATCTTGACAAACGCTACGTCGAACGGACCGTATTTGGCTCCGATATCCTTGAATGACGATGTTCTGCCGGTATCGCCGCTGTGGTATATCCGGTGCCTCTCGTCCAGAACGACCCAGGAGCACCACAGCGTGCTGAACCTGTTGAACAGGCTCCGTCCGGAAAAATGGCGAGCGGGAACGGCAGCGATGGTCAGCCCGTCGATATTGTGCTCATCCCACCAGGCGTATTCTATGATCTTTGATTTCGGGATTCCCCACGATTCGAGTATCGGCCCCACACGGAGCGGAACATGAAAGAATGCTGTCTTATCGGCGAGGGCACGAATCGTCGCCTCATCCAGATGATCGTAGTGATCGTGCGAAATAAGCACGCCATCAAGAGCAGGAAATTCCCGTGCCGGGAGCGGAGGCGGCTGGAACCGCTTCGGCCCCATCCAGGGGAAGAAGGAGGCGCGTTCGGAAAAAGCCGGGTCGATGAGAAGGCGTTTTCCCGCGAGTTCGATAAGGACTGCCGCATGACCGAGCCAGGCAAAGCGAAGCTCCGGTGAAGCTTGCTGCTGTGCGTATCCGCTCAGGGAAACGACCGGGAGCGGCTGACCGGGGGAGCGGTCCCGGTGGCCTTTGAACAGGAACTCATAGGTCGCTGACCAGGCCTTGCCCGGTTTGATGACGGTCGTAGGTTCGATATTATGAAATATTCCGTCGGAAAAATTGTTTGCCTTGGTCACGGATTCCTCGGTCGAAGGGGAATTGGAAAACAGCAATGCGCAGCCGAAGAGGAAGGCAGCGGCTGCCGCGCCTGCACCCGCAGTTTTCAGGATTGTTCGGGTTCGCATCGTGTACATGGCGATGAGGCGTGCAAAAAATATCACGGCGGGCATTTGGCGCACACGGAGGTAAACAGGGCGGTGCTGAGGTAGCGGTCGCCGCGGTCGGGAAGGATCACCACGACCGTTCCGCTCTTGAGCTCTTTTGCTTTCTTCAGCGCGCCCCACATGGCAGCCCCGCTGCTCATACCGACGAACAGGCCTTCTTCGAGAGCAAGCCGCCGCGTGGTGTCGAACGCGTCGTCATCCGTCACGTTCCACTTTTCATCGAGTGCCTTCGGATCGAAGATTCTCGGCACGATGGCTTCGGTCATGTTCTTGAGCCCCTGGATCTTGTGTCCGAGATTCGGCTCCACGCCGAGGATCGTGATCGACCGGTTGTATTCCTTAAGACGGCGCCCCGTGCCCATGAGCGTACCCGACGTGCCCATGCCCGCGACGAAGACGCTTACTTCGCCGCGCGTCTGCTCGTACACTTCCCTGCCCGTGGTTTCATAGTGGGCGCGTACGTTCGCGGGGTTGTCGAACTGGTTCGGCATGTAATACGCGCCTTTGTTGTCATCATATATTTTGTGCGCGAGCCGGATCGCTCCGTCCGTACTGTCACAGCCGGGGCTCAAAACCAGCTCAGCGCCGAATGCTTCGAGGATCTTCCGCCGCTCCGTGCTGACGCATTCGGGCATGACGAGCTTCACCTTATGCCCCGTCGCCGTTCCCACCATAGCGAGGCCGATCCCGGTGTTGCCTGACGTGGCCTCGAGGATGATCTGGCCGTTTTTCAACGAGCCTTCCTTCTCGGCGTCCCGTATCATATACAGCGCAATGCGGTCCTTCACAGAGCCGCCGGGATTGTTTCCTTCAAGTTTGGCGAGAAGACGCACGTTCGGGTTCGGATTGATCCTGTCCAGTTGGACAAGCGGCGTATTTCCGATTGATTCAAGTATGCTCATAAAAGAACCATCCTCCAGCAAACGCACATCAGGATAAATTCCATAATAGTGAATTTGGGCCTGAACTGCAACCCCTTTATTCTCCCCCTGGAGCATCCCCGCGGGAAGCCATTTTAGTATCTATAACGAATTGTGTCGTCAGTCACTGCAGTTACCCGCTGTTCTTTGTTATCATTTACTACCATGCATGCAAACAGTGAACAACCGCCCGGCATGAGGGCCGAATGACGGAAAAAGTCTGGATTGTTGAAGATCCGGATGAACAGCCACCGCGGGCCAGAACAACCAAGCCGCTCCGGGATGAGACGCAGGTTCGCAAAGAAAGAAGCCCTGCTGTTGCCTATTCACTGTCGACGGCGTTCTGGGGCGCCGGTCAGCTCTATAATAGACAGCGAAACAAAGGGCTGGCATTTTTAATCCTCATGATATTCATTGCGGCCGGCATGGTTCTCACCGTCGTATTTTTTCCGGCGATTGTCCGCTTTCTCAGATCCGAGTCAATTCCCCTGCCTGATGCATTCTTCGCAGCCGAGGCGCTTCTTCTGGGACTGCTCATGTTCTGGAAGTATAATGCAGGCGACGCATATCACGTTGCTGACGGCGCACGGCGGCGCGTGTTCACGGGCGTGCAGAGCAGGTTCCTCCCCTTTTTTTGTTCGTTCATTATCCCGGGCTGGGGACAATTTCTGAACGGGCAGCCGGTCAAGGGAAGCGTCTATGCAGGGTTCTCGATTTTCAGCCTCTTCTCGATTATCACCATTCCGGCGGTGCTGTTCGCCTGGCCCTCCTTTCCGGCATCGGACACACGCGCTCTCGTTGAGGCGATCTTCTCATTCACCGCGTTGTTCGCCCCGCTTATTCCGCTCATCTGGATTATCGGCAGCTTCGACGCGCTGCGTGTGAGCATGGATGAGCTGAAGAAGGAGCGTTTCATCGACCGGCTCAGGTACGCGAACAACCGCCGCAGGAACCAGGGCTGGGTGCGCGGCGTTTTCCCGAGGATCAAGTCAACGGCCCTTCTCCTCCTGGTATTCATTTTTCTCGTGGTCTTCATCCACGATTACTACTTCCCAAAGAACTTCTATTCCCGTCAGGTGTCCTCAGTCTCCACATATCTCCGCAAGCTGGGCATGACCCTCGTACCCGATCTTATCGATCGGGTGCGCGAAGCGGCCGGGAAATGAACCGGTTTAAATGCGTTGCCATGCTCGTTATTCTATGCTATCCTTGCATATTTCCGCCGGCAACTTGTCGGCGCAAGAATGAAGAGAAAACCGACAAATCCCATTCTCAAAGAACTTATTGCTCCCTGCGGAATGAATTGCGCCTTATGCAGCCGGTATCTGGCGCACGTTCATAACCTCAAGCGGAGCACGTGCGCCGGGTGCAGGCCGCGAAAGGCGAAATGTACTTATCTGTTCGCAAAATGCAAGGGCGTCAACCATGCATCACGGGGGACTGCCGTTTTTTGCTTTGCATGCGATGAATATCCGTGCGCGCAGATTAATCGCATGGACGACAGATATCGCAAAAACTATGCGATGAGCGTTAAAGAGAATCTGGAGCATATACAAAGCAGGGGAATCGGCAGCTTCATCAAGGAGCAATACAAGAAGTATCGCTGCCCGACGTGCGGCAGCGTGATCTCCATCCACAACAGGAAATGTTTTCATTGTGATAGCGTGACAAAACCGGTACATGCATCGGGCAGAAAATAGACGCTTCGTGAATCGAGTCAAGAGGAGGGGCTGCATGAGGACAGGACGCTGTACCGCATTCGCACGGGCAATCGCTTTTTTGGCATACGCATGTATTTTCGTGGCTGCGTCTCCCGCGGCAGCGGAGAATACCGGGTTGAAAGACCCTTATAACGGCGGTACAGCACTGCCGCCCGGGGGCGGAGAGCCGGGAAAGGCGTATATGGCATTCATCGATGCTGCGTACAAGAAGGATCATGCCGCGGTCTGCAAGCTCATCACCGAGCCTGCCGGTGTTCCGCTGTGTCTCCAGGAAAAACAGGCGATCGACACCTATATGGCCATGTTCACCTATCCGAAGAGCCACAAGGTCCTGGGCGGGTATATAAAGGACAACGACGCTACACTCAACGTGGCGTACGAGTGGAATGCGGCGCCTGAATCAAAAGGTTTCGTTACCATGCGGCAGGAGAACGGCAGGTGGAGCATCGCATCGTTCGGCGGCTCGGCGTCCGTGAACATAAAAGCCGAGGCGAGCGGCAAGGTGGACTTTACAACCGGCGAAGGAGAAGCGAGCGCACATGTCACCCAGTCCGCGGGAAACAAATATACCGGTCTCCGGCTCGGCAAATGGACGTTCGAAGGAAAGGACAGCAAGGGAGTTGTCTGGACCGGGACCCTGACAATCAGCGAACAGGATTTAGGCAACGGATTAAAGTATGTTGATTGCTCGCTGGATGTTAAAAACCCATCCGGAGGCGGCAGCGGCGTCGGATCAGAGTGCACAGGGGATCCCGCGAAACGGGAAATCCAGTTCGGCCCGGACCCCGGTGCGCTCTACCGTGCGGTTCTCTCGGCAGACGGAAAAAAAATGACGGGGGGCAAGTGGACTGAAGCGGACAAGGACTGGACTACAGGGAAGGTGACCGTCAAACTGACCGGGGACTGGTCGGCTGCTTACGCACCCGGACAGGCTGATCCGGGCAGTGCATCGCTTCCCGTCGATTCCGGAGCACCGGCCGCACCCGAGTTTGCCGTCATCGAGATAACGCCGAACACCCGTGAATACTCCGGCAGATGCCCAGCCGCGATCGCTTTTACCGCAAATATCAGCTTCAAAATGCCTGTGCCCGAGCAGTTTACCTATCACTGGGAAATCAGCGACGGAAGAAAACTGCCGGAGCGGACGGTAAAACCCCCTCGCAACGGGCATATGTCCCTCCGTGAGGTCTGGAGAGGCGGAAAAAAGGGAGAGGAGCACGAGGCCTCGGTGCGGTTTACCGCAGCGGCAGGCAACTCATCCATGGTGCTGGATCCGCCGGCTGTCAAGGTGATATGTAAATAGGGAAGTGTTCTGCAGGCACAATTATCGTTGCTTCCATCATGAGGTTGTTTGACCCCTTCGGACAGAAGAAGCAGAAGCCAGGTTCCGGACGGGATAACAGGATGAACAGATGGGTAAAATCAGTTTTTTCATTTTTGTCATGCCGCCTGCTGCCGGTTTTTCACTTCATTCCCGCCAGGTTCCGCGCCAGTTCAGGCAGTTTCTCCAGCATTTCCTCCTCCTTGCCCTGGGTGAATTTTGAAGAAGCGATGCCGAGCGTGACAAAGGTTTCCACATCGATTCGCTTCGCCTGGAGGACAAGGGTTGTGCCCAGCAGTCCAAGCTTGCCGGTCACAACCTGGTTTGCAGCAAGACCCTTCCCCGTCTTTACCGCCTCTTTTTCATCGATAAGACCTGTCTGCTGGAGCGCCATTTCTTTCAAAACGGACTCAAGATCCTCGCGGTTTACGAGAATGAACTGTTTAAGCTGGAACAATTCCTCGCGCAGGGCTTCGCTCAGAATGCGGGCGGCCGGTTTGTAATATTCCGGCGCATCAAGATCGTAGACAACGAGCCGGGCTCCTTTGCCTCCCACGCGCACGGTTTCGAGGCCGGCCAGCCGGTCCTCGCTAAAAGTCTTCATCCATTGTTCGGACGCCGGTTTGTGTGAGGCCGGGCGCTGCACAACGGGTGCTGGTTCGGAGAGCTGGCTGCCCTTCCACAGGGCCGTGGCGAACAGATCTTCTTTTGCATCCCGGAAAATGTCGCGATAGGACGCAAGCATCATATCCTTCATCATGGAGCGGGAGGGTTTTCCTCCATGGGCAAAATCATACCGAGCTCCGAATTTAACGCCTGTTGCGATGTTGATGAGTATATTGGAAAAATACAGGGTATTAGAAAGCCCGCTGTTGCCGCGCTCCATGATCATGACATAATCCGCATGGAGCGCCCTGCCGATCTCCCGGGCAAGTGCCCAGTCGTTCTGTCCCATTTGAAAATACGTGGGCTTCTGTTCGCGAAGTACCGCATGCAGCTCACCCGGAGTCACGATTTCATAAATGCCTGTTGCGGATAAATACCGAGTTGCCATTGCAATTTGTTTTTCAGCGTATACGTCCGGCGGATCAACCCAAAATCCTTTGCCTTCAAATGCCGCAGTGTAGGGTTTGATGTATACGCGGAGTTTGGGCGTGCGGGGAGGGGCGGGGAGCTTATTGACCTGAATGGTCGCGCATGAGGCGAGGTATGCTGTAATGATAAACAGGTACAGGATGAAGGCAGGGCGGTGCGTCACCTGATCACCTCCGACGGAGCATGGTTCCTAGATTAGCATAAAACAGGGAACCTGGCCAGCGAGTGGTTGTGCCGAACGCCTTTTTCCGCCTTGACATGCTATGTATCACTTGTTACAATAAAAACATAAGCTACAGTTTTCTCCGGAGCAGCCATATGGTAAAATCAAAAAATCGGGAATGGCTCCTGATTTTTTACACCGTCCCGTCCCGTCCGGTGAGCAATCGCATGAAGATATGGCGTAAACTTGCGAAGGCCGGGGCGGTACCGCTCAAGGACGCGGTCTACATCCTTCCGGCATCAGATGAGCACTATGAATTCTTTCAGTGGCTGGTGGAAGAGGTGAAATCCATGGGCGGGGATGGCGCATTCGTCAAAAGTTCCGAGATCATGACCATGGAGGATGCGGCAATCCGCGACCTCTTTCTGCAGCATGCGGAACGGGAGTACCGGAATCTTGAGAAAAGCCTTGATGTGCTTGAACGAAAAGTCCAGAGCGTCAGAAAAGGCACGAAGATGCCGGCGAGAGACCCGTTCGCGGGGATGTCGGCCAGACTCTCGCGGGAATTGTCGGAGATGCGAAAACGCGACTTTTTTCAATCTCCTTCCGGCGCGGTGATGCAGAAACGGCTGCAGGCGATTGAGACAGGCCGCAGGGGGCTCGGTCGATCTGCACAGGCGACAGCGGAGCCGATTGCCCCGAAACGAATCAGCCAGTATAAAAGCCGGATCTGGGTAACGAGAAAGAAACCCTTTGTCGACAGAATGGCCTCGGCATGGCTCATCAGGAAGTTCATCGACAAGGACGCTGTCTTCAAATTCATTGAAGAGCGTGAATTGAACGGTTTGAACGGACGCACGGTATCATTCGACATGCAGAACGCGGAGTTCACCCATGCAGGCGACCTCTGCACCTTCGAAGTTCTGATAAAGTCGTTCGGCATTGAGGACAAGACGGTCCGCAAGATGGCCGAGATCGTTCATGACCTCGATGTCAAAGACGACAAATACGAAATCGCCGAAGCCCCGGGGGTGGAAAATATCCTGCGGGGCATCGGCAAAACGGCGAAGCAGGACGCCGATGCTTTGGAACAGGGAATGGCGGTATTCGAAATGGTGTATCAATCACTTGCCCGATAACGGACGGGGTCCGGATCGGCGGAAAGGGGAGTTTTTTATGACAACGGCACCGATGTGTCCCATTGGCAAGCTGGAAACGCTGCTGCTGGCAACCGACATGTCCGAGTTCAGCGACGGCGCAATTCGCGAGGCGATTGCATTTGCATCAAAATGTTCGAGCAAAATTCATGCTTCCATGACCCTGGAGACCAACCCGGAATATGAAACCGTGGGCTCCAATGTATTTGCGATGGAAGAAAAGGAGGCGATGGCGCATCTGCAAGCAATCAAGGCGCGATGCGAACGAGAAGGTATCACGTGCGACATATCGCTGCATGAATCGGACGAAACCGCGGATGTGCTTGTGGAAGAAGCCGCCGCAATAAAAGCGGATATGATCGTCATCGGCAGGCGGGGGAGGAAAGGCATGGCAAAAGCGTTTATGGGGGAAACCGCTGCGAGCGTCATCGGCCACGCGCCCTGCAAGGTCCTTGTTGTTCCGCGGGCCGCCCAGATAGATTACCGGAACATCCTCGTCGCTGTCGACGGCTCAGCTCACGCACAGGCAGCGGTGGAGGAGGCGATTGCGATTGCAAAACGGACCGGGAGCAGTCTGATCACGCTGTCCGCAATGAGGAATGCAGGCGAGCGGGAGGAGGCAAGGAAACATGCAGAGGCGGCGGCTGAGACAGCCTGGAAAGCGGGGGTCCCTGCGGAGGCGGTCACGCCGACGGGAAGATCTGCAGACGCGATCGTGGAAACCGCCGCAGGCCGGGGCGTGAACCTCATCGTCATGGGAACCTACGGACGGACCGGCGTCAAAAAGTTATTCATGGGAAGCGCGACGGAAAAGGTGATCGGGAGCGCGGGCTGTGCGGTGCTCGTGGTAAAAGCCTGACGAAACAGACCATCCAAGGAGGAGAGAAGATGCCGCCTGTACCAAGTCATACGAAATCAAGCCTCGAAAGAACGGGCAGAGACTTCAAGGAAATTCATGAATGGCTCGACATGGATGCGGAAAAGAAAGCGGAACGACACGATGTCACGAAAATCTATGAATACGGAAAGATGATGGAGGAGAAGTTCGGCAAAGAGGGCCGCGACGAATATATCAGGCATCTGCACGATGATATGAAGGCTAAATTCAGCCACCTTCAGCACGATTTCGAAAAGCAGATCGCCGACACCCTTGCCTATTTCGGCGTTAAATGACTGTTCGAAGGAGAGATTTCATGGTGTATACTATAACCAATGCAGACCGGGAAGTGCTTCGCGCGAACGGAGTCTCCGACGAGGACGTCACGCACTGCGTCAAGGTCGCTGAAAAGGCGCTGGAGATCACGCGGCGCATCAGCGACCCCGGAATCGATCAGGAACTCGTCGGCCGGGGCGCCTTGTTTCATGATCTCGGCAAGGCCGTCACGCACGAAATAGAACATGGAAAGGTCGGGGCAGAACTCGGCAGAACGTTAGGTCTTCCGAAAGACATTACCGATATAATGGAAAAACATATCCGGGGCGGCCTGACCGGGCAGGAGGCACAAGTGCTCGGATTGCCGGTCAAGGATTACAGCCTCAACCGTATCGAGGAAAAAATCGTCATCTATGCCGACCGACTTGTGGATATTATCATGGACGGCATCGTTACCATCCGGTCGGAACAGGAGGCGGAGGAGCGGTTTGAAGAGATTCTCCGGTCCGTACCGAAATACGGCAAGAACGAGATTACCCTGCATCGTTACCTGGGGTATCATCGTGACATTCAGAACCTGATGAAGAAAAAACAGTACGCGGCGTCGTTGCCGTGATGCGGCAGGTCGAGCTGCGGCCGGCGCTCTCCGCCGCGTGCAGAAAGGTAGGTGGTATCCTCCATCATGAATCTTGCATCCTTTTTTTCCCGGAAAAGTGACAGCCGCCCGCTCATCAATCAGGAGGGGGCGCACGTTCAGAAATACAATTTTTTCCGAACCTTTCTGGAGCACAATCGTAACGCGCTCTCCGCCATAGCCGATCTGGAACAGGCCTATTACAGCGGCAAACCGCTCTCCCTGGGCTGGGTCTGGACGCGGTATCAGTCGTTAAGGGAAGCGGCGCTCGGAACTGTTTATTCCCTCGCCTCTCTGAATAAGCGGCCTGCGAACGAACTCGAAACCGTTCTGGCCGTGCTCGACAGAAGCATCAGCAGCGAAATGGAGCCGGTATATAAAGCCTTCTCCTCCGACCTCATACTCCCCTTTGAGCAGATCCGTAAAGATAATGTCCCGGCCGTCGGCGCGAAAGCGGCAAATCTTGCCCGGATCGGCAACAAACTGTCGATTCCTGTCCCGGCCGGATTCGCCGTCACCACCAGCGCAACGGAGCAGTTCCTGACGGAGACTGAACTCGGTTCATATATTGAGCGGCGCCTGGCTCAGATCGAATCCGGCCAGGGGGAAAAAGTGGATTGGCGTCTGGCGGAAATCCGGGCCATGGTTCTGAACGCTCCGCTTCCCGCCGGCCTGTCTCTCGAACTTCGCAAAGCCTATCGTGATCTGGAAAAAAAGACCCATCCCGGCGTGCGCGTGGCCGTGCGCAGCAGCGCGGTGGGCGAGGATACGGAAGCTGCCTTTGCCGGACAATACGACACGGTGCTGAATGTGACCGAGTCGGGCCTCGCTGACGCCTACAAGCACGTGATTGCGAGCAAATACTCGTCCCGCGCCATTGCCTACCGGCTGCATACCGGACTGTCCGACCGCGACACCCCGATGGCGGTGGCGGTCGTCGTCATGGTCGACCCGAAAGCGAGCGGCGTCATGTACACAACGGATCTCTCGGCAGACAACGCGGGCGCCATCAGCATCAGCTCCGTATGGGGACTGGCCGAGCAGCTCGTGGGCGGCGGTGTGTCGCCTGACGTACTCGTGATCGACAGGGCTTCGAGAAGCATCAGGGAGCGCAGAATCGGAAAGCGGGAAAAACGGATGACCAATCTTGCACAGGGGGGTACGGCGCTCCTGACGCTGACGGAAACGGAGCAGGGGACAGCGTCACTCGATGACGCGACCGCTCTCCAGCTGGCCGAGTACGGCCTCCGGCTCGAAATGTTCTTCGGTGCCGCCCAGGACGTCGAATGGGCTGTTGACGAATCGGGCAGTCTCTTCATCCTCCAGTCCCGACCTCTGGGAGACGGCAATGCAGGAATGCGCACGGGCGAGCCCGTTCACCTAGCGGGTCGTGATGCCCTTCCCATCAACGGCAAAACCGCTTCTCCGGGCATCGCAGCCGGGCCTGTTGTTATTCTGCAGGAGGGAGTGGAAATCAATTCCCTGCCGGAAGGAGCAGTGCTCGTCGCGCGGACGGCATCGCCCAATCTCACAAAATATGCGGGGAAGGTCAGCGGGATCATCACGGATATCGGCAGTGCCGCAAGCCACCTCGCGTCGGTTGCACGTGAGTTCGGCGTGCCCGCCATCGTTGATGCCGGAAATGCCACCTCGCTCCTCCACGACGGCGATATCATTACCATGACGACGAATCCTCCGCGCGTGTATGCGGGACGCGTCGAAGAACTGGCGCGGCGGATCCGGCCCGGAAAGCGGCCCGTGCACGACAGTCCGCTTCACCGCAGACTGCGCCGGGCGCTGGACAAGATCTCGCCGCTCAATCTCGTCGATCCCGCAGACCCGTCGTTCTCCCCCGAAGGGTGCAGATCGATCCATGACGTCATCCGCTACACGCATGAGAAGGCAATGCACGCCATGTTCGGCCTGACCGACGAAGCAGATGCAGTGCGTTCCATTGAACTCAAGGCGACGATTCCGCTGGAGCTGAGGTTGGTCGACCTCGGCGGCGGACTCAAGCAGGGGCTCACGACAACCAGCGACGTGACGCCCGCGTCTATCGAATCGGTGCCGTTTCAGGCCATCTGGAAGGGATTTACTCACCCGGGCGTGAGCTGGGAAGGCGGTATCGGCGTCACGATGAACAATATGCTGACGCTCATAACCTCGAGCACCACGTCCGAGGTCGGACAGACCCCGGGGGGGGTAAGTTACGCAATTCTATCGTCCGATTACATGAACCTGTCGTTGAAATTCGGGTACCATTTCGCGACGCTCGATGCCCTGGTTAGCGAAATAAGCAGCCAGAATTATATTTCCCTGCAGTTTTCGGGGGGCGCGGGAAACTACTACGGCAAATCGCTTCGCATCGCGTTCCTGGGCAACGTGCTCGGACGCCTGGGCTTTCATGTAACGCTCAAAGGCGATCTTCTCGAAGGCGCGATTACGGACTATGACCGGCCTTCCCTCGAAGAGAAGCTTGACAAGGTCGGCCGGCTGTTCGCGTCATCGCGCCTCCTCGATATGGCGATCTCGAAGCCTGAGGATGTTGAGCGGATGACGGAGGACTTCTTCCGGGGCAACTACGACTACCTCGGTCACCGGGGCGACGATGATTTGGAGCATTTTTACACGCACGGCGGTCTGTGGACGCGGGCGATTGATGACGGCCTCCCGGCGTGCATGCAGGACGGATCGCGCGCCGGCTTCTCCCTGTCCTCGGGTGTTGTCGGGCTGATGGAGAAAGTGGCGGGGCACACCATTCTGGAGCTCCTCGACAATATAGAAGCGTATTTTTATTTCCCCCTTGCCGTCGCAAAAAAAATAAGGGTCGCCGATGGCTCCGTCAGTCTGCACGTCAAACCGGTGGGCGGTAATATTGACCGGGCGGGCGGACTCGCCTTCGGAATGAAGGATGTGGGTAATTATTTTGTTCTGCGGGTCAATGCCCTGGAAGACAACATCATTCTGTTCGAGTACGTGAACAGCAGGCGCATCGAACGCGCGCGCGCCAGGGCGGAAACCTCCGCGGGGCGATGGTATCAGCTGAAGGTGCATCTGAATGGGGACGAAATCCAGGGCTTTCTGAACGATTCGCTCGTTCTCGAGTACCGCGCCGAAAGCAAGGTCCAGGGCTTTGTCGGACTCTGGACCAAGGCGGACTCCGTGACTCTCTTCCGGGATCTGGTCGTCGAAACAGGCGGCAGCAGGAAGGAAGTGTGCTGCTGAGGGAGGCGAATCATGAAAAGTCTGGCCTCTCTCCTTTCACGCAGACAAAGCTGCCTTCCCCTCGAGAGCACGCAGGGCCCCCAGGTGCTGAAGTACCGCTCCTTCCGCACGTTCCTGGAGCACAACCGCGCAGCGCTTACCGTCATCGCTGAGCTCGAGCAGATTTACTACAGCGGCAAACCGCTGTCTCTGACGAGGATCAGGACGAGGTATGAATGGCTGTGGGAAGCCGCGCTCGGGGCCGTGGCTTCACTCGGCGCGATCACGGGAAAGGCCCAGCCGGAGCTCGAAACCGTTCTGCGGGCGCTTGATGCCCGCATCACGGCAGAACTCGAACCCGTGTACGACAGTGGTTCTATCGGACGGGTGCTGCCGTTCGAAAAGATAGGCGTCGATTCTGTTCACGCGGTCGGCGCGAAGGCCGCTCACCTTGCCAGGATCGGCAACGAACTGTCGCTTCCTGTTCCGCCGGGTTTTTCCGTTACAACGAATTCGACGAATCTTTTTCTGAAAGAAACAGGGCTTGCCGAATTCATTGCAAGGCAGCTGGCGCAGTTTGAACCCGACAATCTTGAGGATGTGGAGCGCAGCTCCGACGAGATAAGGACTGCGCTCATGAATGCTCCGTTTCCTCCCGGCCTTTTGCGGGAGCTTCTTCAGGCCTACCATGACCTTGAGGCAAAGACGCACGCGGGCGTCCGTGTTGCCGTGCGCAGCAGCGCCGTCGGCGAGGACACGGAAGCCACGTTTGCCGGTCAGTACGAAACCGTCCTGAATGTAACGGAAGCGGGCCTCGCGGATGCATACAAACGCGTGCTCGCAAGCAAATATACATCCCATGCCATTACCTACCGTTTGCGCTCCGGCCTGTCCGACCAGGAAACGCCCATGGCCGTCGCAATCGTTGCGATGATCAACCCGCGGTCGAGCGGGGTCATGTATACAGCGGGAGCAGCGGAACACGATTCCGACTTGATCAGCATCAATTCAGTGTGGGGGCTCGCCGAACAGCTCGTGGCGGGAAATGCCTCGCCCGACGTGCTCGTATGCGACCGGCGAACGCATCGCATCACGGAGCGCCGTATCGGGAGGCGTGATGAGGCCATGGTAAATCTGCCGCAGGGCGGCACCGGTCTCCGGATGCTCACGACCAGGGAGCGCGATACCGCCTCGCTCGATGATGCGTCGGCGCTCAGGCTTGCGAAGTACGGGGTGAAGCTGGAAGAATTTTTCGGCACCCCGCAGGATGTCGAATGGGCGCTTGATGAAGCCGGCCGGCTCTGTATCCTTCAGTCGCGTCCGCTCGGAATTGGCGAAGGCGGAGCACCGGCGGGAAACGCCGCCGACATTGCAGGGTATGAGGTCCTGTGCGCCAAAGGAACCGCCGCCGCCCCGGGCGCTGCAAGCGGTTCCGTGCACCTTCTGCGTGAAGGTGCGGAGGCGGGCCCTGTTCCCGCGGGCGCCGTGCTCGTTGCAAGGACCGCTTCGCCCGATCTTGCGAAATACATCGGTTCCGTGAACGGGATCGTCACGGACATCGGAAGCGCAGCCAGCCACCTTGCATCCGTGGCGCGCGAGTTCGGCGTGCCGCTGATTGTAGATGCGGCGGACGCCACAGCAACGCTCCGGGACGGCGACATCGTCACGATGACCGCGAATCCTCCCCGCGTGTACGCGGGCCGCGTCAACGAGCTTGCGGGGCTTATGCGCCCTGCCAAACGGCCGGTGTTCGGCAGCCCCGTGCACCGGAGGCTCCGGCGCGCGCTGGACGCGATTTCGCCGCTCAACCTTCTGGATGCCGCGGCTGCTGACTTTTCTCCCGAAGCGTGCACGTCGGTGCACGATGTTATACGGTACACTCATGAACGCGCCATGCAGGCCATGTTCGGGCTGACGGATGAAGCAGACGCGGTCCGGTCGACCAAGCTCAACGCAGTGATTCCGCTGGAGCTGAGGCTGATCGACATCGGCGGCGGCCTGAAAGCGGGTCTTTCCACCTGCAGCGATATAACACCCGGTGACGTCGAGTCCGCACCGTTCCGGGCCATCTGGAAGGGCTTCACCCACCCGGGTGTGAGCTGGGAAGGAACGCTCGGACTGAGTCCGAATAAACTGCTGACGCGTCTCTCGTCCGCCGCGACGTCTGAATTCGGACCCGCGCCGGGAGGGACGAGTTACGCGATACTTGCCGCCGATTACATGAACCTGTCCGTGAAGTTCGGATATCACTTTGCAACGATCGATGCTCTTGCCGGCGATACGAGCAGCCAGAACTACGTGTCGCTCCAGTTTACGGGCGGGGCGGGGAGCTACTACGGGAAGTCGCTTCGCATCGCTTTTCTGGGGAGTGTGCTCGCACAGCTCGGGTTTCAGGTCAAAACGAGCGGCGATATGCTCGAAGGAACGATCACGAACTATGACCGTCCTTCCCTCGAAGACAAGATCGACCAGATCGGCCGTCTGCTCGCTTCCTCGCGACTGCTCGACATGGCGCTTTCAAAGCAGGAGGATGTCGAGCGGATGACGGACGGCTTCTTCCGCGGCGAGTACGACTATCTCGCGCACAGGCGCAACGAGGGGCTTGGGTCGTTCTACACGCACGGCGGCTTGTGGAAACGGACCGATGACGGCGGACAACCGGCCTGCATGCAGGACGGTTCGCGGGCCGGATTCACCATTTCCTCGGGCGTTGCTGGCGCAATCGGAAAACTCGCAGGGCAGGCGCTCCAGGAGTTTCTGGACAATGTGGAAGCATATTATTATTTCCCCCTGGCAGTGAAAAAGGATCTTCAGGTTGCCGACGGAACGATGCACCTCGACGTCAAACCCGTCAGCGGCAACATCGACCGGGCGGGCGGCCTTATCTTCGGCATGACGGACGTGAGCAACTATTTTGTGCTGCGGATCAACGCGCTGGAGGACAATATTATTCTCTTCGAATATGTGAACAGCAGGCGCATCGAACGCGCGCGTATCAGAAAGGAGATCCCCGCCGGGCAGTGGTATACCCTCGGCGCGGAAATACGCGGGAACATGATCACCGGTTTTTTGAACGGCGAGGCTGTTCTTGATTTCAGGGCCGATAAGAATGTCCGGGGTTATATAGGCCTGTGGACCAAGGCGGACTCGGTCACGCTCTTCCGCGATTTGGTTGTCGACGCGGCCGGCGGCAGAATATCCGTGCAGTGCTGACGGATAAAGCAGGGCTTTGCTCACCGCAGTGGACGCATTCTTTCGCATCCCAGTACGGCATCCCCCGAAAACTTCCATCGGTGATATGGTTTGAAGACAGGATTCCCGATGACACATTCGGGAATCCTGACGAATATAGTTACAACAGGGAGGTTTACCATGAAGTGGATAACGCGAGCCAGGGTGAAAGTCGACCGCGTGGCGTGTCCGTGGCTCATAAAGAAATTCGTTGACCGGGAGGCTGAATTCCATTTCGTTCCGGCGGAGAAGGTGCAGAGCGAGGCCGCACGGCTCGGCGCGATCCCCTTCGACGTGCCGAACGTGGAGCTGGGACACCACGGCAAGGAGTGCTCATTCGACGCGATCGTGAAGAAGTACGGCCTCGAAAAAGACCCTGCGCTGGTCCTCCTCGCGCGGATCGTGAACGGCGCGGATACGGACAACAGCCTGCACAATCAGCCCGAAGGGCCGGGTCTCAATGCGATAGCGGAAGGATTCCTGAACCTGGGGCTGGGCGACGATCATGCGATCAACAGGGCGGAATGGATCGTGTATGACGCACTCTATGCCTACTGCAGGGAGATGGTTTTGAAAGGAAAGCTCCATGGCGCGTACGCAGCTTGATGTCTTCCTGCTTTTCAGCGCGCGCATCGTGCGGCTTTTTGCCTACGGAGCCCTCTCGGTCGTGCTTGCACTTTATCTTCATGAAGGAGGCATGACCGGATCCGCCATCGGCCTGCTCTTCACGCTGACCCTCGCCGGGGATGCGGGCGTCTCGCTCTGGATAACAACCACGGCCGACAGGATCGGCAGGAGGAAGATGCTGCTTCTCGGCGCAGGGCTCATGATCATGGCGGGCGTCGTGTTCAGCGTCACGCGGGATCCGCTGCTGCTCACTGCTGCCGCAATCATCGGCGTCATCAGCCCGAGCGGAAACGAAATCGGCCCCTTTCTTTCGCTCGAGCAGGCGGCGCTCTCCCAGCTTCTCACTCAGGAGCAACGTACAAAAGCATTCGCCTGGTACAATCTCGCGGGCTCGATTGCAACGGCGAGCGGAGCGCTGGCGGGCGGTTTTCTGTCGCAGGCGCTGCATGCAGCAGGCATGTCGGAACTCGGTTCGTATCGTGCCGTCATTTTCGCCTATGCAGCCTGCGGGGTCATCCTCGCCGGGCTGTTCCTGCTTGTATCTCCCGCGGTCGAGGTTGCGAAAGCCGCGCCAGCGAGGGACCGCATTCTCGGTCTTCACGCGTCACGCTCGGTGGTCATGAAGCTCTCGGCCCTTTTTGCGCTCGACGCATTTGCCGGCGGGTTCGTGATCCAGAGCATGGTTGCCTACTGGTTTCATATAAAGTTCGGCATTGACGCAGGCCTCCTCGGCGGCATTTTCTTCGTTGCCAACATTCTGGCGGGCGTGTCCGCCCTGCTTGCAGTCAAAATCGCCTCGCGCATCGGGCTCATCAACACCATGGTGTTCACGCACATTCCGTCGAACGTGCTCCTGTGTCTCGTACCGCTCATGCCGAATCTCGGCCTTGCCATCACGATGCTGCTCGTGCGCTTCAGCATCTCCCAGATGGACGTGCCCACGCGCCAGTCCTATACCATGGCTGTCGTCGCCCCTGACGAGCGCTCCGCCGCCGCGGGCGTCACCGGCATCGCACGCTCCGTGGGTGCTGCGGTTTCTCCCGCACTTGCCGGCGTGCTGCTCGCATCACCCGCTCTTCTCAGTGCGCCGTTTCTCGTTGCAGGCGGACTCAAAATCGTATATGATCTGATGCTGTACCGAAGCTTCAGGAAAACAGAAGAAGCATAAATACTCCCCTCACCCCGGCCCCTCTCCCGCGAGGGGCGTAACCGAAAGTTCTCTTCCGGCTGCGGGAGAGCATGAAGGTGAGGGGGGTGCAATCGATTTTGAGATAATGGCCACATCATCTCCCTATACCATTCTCATCGCCGGATTCGGCGCCCTCGGGACCGTGTTCGGCACGTTCCTGAAAAAAGCCGGACATACTGTTTTCGCTCTCACGAAAACGAAATATCTTCCCGCTCTCAAGGACCGCAGGGTTCGTGTGTCCGGTATATGGGGGGACCATGAAGCCGTGCTCGACGGCGTTTACGCTTCTGTGGCGCCTCTCGTCGGCAGCAACATCGATCTCATCATCTTCACCGTTAAATCCTACGATACCCGTGCAGCAATCGAACAGGTAAAACCGCTCGTCGGCGGGGATACGCTCGTCATCGTCGCGCAGAACGGGTACGGCAATTATGAGACGGTATCGACCGTCGTGGGGAGGGAACATACCCTGCTCGCGCGTATCATCTTCGGCGCGAAAATGAAGGATCCGGGGAGAGCGGAGGTCACGGTCATCGCGGATGCCAATCGCATGGGCCAGCCTCATAACGCCGTCGATCCCGGGAGGATCAGGCGCATTGCTGATGCGATCAAGTCCGCAGGGGTGCCGACGGAGTACGCGCCGGACGTGGAAGCGATCCTCTGGGACAAAATTCTGTACAACGCCGCGCTCAATCCCCTGGGCGCGATCCTTGAGTGCACCTACGGAGACCTTGCCGCGAACGCGGGCACGTGCAAAATCATGGACGGGATCATCAACGAGATCTTCCATGTCGCGCAGGCACACAAGATTGCGCTCACGTGGAAAAGCCCGGATGCATATCGCGAGCATTTTTATCAGCGTCTGGTCCCGCCCACGGCTAAACATTTTCCCTCGATGTATTATGACGTCAAGGCGGGCAAACGCATCGAAATCGACGCCCTGAACGGCGCGATCGTGCAGCTTGCGGCAGAGAAGGGGATAGCCGTTCCCGTGAATGAGACGATCACCTCTATCATCAAGACAAAAGAGGCGCTGTCGCGACGAATATAAAATAAAAACATTGTGGAC
>DATHDE010000223.1:0-2280 GCA_035490495.1 Nitrospirota bacterium
GTTGAACCGTTCCTGGTTTCGTCTTCCGTTATTCTCATCCTTGCACAGCGTTTGGTGCGCAAGACCTGCCAGAACTGCAAGAAACCGGAGAAGCTGCCTGCTCAGACGTTTATCGATGCAGGTTTTTCCGCGGAGGAAGCCAAGTCGGTTACGAGTTACAAGGGATCAGGATGCGATGTCTGCAACCAGACCGGCTATAAAGGCCGCGTGGCATTGTACGAAGTGCTTCCAATCCGTGATGCCATAAAAGAGCTGATTCTGCAGGGAGCCTCGGTCATGGACATCAAGAAACAGGCGATCGATACGGGCATGAAAACGCTGCGTCGCAGCGGTTTGCTTAAAGTAAAGGCGGGATTGACGTCACTCGAAGAAGTTGTGGAAAATACCTTCCCTGATAATTAAATGCGCCCGGCTCAAGAACGACAGTTATTTCTCAGTTAATGAGGTGCTCCGGATATGGCGAATCTGCATGACCTGTTGAAATATATGATTGAGAAGGGCGCATCGGACCTGCATATCACGACCGGTATAGCGCCCTCTATCCGCATCGACGGGAAAATGAAGCCGATTCCCGGACTGGATGCACTCTCGGCCACTCAAACGAAAGATCTCTGCTACAGCATTTTAACGGACGCTCAAAAACACAAGTTCGAGGAAAACAGCGAACTGGACCTTTCTTTCGGCGTGAAAAACCTCTCCCGTTTCCGTGCAAACATCTTTGTACAGCGCGGGGCCGTGGCTGCCGCCATCAGAACCATTCCGTTTAAAATTAAAACATTCCAGGAACTCGGCTTGCCGGATGTTGTTGCGGATCTCTGCAAAAAACCGCGCGGTCTGATCCTGGTTACCGGACCGACGGGAAGCGGGAAATCGACGACCTTGGCGTCCATGATCGATAAAATTAATAATGAGCGGCAGGAACATATCATTACGATCGAGGACCCCATCGAGTACCTTCACCCGCATAAAAAATGCGTTGTGAACCAGCGCGAGGTGAACGCCGATACAAAAACCTTCAAGGACGCTCTCAAGTACATCCTGCGTCAGGATCCGGACGTCGTGCTTATCGGTGAAATGCGCGATCTGGAAACGATCGAAGCCGCGCTGACCATCGCGGAAACGGGTCATCTGACCTTTGCAACCCTGCATACGAATTCCTCTGCTCAGACCATGAACCGCATTATCGATGTGTTTCCGCCGCATCAGCAATCTCAGGTCCGGGCGCAGTTGTCCTTTGTTCTGGAAGGCGTCATATCGCAGCAGCTGATTCCCAAAATCGGCGGGGGAAGGGTGCTTGCTCTTGAGGTCCTGGTCCCGAATGCCGCCATCAGGAATCTGATACGCGAGGACAAAATTCATCAAATCTATTCAATCATGCAGACAGGCCAGTCAAAATACGGCATGCAGACGCTGAATCAGGGGCTCTATGAGCTGTTCGTGAGAAAGACCATTTCCTATGACGACTGCATAGGCAGATCATCGAATGTGGACGAACTGATACAGATGCTGGGACGTTCGGGATTGTCCATCGGACAGACGGTGCAGAAAGAGTATCGTTGAATTCATAGCGAAAGCATTGTTGAACCTCATAATCGCGCGGGGTGAAAAATGGCAACAAGTGTATTTGTCTGGGAAGGAAAAACTCGGCAAGGCACCGTTCAGAAGGGCGAACTTGCAGCCAACAGCAAAGAAGAGGTATTAGCACTTCTCAGAAAACAGAACATACTTCCGATCGCGGTAAATGCAAAGCCGCGTGAAATCAAGCTCAAGTTCGGACAGCCGAAGGTCACGGACAAGGACGTTGTCATCTTCACCCGCCAGCTCGCAACCATGATAGACGCTGGACTTCCCCTCGTGCAGTGCCTTGATATCCTTGGATCGCAGACAGAAAATAAAACGCTTGCAGCAGTCATCGTGCAGGTCCGCACGGACGTGGAAAGCGGTGCGACATTTGCCGAGGCTTTGAAGAAGCATCCAAAAATATTCGATAACCTGTATGTCAATATGGTTGCCGCGGGCGAGGCTGGCGGTATTCTTGATACGATTCTGCAGAGGCTTGCAGCATATATGGAAAAGTTCGCCAAAATCAAGAGGCAGATCAAATCGGCCATGATCTATCCATCGGTGATTCTATTCGTTGCCGTGGCCGTGGTCGCACTTCTCATGGTCGTGGTAGTCCCCATGCTTGCTAGCATGTTCGGTGAAATGGGACAGGCGTTGCCGTTGCCGACACGCATCGTAATCGGGATCAGTAATTTTCTGAAGGGATGGGGCGGGTTG
>DATHDE010000224.1:0-11677 GCA_035490495.1 Nitrospirota bacterium
AAATGTGGTAGTCGGAGCACGACGTGAGGATGCCTGTCTCCTTGAGTTCCATCTCCTTCACGAGTTTGAAGTCGTTCTTGTTCGCCCTGATCCAGCCCGTTATCTCGGGGAACCGGTAGTCGCGTTCCCGGCAGAGCCGCACGGCCTCGCGGTCCTTGTCCGAATAGAGGAAGAATTCAGACTGCCGGATCACGCCGTTCGGTCCGCTCATGCGGTGCAGGAAGTCAAAGATGGTCACGATCTGCTCGGGCGTATACGGCGGCCGCGACTGCTGTCCGTCGCGAAAGGTCGTGTCCGTGATCCAGATTTTCTCGGGGATGTTCGTTTGAATCATGCGGTCTTCGAGCATGACCCGGGGTACTTTCGTATAGGGGAACATGTCCCGGTACAGCATTGCCTCCTTCACATTTTTCAGCTCGAAGGGGATTTTGACGGACTGCCTTTTGATGGTCATGAGAAACTCCCGGATACATCGAATTCACGTTTCAAGAAAATTGAATGCTGGTTCTTGGACTGCAAATGTATTCTTAACTTCCCCGTATTGCCTTGATTGCTGCTGCATAATCCTTTGCGCCGAAGACCGCGGAGCCGGCAACGAGGATGTCCGCCCCTGCGTCGACGACGGACGCGGCATTGTCCGGCTTCACGCCGCCGTCCACTTCGATCTCGGTCCTGAGGCCGAGACCGTCGATCCGTTTGCGCAGCGCCCTGATCTTGTCCAGGGCCGAGGGGATGAACGCCTGTCCCCCGAATCCCGGGTTCACGGACATGATCAGCACCATGTCCACGTCCGGCAGGATATAATCGAGGTCTGCGAGTGACGTCGCGGGGTTGAGCGACACGGCGGCCTTCACACCGCGGTGCTCCCTGATGGACTGCACGAGCCGGTTGAGGTGGAACGCCGTCTCCACGTGCACGGTAAGGTAGTCCGCACCCGCCCGTGCGAAGTCGGCGATGTACAGCTCCGGATTCGTGATCATGAGATGCACGTCGAGGGGAAGCTTCGTGGACCGCTTTGCGGCTTCCACGATGAGCGGACCGATCGTGATGTTCGGCACGAAATGGCCGTCCATTACGTCCACGTGAATGAGGTCCGCGCCGGCCGCCTCAACAGCCCTGATCTCCTCGCCCAGGCGAGAAAAATCCGCGGAAAGGATCGAGGGGGCGATCTTGATTGTCCGCTTCATGGTGCTCCTCTACTTGTTCACTATGATATCCACGGTTGCATCCGGTGCTACGGGATACCCCGCCGCCGGCTTCTGCGCCAGCACGGCCCGCGCTTCCGCCGCGGGTTTGCCGCCGCCCTGCCGTACGATCACGCGGTGCTGCAATTCCATGCGGTCCACGAGCCTGAGTGCGTCCTCCGGCCGCTTGCCCACGAGCTGCGGCATGATCAGCCGATCCGTTCTTTTCCCGGCGCTTACCAGCATGTCGATGGTCCCGCCCTTTTCAAGCGGGCTGCCGGCTTCTGGACACTGGGCAATGACCGCATCGCGCTCCACCGTGTCTGAGGCAACCCGCGCCGATTCCCCGGGCAGAAATCCCGCCTGACGGATGGTGATATCAGCCTTGCGGAAATTGTCCCCCACGATCTTCGGTGCCAGCAGGTCGCTCGGTCCCTGGCTCACCACGACGCGAAGCATGCGCCCCTTTTTGATCGTACTGCCTGCAGGAGGCGCCTGCGAGATCACCGTGTCCCGCGCAAGCGTCGGGTGCGGCTCCCTGCGGTCTACCTTGAGTTCGAGCCCCTGCTGCCTTACCAGCTCGATGACGTTCACGATATCCTGACCGGCGAGATCGGGTACGCGCACTTCATCCTCCCGCAAAAGAAGTCCGATGACTGCCAGGGCGCTGAGGACTCCGATACAGACAAGGGCGAGGAAGATGCCGAAACCTTTCAGAAACCGGTTCATAAGAAGGATTATTTTACCATAGCTGCGTAAAGATGCAAGAGCAATAACCTCTGAAACAGCCGATTTTTGCGTGGCTCGACCGGCTGTGGTGCGGGTTGTATCCGCTTCTATCGGGCGTGGCCCTCGTCGTTCCTCACAAGCAAACCAGCTCCGGGATCATCCCTTTTTGAGCAGCCGGGCTCCGAAGAACCCGTCCATGCCGTTGTTATTCCTGTGTGTCCGGAGAAAACCCCTGGTGTCGACAAATTCTGACGCTTTCTCGGGGAGGTACGGCCGGGGATCATCGATGCGAAAATTCGCTCCCTGCCCTTCGAGAAAGGCATCAATGATTTCCTCGTTTTCCTCGGGCTCCGTAGTGCACGTCGCATACACGAGCGACCCGCCCGGCTGCAGCAGGCCCGCGCAATGAGCCAAAATCGCCCTCTGCACGGCTGCCCGTTCACGGATATGCTCCTCGTTCCTGCTCCACCTGCCGTCTGGATGCCGCCTCAAAACGCCGAGCCCCGTGCAGGGAGCATCGATCAACAGGTGGTCGAAGGGGCCTCCCTGATACGCCCGCGCATCTCCCGGAACCGGTGCAACAATCGTCGTCCCGAGCCTGCTGCTGTTCTCGCTGATTTTCCCGATCCGCACGGGATCGTTTTCGAGTGCCGTGACCGCTCCCCGGTTCGACATCAATTCCGCGATATGCGTTGCCTTGCCGCCCGGAGCGGCGCAGGCGTCCAGCACAGCGGCCCCGGGCGCGGGGGCAAGCATCAGGCTGATGAGCTGGGCGGCCTCGTCCTGGACCATGAACAGTCCCTCCTGATACGCAGCGAGGGCGCGCATTCTCCCGCAGGGACCGAGCTCCAGGCCGTCGGGCGCATACGCCGTTTCCCGCGACTCGACTCCCTCCGCCCGGAGAGCGGATCTGAGCCGCTCGCGCGAGGTTCTGAGCCGGTTGGCCCGGATTACCAGCGGCGCGGGCTCATTGTTTTTTGCAAGGATCTTCTCCGCTGCATCAACGCCGTACCGCGCGACCCATCGCCGAACGAGCCACGCTGGATGCGAAAAAAGCACGGACAGCCGCCGGACCGGATCGTCCTGTCCGGGCTTCGCGAGTTCGCTCCGTTTCCGGTCGAGATTGCGCAGCAGGCCGTTGATGTAGCCCTGCTTCCTGCCCCGTGTCTTCGCCAGTTCCACGGCCGTGTTCACGGCCGCACTCGGGGGAATGCGGTCCAGGAACAGAAGCTGGTAGGCGCCGAGCCGCAGGATGTTCCTCGTCCAGGCATCGGTGCGGTCGAGCGGGCGGGCGGAGAGCTGATTGAGCCAGGAGTCGAGCAGGGTCCGGTTCCGGAGCACGCCGTACACGAGTTCGAGCAGCAAAGCGCTGTCCCGTGCATCAAACACGGCCCTCGCCTCGTCGAGCAGGGCGTCCGCAAACACGCCCTCCTCGGCGCGGCGCAGGATCACCAGCGCCCTTCCCCGGGGAGTATCGCTATGCGTTGCGGAGTTCACAGCGACCGCTCGCCAGGAATTCGAGGGCTTCCGCCACTTTGGATATGTCGACGCTTGTGTTGAAACAGGGACCGAAGGGGCGGTCGTTCAGGATGCCGATCACGGGCAGGGGGTACGCGTCCTGAATGCCGCTCGTGAGATCGCGTTCGCATGCCACGGCTATGATGGCGTCGGGCCTCGCCTCCGCCACTCTGCGCCGGGCCAGCGTTCCGCCGGTGGCCACGGAGAGGTGGACCTGATGCTTTTGTGCAAGCGTTACGAGATCCTTGATCTTGCATTTGCCGCACGCCTGGCACTTGTAGGCGTCGCTCGTGATTTTGATCGCGCAGTCATTGAACTGGAGGCAGTGGGGCATGAGCAGGAGAATCCGCTGCGGCTTGTGTTCGCTGCATTTCGCCTTGACGAGCTGGTTGTTCACTTCTACGAACGACTGCTGGATCTTTTCCTTCGAAATGCCGAGAAATCTGCCCACGACGATCATGATCGGGAAGAGCACTTCGATCACGATTCCCCGGAGGCGCGCAGCAAAAAAAACCTCCCTGCCCCGGATCAGGGTCAGCATGAGCAGCCCCACCCACAGGATCAGGACGCTGATCACCGTTCCCATCAGGATGCCGACGACGTCGGGCGCCAGGCGGTGGATGTTCCTGAGACCGATATACGGGATCAGGTAGAGCGCCACCATCCCCCCGGTGATGAGCAGGACCGTGAAGACGATGAGACCGATGAAAATTCTTTTTTTATGCTCGGACATGGCACCAACAGACCACAGTACAGTGCGCCGCGTTCAGCGTCAGGAGCGCGCGGCGGAGAATCGCTTTCCCGCCACCCCGCGGTGTCCGCGAAGAAATTCTGCGGACGTCACCGGCTTCTTGCCCTCGGCCTGCAGCATCGCTATGCGAAGCAGCCCCGCACCCGTTCCGGCAACGAGCGATGACGACGTTTCAGCTGCAAGGGCGCCCGGCGCGGCGTTTCCCGCCGCTGCTTCGGCTTCTCTGATTTTGATCAGGGTATCGTCGAGATACGTGAATGCACCCGGCCAGGGAGAGAGGCCGCGGACACGGTTCGCGATCTCCCCCGCCGGGAGCGTCCAGTCAATCAGGCCGTCTTCCTTTTTGAGGATCGGCGCCAGCGTGGCCTGTGCATTATCCTGTGCTACCGGCGTGAGGCTCCCCGCAGCGATAAGCGGCAGCGCCCGGAAGATCATCTCCGCTCCGAGCATCGAGAGCTTTTCCGTGAGCGAACCCGCCGTGTCCTTCGGCTCAATGGCAATGCGCTCCTGCAGGAAGATTGCACCCGTGTCCATGCCCGCGTCCATCTGCATGATGGTAATGCCCGTCTCCGTATCGCCGCGGATGATCGCCCAGTTGACGGGCGCCGCCCCGCGGCAGCGCGGCAGAAGCGACGCATGAATGTTGACGCAGCCGAACCTCGGAAGCCCCAAAATCTCCTCGGGCAGGATCTGGCCGTATGCAGCGACCACGATTACGTCGGCCGCCAGTTGCCTCAGCTGTGCGATGAATGCCGGATCGCGCACGCGCCGCGGCTGAAATACGCTTAGACCCCTGTCCTGCGCCGCCTGCTTAACAGGAGGCGCGGCAAGCACGCGGCCCCTGCCTGAGGGCTTGTCGATCCGCGTAACGACCCCGACGATTTCGTGGCCCGCCGCGAGCATCTGCAGGGGCTTCACGGCGAACTGAGGCGTGCCCATATACACGAGCTTCATCGCACCGTTCCATCAACGAATAATGGTAAAACGCTTCAGGCGGGGCCACGGGAAAACTGCTCGGCTGTTGAGGTCCCAGGGGCACAGATGCACGAGGTTTCTGCTCGTCACCGAAAATCCCGCCCGGGCCCGAGGATTATGGAAAAAACAACCAGTCGCCTTCAAGGAACGGCAAACCACGGCATCCCGGCCGCTCCTGCATGGTACGCCGCCCCGTGCGCTGCGAACAACGGCAGGTGGTCTAGCCCGCCGCCTTCCTGAGCTTCCGTTTGAATATGCTTTTCTTGAGCGGACTCAAACGGTCCACGAACAGAATGCCGTTCAGGTGATCGATTTCATGCTGCAGCGCCTTGGCCAGGAGCCCTTCCGCCTCAATCTCAAACTGCCTGCCTGTGCGGTCCTGGGCCCGCACCTTGACCAGCGCCGAGCGCTTCACTTTTTCCGAATAGTCGGGGATGCTCAGGCAGCCCTCTTCCTCGACGACGGACCCTTCCTGAGAAATGATCTCAGGATTGATGATGACGATGAGCGGATGCTTTTCCCCCTCTTCGCGCCCGCTCACATCGATCACCGCAAGCTGAAGGGGAACTCCCACCTGATTGGCTGCCAGGCCGACGCCCGGAGCAGCCCGCATCGTCTCGATCATGTCCTCGATCAACCGGTTGAGGGAAGCATCAATATGTTCGACCCGCGCCGTCTTGTTTTTCAGCACGGGATCGGGATAGGTACAAATCGTTCTGATTGCCATGGCATTCCTTATTTAACACGATTCCCCGTCAAAATCAAGGCGAATATCGCATTGAAAAACAACGGTGCATGGCGAAATTGCAGGCTTCGCGAGGGCGACGTTCATGTTGACACTCGCAAGAGCTTTATGGTATTTTTAGTTCATGGCAATCGACAAAAATACCGTCGCGAAAGAGGCCCAGAAATACGCTGCAAAGGGCCAGTACGACAAGGCGATTGCCGAATGGAAGAGGCTCCTCAAGGAATCGCCGCACGACGCAAACCTGTACAATACCATCGGCGATCTGTGCCTCAAGAAAAACTCGAAACCCGAAGCCGTCGACGCCTACCGCCACGCAGCCGACATCCTTGCCCAGGACGGGTTCACCTCAAAAGCAATCGCCCTCTATAAGAAAGTCCTGAACATCGACAACAACCAGATCGAGGTCCATCTCGCCCTGGGCGACATGCATGCGGAAAAAGGGCTGACCGGCAACGCCCTCGAGAACTACAAGCATGTAGCCGACCTGTATACGCAGAAGAAAGACACGGTCAAGGCCCTCAGCGTATATCAGAAGATGGCCGACCTGAACCCCGCAAACATAGCGTTTCGCATCAAACTCGCGGACATGTATGCGAAGCAGGGAATGAAAGCAGAAGCTGCGGCCGCGTATCTGAGCGCCGCGGACGTCCATATCGAAAAAGAGGCGCTGACGGACGCACGGCAGCTCTTCGAAAAGGTCCTCGCCTTCGATCCCAACAACAAGCAGGTGTATTACAAGGCAGGCATTCTGTACCTTAAAGAAGGCAAATTCAGCGAAGCGTGCAAGGCGTTGAAACCGGTTTACGAGACGGATCCCGCCGACCGGGAACTCCTGAACACCTACACGGATGCCCTGACCCGTGCGGGGAAGGACCAGGATGCGGAGCACGTGCTCAGAAAAGCGCTCGCTGACGACCCCGGGAGAACGGATCTTCAGGAAAAGCTCTATGAGATCTATCTGGCGAGAAAAGATTATGACCGTGCACTTACTGCAGCATCAGCGCTGTCCGCAACGAGCATGGAACGCGAGGACCCGGAAAGCGCCGAGGGGTATCTCAAAAAATTCATAACTGCGTGTCCCCATGTGCCGGCCGGCCGCCTCAAGCTCGCAGAATTTTACATTTCCATCCGGTGGGACGAGGATGCGGCAAAATCCTTCCTGCGGGCCGCGGAAATCATGTGCGACGAGGGCAACCGTGACGGCGCGAAAGATGCGCTCGACCGCGCGCTTGAAATTCATCCCGGCATGCCGGATGCGATGGAACTTCTCCGGCGGCTGTCGACCGAAGTTGCTCCGCAGGAGCCGGCGCAGGATTCCGTCCCGCAGATGCCGGTGCAGGATTCCGTCCCGCAGATGCCGGCGCAGGAAGCTGTCCAGGAACCGGAGCAGGATGCTGTTCTGCAGGAGATCTTTCCCGGTATTCCTGCGCAGTCGCCCCCGGTGGACGAACCGGAGCCGGTCCCGGCGGAGCCGGCCGCGCAGGCGCCGCCCGCCGAATTTTTAAGCGAACTTGCAGAATCAACGGATGCAGTACCATTCCCTGAGATTCCTGACGCAGGTGCGGCAGGTGCCGCGCCGCCGGTTGAAGAACCGCGCGTTGAGAAACCTGCAGCCCCCGTGGAAGACCCCGCCATCGTGGAAGCCCTGACGGAGGCGGATGTTCTTATAAAATACGGTCTGGCCATCAAAGCAGTTGAACATCTGGAGGGCCTTGCGAAAAAACATCCGCACAGCGCCACGGTTCGCGTCAAGCTGCAGCACATGTACGGCGACATGGGGCAGATGAAGAAAGCGGCCCAGCACATGATTGCGCTGGCCGACATCTATGCCGGCCAGGGCAGGACAGACGAGGCGGCCGAAACGCTGCGCTCCGCATTGGAGATCGATCCAGCGAACAGCGAGGTCGCAGAACGGCTCAGTGTCAGTCCGCAGGCGGCTCCGGCGGCGCCGGAGTCGTTCGAACCGCCGGCATCCGGCGAGGCACTGACCCCGGATGCATTTCCGCAGGCCGGCCACGAACCGGCGCCTACGGACATGAACGTGTTCGATTCCTTTGATACGACACCGGCACTTGAAGAACCGCAGCCCGTCGACCTAGCACCGGTCCTGGAGGAGAGCGCGCAGCCGCCGCTGACGGAGGACGTTCACACCGGGCAGCACGGGGACTCCGAAAACATCGAAGCACCCCTGTTTGGTACGGAACAGGAGCAGGCGTTTGCCGAAGAGCAGCCGTTTACTGCCGAGCTCGGGGAGGAACCTTCCGCTGCTGAGTTGCCGGCTGAGGCCCCTCCCGCAGGCGCGCCCCTGTACACGCAGCGCACACCCGCAGCACCGGATATCGATGAAATCTGGGCGGAAGCGGAATTTTATTACCAGCAGGGGCTATTCGACGAGGCAAAGAAGCATTATGCCCGCATCATCGAGATGAATCCTTCGGACGCCCGCGCAATTACCCGCCTGTCGGAAATCTCCCGTGAAGAGGAAGATACGAGGGAATTCACACGGCTCGCCGACGCGGTTGAAAGCCTGGAGGAGGCAATTACCACTGACAGCGGAGCACGGGAGCTGCCGCTGAGTGCGTCGGACGAAGAGGCGGTACGCAACCTCATGACCCAAATTGCGGGGATCAAGAAGCCCCAGCCGCCCAAGCCCGCATCAAAGCCGATGATCGAAGTCGAGTATATTCCTCCTCCGCCGAAGACGGAACCGCCTGAATGGCAGCGTGCGGAAGTGCTGGAAGAGGCCGAAGTCGAAGAACTGCCGTCAGAGGAACCGGGTGCAGGGGGAATACTGCAGGCAGACACCGCCCCGACGCAGGACAGGGGCAGCGCCGTTGCAAAGACGCCTATCCCCCCGCAGGAAGAGGAGTTCTTCGATCTCGGCGAAGTGCTTAAAAAGGAGACCTCCCGGCAGTCGGCCGCTTCGCAGGTTCCTGCCGACGACTTCTTCGATCTCGCTTCGGAGCTGAGGGATGAATTGAGCACGGTTGCCGTGCCCGAGAACCAGGCCGCCCCAGCCGAGGAACAGAGCCTCGATGAAATATTCGAGGAGTTCAAGCGCGGCGTGGAACAGCAGTCCACCAAGGAGGAATCCGACACCCATTACAACCTCGGCGTCGCCTACCGGGAGATGGGTCTGCTTGACGATGCAATCGAGGAATTCAGCCTCACCCCGCAGGGGGAACAGAAATTCATGGTCAGCCGGCACATGCTGGGTCTCTGTTATATGGAAAAAGGCGATTATGTAAGCGCTATCCGAGAACTCGAATACGCGCTCACGTATTCGGAAGGCATGGGGGAAGATGACAAGAGCCGCGTCGAGATGCGGTATGACCTGGGGCTTGCCTACCAGGGCGCCGGGAAACTCACCGATGCAATGCGCGAATTTCAAGCAGTGCAGAAGGTAAATCCGCGGTATCGTGATGTTGCCGCCAAAATGATTGAGTTTAATAAAGGTGATTCCACTTCAATGAGCCAGCTCAAAGGCGATATTCAGAAAGAGATAAGCTCGAAGTTTCTCCAGGAAGGCGAACGAATAGAACGTGAGGAAAAAAGCCGCAAGAATGAACGAGTGAGACACTAATGCTGCCTATTTATTAGGCGTATGCCCATTTTTTATACAGATGCCTGCCTGTTCTCATCTGACAACCATTTGAAATTCCATACCTTGATTGTTAGCATTAAAATTGCTTAAAAAAAAGCCTGACAGGAGGAACGCTTATGAAAAAAATCGAGGCGGTTATCAAACCGTTCAAACTCGATGAGGTAAAGGACGCACTCAATGCTATCGGCGTTCAGGGAATCACGGTGACCGAAGTCAAGGGTTTCGGCAGGCAAAAGGGCCACACGGAACTGTACCGGGGCGCCGAGTACGTCGTGGATTTTTTGCCGAAGGTCAAGCTGGAAATCATCGCAGCTGACAAGCTTGTGCCGAAGATCATCGAAACAATCGAGACAACGGCGAAAACCGGCAGAATCGGAGACGGGAAAATCTTCGTTACTCCCGTCGAGGAAGTGATCCGCATTCGGACGGGCGAACGGGGCGAATCGGCCATATGAGAAAAAAGGGAAAGAAGCAGGCCGGCAGGAAAAGCGCTTCCCTAAAAAAAGAGAAAAAAGCGGCAAAGAAAAAGACCGTTGCGGGCCGGTCCCAGAAAACCAGCAAGCGGAAGACAGCAAAGATCTCTCATAATATTTCCCGACAGGAGGATACAATGGCAGCAGATAAGAAGACACCGAAAGACGTAGTGAAGATGGCGCAAGATCAGAAAGCGATGATGGTCGACTTCAAATTCATGGACTATCCCGGACTCTGGCAGCATTTCTCCGTGCCGGTGGATGAATTGACCGAAGCCATATTCGAAGAAGGGCTTGGTTTCGACGGATCGAGCATCCGCGGCTGGCAGTCGATTCATACGAGCGACATGCTCGTCGTTCCCGATGCGGATTCCGCGGTCATGGATCCCTTCACGAAGTACCCCACGCTCTCGCTCATTTGCAACATCGTTGATCCGATCACCAAGGAGCGCTACACGCGCGACCCGCGCCACATCGCTCAGAAAGCTGAAGCATATCTCAAATCGACCGGCATCGGCGACACCTGCTACATGGGCCCCGAAGCCGAGTTCTTCATTTTCGACGACATCCGGTTCGACCAGAATTCTCATTCGGGGTATTACTTCCTCGACAGCGAGGAAGGCATCTGGAACAGCGGCCGCGTCGAGAACCCGAACCTGGGCTACAAGCCGCGCCACAAGGAAGGCTACTTCCCCGTACCGCCCATCGACTCCCAGGAGGACATCCGCACCGAAATGGTGGAAGAGATGCAGAAGGTCGGCATCTACGTCGAGCGTCAGCACCATGAGGTGGCGACTGCCGGCCAGGCCGAAATCGACATGCGCTTCAATTCGCTGGTCAAAATAGCCGATGAACTCATGTACTTCAAGTACATCATCAAGAACGTGGCAAAGCGCCACAACAAGACCGTGACCTTCATGCCCAAGCCGCTCTTCGGCGACAACGGCTCGGGCATGCATACTCACCAGTCGATCTGGAAGGGCGGCAAGCCCCTCTTCGCGGGCGACAAGTACGCTGGCCTCTCGCAGATGGCGCTGTGGTACATCGGCGGCATCCTGAAGCACGCGAAGAAGATCGCAGCCTTCACGAACCCGACTACGAACTCCTACAAGCGCCTGACCCCGGGCTTCGAAGCTCCGGTGAACCTGGCTTATTCAAGCCGGAACCGCTCGGCCTCGATCCGCATCCCCATGTACAGCGCGAATCCGAAGGCGAAGCGCGTCGAGGTCCGCTTCCCGGATCCGTCCTGCAACCCCTACCTCGCCTTCGCAGCCATGCTCATGGCCGGCCTCGACGGCATCGAGAACAAGATCGATCCGGGCCAGCCGCTGGACAAGGACATCTACGATATGGCGCCCGAGGAACTGGCGACTGTTCCCTCAATGCCGGGCTCGCTTGACGAAGCGCTGAACAACCTCGAAGCGGACCACAACTTCCTCTTGAAAGGCGACGTATTCACCAAGGACGCGATCGAAATGTGGATCAGCTACAAGAGGAGCAAGGAAGTGGACGCCCTCCGCCTGCGGCCCCATCCGTACGAATTCTTCTTGTACTACGATCTATAATTGTTTTCTCGGCAAACCGGCCGGGACCTCTCAGAAGAGGGGTCCCGGTTTTTTTTCCTTTTCACGCGCTACGTTCGACTTTATGAGCGGCGCCTTGCCCGTGGCGCTCCGGGGAATAGCGGGCACGTGC
>DATHDE010000225.1:0-16337 GCA_035490495.1 Nitrospirota bacterium
GCCAGGTTGCCGGAGCAGAGAAATCCAAGGAGGATGAATTTCATGAAGTTAGCTAAAGTGAGCTTTGTATTTATTGCTGCCGCGCTCCTGACCTTTGCATTGAGCGGGGCTGCATTTGCCTTCCATTCCGGCGGCGTCGCCCAGTGCGAAAGCTGCCATACGATGCACAACTCGGTTAACGGCGTCAGAACCCAGGCCACCAATACCTGGAACCAGAACATACTTGGCCTCCAGGTCGGTATGGCAGGTCCGTCACTCGTACAGGCCAGCGACCGGAGCTCCGTTTGTCTGAACTGCCACGGTGTTGCAGATACAACTGCAAACGGTTACCATATCATGTCACTCGGCCAGGCAATCCCGACCGAAAGAACACCGGGCGGCGATTTCGCATGGCTGTCGCAGGGCGGCACCCAGGGCCCGCGCAAAGGCCACAGCATCATCGCAGCTGACTTTGGATTCACCACAGCGGATCCTACAAAGACCCTCGGCGTATCACCGGGCGGCAACTATCCGACGAACCAGCTCTTCTGCGTAAGCTGCCATGATCCCCATGGCACCTACAGAAAACTGCCCGGCTTCAGCGGCACGTTTGCCCGCAGCGGCGCACCGATCGCGACTTCCGGTTCCTATGGTGCGGACCCCTCGGCTGGTGCGAACACAGCAGTCGGCGCCTATCGTCTTCTTGCCGGCAAAAACTGGCAGCCGTCATTCATTACCAATGCTTCACTGGCATTTGCAAGCGATCCGATGAATGCCGCGTCCCCCAGCAGCTACAACAGGTCAGAAGCAGCGTCTGACACGCTGGTTGCATACGGCAAGGGTGTATCAGAGTGGTGCGCGAACTGCCATCAGGCCATGCTTACCTCGACCAGCACGGTCGCGAACGGCCACGTTCACCCGAACGCCCAGGCACTGAGCTCAGGGCTTGTAGCGAACTACAACTCCTATGTGAAGACCGGTGATTCCACTGGCACGCAGGGCTACACCTCGCTCGTTCCGATTCAGAACGACAACCTCATTGTCAATTCACAGCTGGCAACCGCGCTCACTTCGACAACGATTCAGGGCACGGCCCAGGTTATGTGCCTCACCTGCCACCGGGCCCATGCAGGCGGTTTCAACGCCATGCTGAGGTGGCCGACAGCACAGAATATGACCAGCCTCGTCGGCGGCGTGGTCGTGTATCCGACAGCCGGTCTGGACGGCATTTCCCAGGCTGCTGTTCAGGCTGCACTGTATGACAGGCCGGCAACGGCGTTCGCTGCCAACCAGCGGCCGCTCTGCAACAAGTGCCATATGAAGGACTAATTACGAGTCCTAGAGCATAGGGCATTGACACTCATAAAGGGCTGGCGCTCACATGCCAGCCCTTTTTCTTACTGTACGGTGGTGAACTCTCGCTGCCTCAATGCTGATCCCGTTAACTTCTGATTATAATAAATTTATATACAGTGGCGATAAATTCTGATAATATTTGAAATCCAGCAGAACTCATACTAGGACCAGGTGAAACAGGATGGCGCGCTCGGCGGCAAGACCGGTGTCGGCTTACCCCTGAACATACAGGACACAGGGGGAAAAGGGTAAGGAGTTTGCAAGCAAGGAACAAACGTTTTCGCGCCCGAGGATGCTCATGAGTAAAACAACGACATTATATAGTATCTGCGCCCTGTCATTCATTCTCATCTTTACATCATGCGATGCGAAGTTTTTTTCTGCGAAGCAAGTTCTGGAACATGAAGGCGAGGTCTTTGTCTATTTCCAGCCCTTCCCGCAGGAGGCCGAACGGCTCCGGTTCGAGCTCGAAGGGATTGAAGCGATACGGGAGGATGGGACGACCGTTCCTCTTTCGCTCGGCCGGAAAACGCTGGAGCCTGCCCTGATGAAACGCCAGCGGCTTGCCGCAGCAGGCATCGTGCCGCCGGGCACCTACCGGGGGTTTTTATTCAAGACAGCAAAAGCATGGCTTCGGGTTGACGAGGAGGAAACGGAACTCCACGTGAAATTACAACCGGTCTTTGTGGAGCTGCCTTTTGCCGTGGCCAGAAAAAAAGCATCAACCGTGTTTCTTAACTTCTTGTACTTTAAATCCGTCATAGACAATACGGCATTCGTGCCTGCCTTCTCTCCGTACCGGCCGAGCACGCCGGCCACCGGCCTTATAGGCTATGTTTCGAATACAAGGGATAACACGATAACCGTTTTTGACAAAAAGGCTGGCCAGGTCCTCTCAGTTATCGCTACCGGGAGGGAGCCCCGCGGTATTGTCTTTGACCAGGTCCGGTACAGGGCATACATTGCGTTGTCCGGAGAGGATGCAATAGCGGTGATCGATATGACCACCGGAGATTCCTTGAACACCATTCATCTTTACGGCGGCGATGCGCCGGAAGCCCTGGCACTTACTCCCGATGGGCGGACGCTGGTGAGCGTCAATGCAGGATCGAACTCGGTCAGTTTTCTCGATCCTCTTGCGTCCATTGAAATCGGCAGAACCTCCGTGGGCCTGGAGCCCTTTACCATCCTGCTGGAACCGACTGTGGGCAGAAGAGCCTATGTATTCAACCTTCTTTCCAACAGCATATCCATCGTGGATACGGTTGCAAAAAATACGGCGCTTACCCGAACGACTGAACCCCGGCCGGTCCGCGGGCAATTCGACAAAAAAGGGAGCAGACTGTACGTGATTTATGACGGCTCTCCTTATCTGACAGTCATGGATATCACCACGCTGCAGGTCACGAAGCGGACCCTGCTGGGAGGAACCGCGGAAGCGCTCAAGGTTGACACCAATACGGACAGAATCTATGTAGCGCAGAAGCGGAAAAATGAATTGAACATCATTGAACCCGTGTCGCTGACCGCCATTGATTTCATACCCACGGAAGGCAGCACATCGTATCTGACCATCGACGGACAGGAAAACAGCCTCCTTCTGCTGTCGCGGGAAGACAACACGCTCACGAGCATCAATTTGAACGCCAGAAAAGAAACCTACGTGATCGATGTCGGTGACGAACCCTATCAGGTAGCTGTCATGGGAGAGCGATAACAGAGCAGAGGGGAGTTCTCACGAGATTGGCGATCAAACCTGCACATGCTGCTCTCTTCATTGTATGCATCATGGTCATGCAACTGCCCGCGACGGCCATGGGCGACGCGACTGCGACCATGGAGATCGATTACGCGCGCAGCTCGATAGCAATATCCGACAGCGCCGGAAACGCGACATCCTCGAAATCGACGGATTTTCGACAATTATATTTCGTGCGGCTGGAGAACAACCTGTATCCCACCATATCATTCAAAATGGGCATGGTATACGACACCGATCTTGTGAGAAGCAGCAGCGCGGATACGATTGCAAAATCATCTGCCACGAAGATGAACCCCTCGGCGGAATTGGGCTTTCATAACTACTACTTTGACAGCACACTGGGCTACAGCGAAGTGACGTCCAAATCGACTGCCCAGGGAATAGCTTCGCCCGAGCAGATACAGGATGCGCTGGTCGCATCGTTCGGTCTGCCAAGGAAAGAAAATCGACCGTCGTTCAATCTGCTTTACCAGCAGATCCATACTTATGATGCGACTCATACGGAAATAGACTCCCTGCAAAAAAATATTACCGTCAGTTCTGTCTATCAGCCTGCCAAACAACTGGACATGAGATATACAGGCACCTATTTTGACACCACGGACAAGCTGCAGGGGTTTGATACCGCTGTTACGACCAATACCGGACGGATGTATTACGGCGATCAGTTCTTCAGGAGGCGCGTCCGTGTCTACCTTGATGCTACCGTATCTGATACGAAGCAGGTAACCTCCGGCGCTGGCAAAGGCGAGCTATCTCAATCAATTCTCCCTGCGCAGGGATTGTCCGGAGCGGGTCCCCTCGGGAGCGACAATCAGCCCGAAACGCCTGCCAATGACACGCTCACGGTCAATGCAGCCCTGATCGACGGAAATACAACGGACGGCAGCGGAGTGAACATCGGCTATTCCGCAGCCTTTCCTCAGCCTCGGAACATGGGACTTGACTTCGGGACCGTTACCGAGGTGAACCTTCTTCGTGTGTGGGTAAACCAGAACCTCCCGATTACGATTACGAACGCCTATTCCTGGGATATTTATACCAGTTCCGACACCACGGATCTCAAGCAGTGGACCTTGGTCCAGACCGTAACTGCAGCTCCGTTCGGAGTTTTTGACTTCCGCTTTGACTTGCGCATCAACAATGTGAAGACCAGATTCATAAAAGTGGTCACGAAACCCCTCGCATCGCCCCTGATCGTAATCGGCGTCGATGTAAACAACATCCTTATTACTGAACTCCAGGCATATCTTAATACTCCCGTCGTAAACGGCAATATCGAGCAGAGAAACAGGTCGCAACTCTATGAGACGGGAGCTCAGGTGAAGCTCTTAAACATCCCGAACCTGTATTACGACGTGTATTACTGGTATACAAAAGCCGAAACCACGTCGAATACAACCCTGGTGCCGTCGACGGTGTCCATTCGACACATCTTCACGAATTCACTGTCCATGACACAGCGGCTCGGCAGTGTTTTCGGCACCAGTGCGCGTTTTGCGCGCTCCTTTGATCAGGATGTTGACGGATCCCATGTGCGGGATTCCTATAACGCCACACTTACTGCAACACCGATGAAGAACCTGAATCATGCGCTGACCTATTATGGACAGACGGATACAGTCCAGGGTACGACAAGCAGCAGCAGCTCAGTGTTCCTGTCCAATTCCGCCACGCCGTACCGTGGAATTGACCTGTCTCTCGGCGGGGGGATCACGGAAGCGAAATCCGGAACGGCCCAATCAACAAAAACCGAGTCTACTACGCTCGGTTGCAGCGTTGTTCCCTACCGTACGGTTACGATTACGCTCGGCTACGGCACCTCGCGCACATGGCTCTACACTGCCAACGTACTGAGCAGTTCCAGCGAAGGACAATCCAGCTCCGCCGGGGTGACCTACAGCCCGTCGGAAATGCTCTATCTTCTGGGTAACTACGGTGAGAGCGATTCGACCAACAGGATCTCCGGGCTCACCACGAAACTGCGAACGCAGAATTATGCCATGTCATGGTCGCCGCTCCTGTCCGGCGCGCTTTTTTTCTCTGTTTCCGCAACGGACACGCTTACGTCGACCGACAGCGGGGAAGTCCTTTCCGTGAGCCCTACCATACAGTACATTATCCGGACAGGTGCCATCATCAATGTCGGATATCAACTGACGAAGACGAAAAACAATCAGGAAAATGCCAAGACCGAAACGGTCTTTGCAAGTTTCAGGCTTGCGATATAGCCATTGACAGCGTTACGCGAGGGTGTCAATATAAGTTACTAAATCTAAAATACGGATGCTCACATAGGGGTTTCTTATGCACTCATGGAAACTGTATTTTTTTATACCGATGCTTTCCCTGTTTTTCGGGTGCGCGTCAATGCGCTCCCACGATGTGTACCACTCTGAAAATATGGATTTCGGATCCGTACAGACCGTAGCCGTGCTGCCGTTTACTAATTTGTCAAAAGAAGACAAGGCAGAAGAGCGCGTCCGTGATGTATTCATGACGATGTTGCTGTCAACGGGAAGTATTTATGTCGTCCCGCCCGGAGAAGTTGCGCGCGGAGCCCTGATGGCAGGGATCACGAACCCGCGGGTATTGTCAGCCGAAGATGTCAAGAAGCTGGGTCCGATACTCAAGGTTGACGCTATTATTTCCGGCGTTGTTCGTGAATACGGCAATGTCAACCAGCAGTCAACGACCGCGCAGATCATCTCGATCAGCATACAAATGAGCGAAGTTCAGACCGGGCGGATCGTATGGTCGGGGTCCTCCACGCAAGGCGGCATCGGCGTAAAGGAGCGGCTGCTCGGAGGCGGCGGGCAGCCCATGAATGACATTACCGAGAAAGCTGTCAACGATGTTCTCAATAAACTTTTTAAGTAAAGCAGCGCTCCTTATCATCGGCGCGCTCCTTTTATTGACGCAGGGGTGTGCCTCAACGAAGGCTGTGCCGAAAGTAGAAGGCCCCCTCAGCGGCATCGGCAAACCCTTGACGGTCGCTGTTTTTCCAGTAGAAAATCTTTCAGGAAGAGGCGCACCTCTCATTAATATCCGCCGCTCGCTGATGACAACATTGAAATCCCGCGGCGTGTTCGTGATCGACATCGAACGTCTTGAACAGTTGATGGCGAAGCACCGCATCCGTTATGTGGGGGGAATCGATGCGGCCACAGCCGCGCTGCTTCGGAAGGAAATGGGTGCGGATGCGGTGCTCATCAGCACCCTCGAGTTGTATGCAACAGAGGTCTCCCAGTCACCGACGCCCAAAACTGGATTGATATCCAGGCTTGTCTCGACGGACGACAAACTGAATATTCTCTGGATGGATACCATCGGCCTGACCGGCGATGAGCACCCGGGCTGGTTTGAGGCAGGTGTCATCGGCAATCCGGCGGAACTTCTGGATAAGGAGATCGGCTTTCTGGCTGATTCTCTTGTATCGTTCCTGGGGGGGGACCGTGATGTAAGAAAGCCGCATCACCGGGCCGAGAAAATATCATTCCGCTCCCCGCTCATTGCGCTCAATATGCAGGAGTGCGTTGTATCATTTGCCCTAAGAGGCACGCATGGATACGGCAACGGAAAAGACAAAATTTATGTCTTCCTGAATACCATGAGCGGGAACAAGGTAACGGTAAACTACAAGATTACGGGCGGCACTGCCCGCTCCGGCAAGGACTATATCCTCGAGCCAGGCACTCTAACCTTCAACCCCGGTGAAACCGTAAAGCCCATCGATCTGACGATTGTGCAAGGTCTCATCCACGGCGACAGCAATACGATTGAAGTTACTCTTGTAAGGCCAACGAATGCGGTCCTCGGCGATATAAAAAGCCATCTTTATACCATCATGGATACTGCTGCTGTGCCGACAGCTGCTTTCGAGACATCACGTCAAACCATCAGCAAAGATACGGGCACAATCGTGAACGCTCTGCCGATGCCAGTAGTGGAGTTCACTGCACCATCCGGGAATGTGAATGAGAACGCTGGTACGATAGCGATTGAAGTGAAGCTGTCCACAGCTTCGGCCAAAGATGTCATCATTCCTTTCAGTGTCGGAGGCACGGCGCGGGACCAGTACAACTATAAAGTCATCACCCCGAGCCCGCTGATTATCAGGGCAGGTGCCGTTACCGGTTACATTCATCTTATTACCGTCGACAACGCGGTGAAGGAACAAGAAAAGACCGTTGTGTTCACCCTCGAACCACCGAGCGGAGCCAAGCTTGGCTCACGGAACGACCATACTCTGACCATTGTGGACAGTGATCGTTCCCATAGGATAGCGGTTTTGCCTTTCTTTAACTCGAGTACCAGACGATATGCCGGAGAGATTGTGATGCTGCATTTGGTAAACCAGCTCGTGCACATGAGGACGTTCGATGTCGTTGAACCGGGCATCGTACGGAGTCAATTCCTGAGCATGAGGCTCATTATGCCTGAAGGGGTAACGAATCTCGATGCACAGATGATTTCGCTCAGCCTGGATGCGGATTTGATATTGAGCGGCAAGGTTCTGGACTATCAGGACCCGTTGGATCCTTCTGCGACACCCAAAGTTGATTTCTTTTCTTCGATTATTGAAAGTGACAGAAGCAAGGTCATCTGGGCAGCCAGAAGCAGGAGGCAGGGTGATCAGGGCGTGTTTTTTTTCGATAAGGGGAGAGTGTATACGGCCAGCAGCTTGACCTCTGTGTTGGGCACGGTTCTGTGGGAGTTCTTAGACCCTTAAAGAGAGAGAAGGCGATTCGTACCCTGCGGCTTCATGGATCATCGTTTTCGCGCGCCTGTGCACACCGACCTTGTGAGAGAACCAGATAATCAGGATGAAAAACGAATGATGGTATACGGTATCACCGTGAACACAATGTTAAGGAGGATACACGAATGAAACACCCGCGAGCAGCGATAGCAGTGCTGCTGTTGCCTTTACTGTTTTTTATTGCCACACCCTGCTCTGCTGCAGATCAGGAACTTCCCGCCAAGAGCGGCATCAACACGTCCAAAGAAAAGAATAGTGACGACGGTGCTTTTCGCGTCATGGTGAATATCCCCCTTTTTTCCCCGGCGTTCAGTGACGTTCCCGTGGCCATGGTCGACGATGATGTTATCACCGTTGAAGACCTTACTGACATGATTAACGCAACTCACGAGGAGCGGTTCGCCTCAGATCTTATGGAAAAAACAGCAGAAGAAAAAACCAAAAAAAAATATGAGACATTCATTAATCGTATCATAGACTTGAGATTAATCGCGCACGAGGCAAGGAACATCGGCTTTGATGAGGACCCTGAATACCGGGAGTCTGTAGCGGTTTTTTCCCGTAATGTCCTGCCGTCTGTCTTGATGCATGAAATTATACAGGACGTTACCGCAGACGAAAAGGAAGTCGATAAAACGTACCGGGCCACGTCGGGTGAGTGGAAAATCAGGGTCGCCCAGTTTGGAAAGAAAGAGGATGCATTGAGATTTACTGCCGCCCTGGAACAAGGGGTCGGTTTCAGCGACGCGGCAAAGAACGCGACGCAGGACAAGACTGCCAAAGTGGACGCAGAGGCATCCTATGTGAAAACCGCTACCATGATACCCCAGATCGCTTCAGCCGTTACAAAAATGGAAAAAGGCTCAGTCAGCCCCGTGATTACGGCTTTACAAAGCAATCAAACCGCGTATTATATAGTCAGCCTCGAGGATATACGAATTCCCGATGATCCCGCAGCCCGGGAGAAGATTAAAAAACAGGTACTCATCCAGGACCGGGAAAAGAAAGGGAAGCTTTTCAGGGAAGGGCTTTATAAAAAATATGTGAAGCTGAACAGCAAGCTTATCAAGTCGATTGATTACGAGGCGCAAAAGCCCGGCTTGCAGAAACTCAGGAAGGATGACCGCATTCTTGCGGATATTTCCGGAGAAAAGCCGGTCCGGGTAAAGGACCTGACCAAGGCGCTTGAGGATAATTTCTACCACGGGATCGAACAGGCGATGCAGGCGAAAGAGGTAAACGGAAAAAAACAAGAGATTCTTAACAACATGATCGACAAGATGTTATATCTGAAAGAAGCAAAACTCCGCGGATTCGACAGGTCAAAGCAGTATCTCAGGCTGGTCAGGGAATATGAGCAAGGACTTCTGTTCGGTCTCTTCATTACGAAGGTGATCGCCCCCCCGATCAAGTTGAGCGACGATGAGGTAAGAAAATATTATAACGATCACATAGCTGAGTACAGCTTTCCCGCGATGGTAAAGATCGATGGTCAGCCATTCAATAAAATGCGTGACGCCGAGGCAGCACTTGAAAAGTTGAAGAAAGGTGCGGACTTTTCATGGATCAAGGCGAATGCCGATGGAAGAACGGATGAACATGCGGAAAATATCCTGGATTTTGCCAATACTGTGCTGACCATGAATGAATTGCCGGGAGATTTCAAAAAAGTCCTTACGGGCGCCAGGCCGGGCGATTTCAAAATCGGAACAGGTCCTGACAGCCGATTTTATGTTATTGCTGTGCTTGACGTGATGCCGGAAAGTAAACGACCCTATGAAGAAATACTTCAGTCGATTGCCCAAAAGGTCTTTGACGATAAAATCAGCAAGAATACTGCCGACTATGTTGCAAAGCTGCGTGAATCTGCCGATATAAAAATATACCTTGCATCGTATGGGAAGAAGTAAGGCCCTGCGGAGGTTGTGTAAGAGGAGAACCCATGCATATGGTCCATAAAAAACGGATTACCATCCTCGCGGCGGTGGCAATGGTCCTGTCATGCTGTCTGCTCTTGATCGCCAATGACAGCTTGGCGGAGTTTCGGAGCTTTGCACGCAAGGATTGTCTGGACTGTCATAAGAAATTCAGTGATGCGTATATGGGATTGAAATATCTGCATCCCAGCGTCAAGGAAAAAAATTGCCAGGACTGCCATCTTCGCCACGGGGTGGTCCCGCGCCTCCTCCTGAAAAAAGACGGCAACGACCTTTGCTACTCCTGCCACAGCAGCAGCAAAATCGGCATGGACAAGGCCAACATCCACACTGCCATGCAACGGGGGAAATGCGTTACCTGCCATAATCCGCATGGAGCCACCGCAAAATATCTCCTCAAGGCCGAGGGCAACGAGTCGTGCTATGCGTGCCATAAAAAGGACGCCTATGAAAAGAAGGTCGTGCACAAGACCCTGCAGAAGGAGGGATGCAAGGCCTGCCATTTATCACACAGCTCAAGTGAAAAAAACCTTCTGACGAAGGCAGAACTGCCCCTTTGTCTCGGCTGCCATGATAGCGCTAATTCATCATTCAAAAAAGCCCATGGCAATTATCCTGTTGAAACGCGTCCCTGCACCGGGTGTCACAACCCTCATTCCTCCGCTCAGCCAAAGCTGTTACGGACGAGCCTGCACAATCCCGTGTCGTCCGCCAGTTGTGACATGTGCCATAATCCGGCAACGTCACCGAAGCCTTTCGGTCTCAGCCAGGGCGTTGATGCCATGTGTTCGCAATGTCATGATGCGGATTCATTGAAAGCCGGCGGCGATAAGATGCACGCGCCGTTCAAGAACGGCAATTGTCTGTCCTGCCACAACCCGCATGATTCAGAGAATTCGAAATTGCTGGTAAAGCAGGGGAACACGCTTTGCTTTACGTGCCACCCGGACAAAAAAGGCCCCGTGGTGCGCGCTCATGCTCCCGTTGACAGCGAAAAGGGCTGTCTTTCCTGCCACCTGCCTCACGCCGCAAAAAATGAGCGTCTGCTTGTGCAAAAAGACGGCGAAATCTGCCTCGGCTGTCACAAAAAGATAAAAGACGCGCCGCAGGTCAAACACCCGCATCTTCCTTTTGCACAGAAGGATTGTTCTACGTGTCATAACCCGCACGGTTCGAATTATCCCGCCATGACCAAGGAGCGGCCGGATAAAATTTGTTATACCTGTCATGCTGATGCGGAGGAACGGTTTGCAAAATCACATACCCACAAGCCCGTCTCTGAGGGTATGTGCAATGCATGCCACAATCCTCACGGCTCAAACAATGAAAAGCTTGTGAAGGTCGCCGGCACCGACCTCTGTGCGCAATGTCATGAGAGCCTTATGAGAGCGGGAGCAGGCGGCTCCGATCACATCCCGTTCAAGGAAGGCATGTGCCTTACCTGCCATAATGCGCATGCATCCAATAATAATGCGATGATTGTAACAACCCAGGACAAGCTCTGTCTCTCGTGCCATACGGATATCGAAGAGGCATTGAAAAACGGAAAAACCCGGCATGCACCTCTCATCGCCGGGGAATGCACAAAATGCCACAGCCCCCACAAGTCGAAACTCGGAAAGCTGCTCTTGGTGACAAGTCCCGACCTGTGCCTGGCCTGTCACAAGAAAATCGGTGAAAGAATTTCTCATGATAAGGCGCATCCGCCGGCAAGCGGGGATTGTCTGCGGTGTCATAAGCCGCACGTTGCAAAAGAGCCGGCATTGCTCGCTCAGCCCCTCAGGGAGCTGTGCGGCGATTGCCACAATTTGACGGATGACGCGTTTAAAAAATCACACATCGGCATAGCGGCTTCGGAGATCGACTGCCGTACATGCCATGATCCTCATGCATCAAAAGACCCGAAATTTTTTAAATCAAACATTCATCCTCCATTCGCTGCGCGTTCGTGCGACGACTGCCACATTGTAGAGAAGCGATGAAAGGAGCATTTATGCATTCTCGCATTTTTCATGTTCTGTTGCTGTTCACCGTGATGCTATTTTTCCCCGGCGTGCCGACGGATGCGCAGGAGAAACTCAAATTAAAACCCGGCGCTCGGGGAAAAATTTGCCTGGAATGTCATGTCGATTTTCAAGACAAGATGAAGAGTCCTTCCGTGCATACGCCGGTAAAAACAGGAAACTGCGTAGGCTGCCACAACCCTCATACATCATGGAATGGGAAACTGCTTTACGCTGATGCATCGAAAATCTGCTCCCGGTGTCACACCGTCATTCCGGACAGAGCGCTGAGTGTTCATCAGGTTGTCGCGAACGGGAAATGCGTCCTCTGCCATGATACGCACGCGGCGCAATTTAAAAACAACCTGAATAAAAACGGGAACGAACTCTGCTTCAGCTGTCATAAGGCTCTGGGAGAAACCATTGCCAAGGTAAAATTCAAACATACGCCGGTTACCAAAGGATGTCTGACATGCCACGCGTCCCATGCCTCGGCCAAGGCCGCATCTCTGCTCAGGGAGAATGTGCCGGCACTGTGCACCGGATGTCACAACAGTACAAACCCCTCCTTTTTAAAACGTCACATGAACTATCCCGTGGGCAATGCGCGATGCACCGTATGTCACAATCCCCACGGGTCGAATACAAGCGGCATTTTATACGATACGGTACATAAACCTGTTGCGAATAAAATGTGCAGTCAGTGTCATCTGGATCCTTCTTCACCAAAGCCATTCCAGACCAAAAAGGAAGGGTATGAATTGTGCACGGCATGCCATAGCACGATGATGAATGAAACGTTTGGAAAAAAACACCTGCACTGGCCTGTCGTTTCCAAACAGGGCTGTTTAAGCTGCCATACGCCGCATGCAGCGCCCGAAAGCTCGCTTCTGAAGGGAACGAAAATAAAGATATGCGGGAGCTGCCATGCCGATACTGTTGAACGGTCGGAACAGGTCAAAGACAAGCATGCACCGGTAACGGAAGGAAAGTGCAATGCCTGCCATTCACCGCACAGTTCGAACAACAGCTATCTTTTGAAAAAGCCCGTTGTCGAGCAGTGCGGTATGTGTCATGATTGGGTAAAACACTCCTCTCACCCCATGGGAGAGAAGATCAGAGACTACCGAAATAAAAATCTCTCTGTTCAGTGCTTGAGCTGCCATAGTGCGCACGGCACTCCGTATAAGAAGATGCTGTTCTTCGCAGAAATCCAAAACACGTGTGTGCAATGTCATGAGAAGTTCGGGAGGTAAGAAATGCTACGGAGCATAATACGTTTTCTCATTCTGTGTACCGTGCTGTATACTTCGCACGCATACGGCGCTGATGCGCTCCGACTGAAACACGCAGCCTCACTGTATCTTTCCGGCAAGAATGATATGCTTCTCGCGCCTCAGGGGGTTGCGTGTACCAACGACAACACCATAGTTGTGGCTGATACAGGAAATGGACGGCTGCTTAAATATACCTATCAGAATGGCGTTTTTACTCCCGCGAGTGATTTTAAAATTCCTGAGTTGTCCAGCCCCTCACGGGTTCAATTGGATTCAAAAGGTGATATTTATGTTTTCGATGAAAAAGAACGCCAGATTGTGCATTTGGGTCCCACCGGCGCGGTTGTTTCCGTTGTGACCCCGACGGGAATTCCCTCTCCAGGTACGTATGGCCCGCGAAGTTTCAAAATTGATGCACGCGACAACATGTACGTGCTGGATATCCGTGAAGACCGCGTCCTTGCGCTGAACTCTTCCGGGGCATTTCTCCGGGAAATCAGATTTCCCAAGGATCATGGATTTATATCCGACATTGCAGTGGATGCGGGGGGGACCGTGTATGCCCTCGACTCGGTTCAAAGACGAATTTATTCGGCATCGTCGAGTGCGCAAATGTTCACTCCTCTCACAGAATCACTGAAAGAGTACATGCTCTTTCCCACCAGTCTTTCGGTCGATAGCAGCGGGATGCTTTATGTGACGGACCAGAACGGCGGATCCATCATCGTCGTACAGTCGACCGGAACTGTCCGGGCCAAATTGTTGAGCATGGGGTGGAAAGAAGGTTTGTTGCGCTATCCGGGACAAACCTGCATTACCTCCAGCGGGAATTTGTTCGTTGCGGACAGGGACAACAACAGAATACAGGCTTTTCTCATCCTGCAGTAGGATTTGTTCTCTGGCAAGCGGGGGAGTGTATCTTCGGCCGGGGCCTCGGACGAAGATCAGTGCAGTGGTCGTTTGTACCAGAGGCCGCGTACCATACCGCGGCATGAGCGTACCATGGGGATGAACAAGAAGCTCACGGTCGTAAGCCGTGGCAGGGAAGACAACAGTACCGTCGCTATGCTGGCGGGCTTGCTGATAATCGTCGTCATGGCCAGCGTAACCTATACAAGGAACGGAGTTTGGCGGAACGCGCTCCTGTTATGGACAGATGCGGTTTCCAAAAGTCCAGAAAAGGCACGTGTGCATTATCATCTTGCACTTGCCTTCGAATTGCAGGGAATGTTTCAAGAAGCAGCTGAGCATTACAAAATCTCCGTACAGCTCAAGCCGGATTACCGAATTGCCCACAACAATCTCGGCAATGTCTATGTGAACGAAGGCCGGTACAAGGAAGCAATAGCGGAGTTTGAAACAGCAATAAATCTCAATCCAAAAGAGCCCCTGACATACGACAACCTCGGTTTTGTATTTTTCAAGATCGGCCGGATAGACAGTGCCATTCAAGCGTATAAAAAAGCCATTGAAATAGCTCCTGCTGTAGCGGAAATACATAATAATCTTGGTTATGTATATTTCACCCAGGGACGCTATGTGGAAGCAGAAAAAGAATTTCGCATTGCTCTTGCGCTCAATCCGGATCTTGCAGCAGCGCACATCAACAGCGACTTACTTTCAGAAACTTTACGTCTAAAAGCCGGCCTTAAATAAAAAACACAGGGGCTCGCTCCGATGACCTTCCTCTCTCTTTCGGGCATACCTGCTGGACACAACCACTATCGCTGCCAGCCAGTATATTCTTTACCGCCGGGCATGGACGTCGTATGATGATCACTTTCGGAATACCCTGTAAGCTATCGTAAAGAAACCGGTTACCAAGCACGTATGAAAGAACAACCAGCAAAATATTATCTCGTGGCTCTCGTGTCATTGTTTGCCTTTGTGGTTTATCTTCCCGCACTGGGCAACGGTTTTGTGTACGACGACCATTTTTATGTAGTCGACAATGAATTCCTTCGCACGTTCGATCGTTCCTTTTTGGTTTGGATTATCACAAATTCGTACGAAGGCAACTGGCACCCCCTTACCTGGATGTCTCACGCCGCCGATTACGCTGTGTGGGGATTAAACCCCCTGGGGCACCACCTGACGAACTTGCTTTTTCATGCAGTAAATACCGCGCTGGTGATGCTCCTCGTGATATCGCTCGTCAGAACGGGTGGCAAAGGCTTCCATCGAAAGTCAGGAGAAGCAGTCTCAGACCGCGGCATTCTGACTGCTGCGGGAGTGGCCGGAATGCTGTTCGGTATCCACCCCCTGCATGTTGAATCCGTTGCCTGGGTGGCTGAACGGAAGGATCTTTTATGCGCAATGTTTTTTCTGCTGAGCATGACGCAGTATGTCCGCTATGCTGGCTACAGGGTCAGCGAAGCATATCCGGGAAAATTCTTCTCACGGTTTACCAACAAGTACTACCTGTCAACATTTCTTTTTTTCTTTCTTGCCCTTCTCAGCAAGCCTATGGCGGTAACCCTGCCGCTCGTGCTGCTGCTGTTGGATTGGCATCCGTTCGGCAGAATCCACTCACTTGGTGATTTCCTCTCCGCACTGTATGAAAAAATACCATTTATTGCAATGAGTTTTGGATCATCCATCATCACCTTGATCGCACAGAGTCACGGAGGAGCCATGCCGGCAGCCGATTTTGCTCCAGCCGGGGTGCGAGCATTTGTCATTATGAAGTCGTATGTTGTGTACCTGATGAAGATGCTGGTGCCGCTGAATCTGCTGCCGCTGTATCCGTATCCGCAAAACATATCATGGGTGGAATATGTACTGCCATTTCTCATCCTGGCCGGCCTTACGGGAACTTGTCTCTATCTCTCTGCTGTCAGACGGCAAAAATTATGGCTGGCAATATGGATCTATTATCTTATGACGCTGATTCCTGTTATCGGCATAGTGCAGGTGGGAGAGCAGTCCATGGCTGACCGCTATACGTATATACCCAGCATTGGACTTTTTTTGCTTATAGGGATGGGTGCAGGATGGGTTGCGGAAAGAGCGGCCGTTGCCGCAAATAAGCCTCGCCGAATAATAGGCATTCTTGCGGCGGTTATTGCGATGCTGACTATTGTGCTGTCTTTTCTGACCATACGGCAAATACGGATATGGAAAAGCGATATTGATCTGTGGACGTATACTATAGAGCAAGGCAGTGTTCGTCATTATATCCCCTACTATAATCGCGCCACGTTCTATTTGAGCTCGGGCAGGCCAGACAAAGCTGTTTCTGATTTCAACAACGCGGCAGCG
>DATHDE010000226.1:0-8783 GCA_035490495.1 Nitrospirota bacterium
CGACAGGCCGATCACAGCGCTGATGGCGAGACGCAACGCCGGCGGGATGAGGTTGCGGTCAATGGAATACTTGACGAAGAAGCCCGCACCGATGAAGAGCGCGAGCCCGCCCAGCCAGGCAAAGAGCTTGACGCCGGTGAAGAGCTCCCAGTCAACGTTCGCCTTGAACTGCATCCAGCGGTCCATAAGGGTCGGGCCGGAGGGAACTGCGGGCTCCGATGCGGACGGAGTTGCTACGGCGTACGACGCAGCCGGCTGCAGCGTGACCGGCTTCGAAGGCTGTTCCTCTTCCTGCGACCCCTGCTCATCAGGAGAAGAGGAGCCTTCGGCAAGGCCGGAAGGCGCAGGCGTTATCGGCGGCAGCCCTCCCTCAAGTCCTTCAGGGACCGGCGATGGAGGCGTAACCACGGGAGGTGGAGGGGTCTCGACAACCGGCGGGACAGGCGCGACCGGTGGTCTCTTCATGGCCTCGGCCTGCTCCGCCTCGCTTTCCTGCCGCGGCGCAGCTCCGGCTACGGCCGCCTTCAGCTCCGCGATCTCACGCCTGAGCTTCTCGACGTGCGTCTCCAGGTCGCGCCTGATATTCATCGACCGAATGAACAGAACGACGATACCGACGACTAGGAAGAACAGACACAATTCGTGGCCCACATTCGCCTCCTCGTCCAGTCTGCTTCGTTCTCAGCTTAGAGAGCCGTACTTCTCATGCAGGGACACATTGTAAAACGCGCGGCCCTCCACCTTAGACAGTATTTGCACATCCTATACCTGCCCTTACGGCACGCACAAAACTGTCGAATAACTCGGAATGATAGCCGCGATCATCCCGGCTAAGTGAGCGAAAAAAAAGTTTACGCAACCCTCTGGAAAGTTCCAGCTGCAACCCTGCACCAGTGCGGCATCGGTTGCATACGTTGGATCGTGAAGTTCCCCGCATCGTGGGACCCCTGTGGGTTCGAGTGATGAATCCGGCCTCCTTCAAACACTGTATGACATGCGACCACATTTCTTCGTCTCTCCCGCCGATATATACGATCTCCTCGTCACTTTTCTCGCCATGTATCGCAATGGCCTTTTCACATGCTTTCAGCATCTCCAATGCCTTCGGCTCATCGAAATTTGAACTCGTTATGTGGAGCGCAAAGTTGCCGCTGGGTTTTATCCCTTCAAAGAGATAGAAAGAGAGATCCACACCCGCTACGGCTTTTGCGAGCTCTGAGGTTCCAGGCTCGATGGAGCCCCCATGGGGCGCTAAGACGAGCAGCTTCAAGCTCCGGTATTCATATTGAACGCGATAATCAACACCTTCCTTTTCCTCTGCTATCAATTCCTCAAATTTAGTATACTTGTCTTCCATCTTTCATTTTCGGGTGCAGCATGGAGGAGCGCTTTATTGGAAACCCATAGGATTGTTATGTTTCTATTTTCGTCGACACGCTCTCAAAACATCAAGTCAGCGGTGTAAGTCCTTCGACAATGTGAGCGTACTATATTTTTACGATAAGGGCAAGGGGAAAGATGGGGGTTGAGTGAAACGCATATGCATTCGATGCATTCCTCCGCTGATTTTATCCAGCCGGTCGCGCATCGCCGTCAATGTCTTAGCTTGTTGAGGAAGGTGTCCCGGTCAAGGGCATTCGCGAAAGCAGGCTTCTTCTCGTTCCCGCGGGAGGTCGCAGGATTACAAGCGCCTGCGTATTCTACGCGAAGCGGGTGAAGCATGCGGCAGGTTCAGGAGTGAAATGGGACGGTGCAACAGAAGAGACTTTCCCTCTATTACTATATTATACTCTGGCTTTTCGCGACGCCGAGAGCCCTGGCTCCGGTTCAGCGGCGGCATGCCACCGCTGAACCGGAAGTAAGCCTGCTGTTTTAAGCACATGGTCAAGAATCGAGGCAGACCGTCATGCCGGGATCAGATCGAAACGGTCCAGGTTCATGACCTTGTTCCAGGCTGCGACGAAATCGCGCACGAACTTTTCCTTTGAATCGTCCTGCGCATACACCTCGGCCAGGGCGCGCAGCTGCGAGTTGGAGCCGAAAACCAGGTCAACGCGGGTCGCGGTCCAGTTGAGTGCGCCTGTTCTGCGGTCCCGGCCTTCGAAGGTGTCCCCGGCATCGGACGCGGGCTTCCACACGGTGTCCATGGCGAGCAGGTTGACGAAGAAGTCGTTGGTCAGCGTCCCGGGCCGTTTCGTGAACACGCCGTGCCGCGAACCGCCTGCGTTGGCGCCCAACACGCGCAGGCCACCGACAAGCACCGTCATCTCGGGTGCGCTCAGGGTCAGGAGGTGCGCCTTGTCCACCAGCATTTCCTCGGACGACACGGTGAATGCCTTCTCCTGGTAATTGCGGAAACCGTCGGCCTCGGGCTTCAGCACGCTGAACGATTTCACATCGGTCTGGTCCTGCGAGGCGTCAGTGCGGCCGGGAGTAAAGGGCACCTCCACTGGGGAACCCGCTGCCTTGGCCGCTGCTTCGACCGCTGCGCAACCGGCCAGTACGATCAGATCGGCCAGCGAAACCTTCTTGCCGCCGGATTGCGCCTTGTTGAACGCGTACTGGATGCCTTCCAGGGTCTTCAGCACCTTCGCCAGCTGGGCGGGCTGGTTGACCTCCCAGTCCTTCTGCGGTGCCAGACGAATGCGGCCGCCGTTGGCGCCGCCGCGCTTGTCGGAGCCGCGGAACGTGGACGCCGAGGCCCAGGCTGTTGCAACCAGCTCTGCAGCGCTCAGGCCTGAAGCCAGGATCTTGCCCTTGAGGTCGGCAATGTCCCTTGCATCGATCAGTTTGTGATCGACTGCGGGAATGGGGTCCTGCCAGATCAGGTTTTCGGCCGGGACCTCAGGGCCGAGGTAGCGGGCCTTGGGACCCATGTCGCGATGGGTCAGCTTGAACCAGGCGCGGGCAAAGGCATCGGCAAAGGCCTGCGGATCCTTGTGGAAGCGCCGTGCGATGGGCTCATAGATCGGGTCGAAGCGCAGCGACAGGTCTGCTGTGGTCATCATGGGCCGGTGCTTCTTCGACGGGTCATGGGCGTCCGGGATCATGTGTTCCGGCTTCACGTCCTTGGCCTGCCATTGGTGGGCGCCTGCCGGACTCTTGGTCAGCTCCCACTCGTAGCTGAACAGCATGTTGAAATAGCCCATGTCCCATGTTGTGGGGTTCGGTTTCCAGGCGCCCTCGATGCCGCTGGTCGTGGTGTGCACGCCCTTGCCGGTGCCAAAGCTGTTTTTCCAGCCGAGGCCCATTTCCTCGAGGGGTGCGGCCTCAGGCTCGGGGCCCACCTGCTTCGGGCTGCCCGCGCCGTGAGCCTTTCCGAAGGTGTGGCCGCCCGCGACGAGCGCGACGGTCTCTTCGTCGTTCATGCCCATGCGGCCGAAGGTCTCTCGCACATCACGGCCCGATGCCACGGGGTCGGGATTGCCGTTGGGGCCTTCGGGGTTCACGTAGATCAGGCCCATCTGCACGGCCGCCAGCGGGTTCTCCAGTTTGCGGTCGCCGCTGTAGCGCTTGTCGCCAAGCCATTCGGCTTCGGCACCCCAGTAGATGTCTTCCTCGGGCTGCCAGATGTCCACGCGTCCGCCGCCGAATCCGAAGGTCCTGAAACCCATGGACTCCAGCGCCACGTTGCCCGTCAGAACCATCAGGTCGGCCCAGGATATCCTGTTGCCGTATTTCTTTTTGATCGGCCAGAGCAGCCGGCGCGCCTTGTCCAGGTTGCCGTTGTCAGGCCAGCTGTTGACCGGCGCGAAGCGCTGGTTGCCGGTGCCCCCGCCGCCGCGTCCGTCGCCGGTGCGGTAGGTGCCGACGCTGTGCCAGGCCATGCGGATGAAGAGTCCCCCGTAGTGCCCCCAGTCGGCCGGCCACCAGTCCTGCGAGTCGGTCATGAGCGCAGCTATGTCCTTCTTCAGGGCGGCCAGATCAAGCTTCCTGAATTCCTTTGCATAGTTGAAGTCGGGGCCCATCGGGTTGGACTTGGGGGAATGCTGGTGCAGGATGTCGAGTTTCAACTGGTTCGGCCACCAGTCTCGGTTCGAGGTGCCTCGAGCGGCAGCGGTTCTGCCGGCCTTTCCCGTTACCGGGCATTTGCTTTCTTCATTCATAATTTTTCCCTTTCTCTGTGTGATCTGTATTTTTGTTTTTGACTGTCGTGCGTTGAAGATGAACGATGCGCTGAAAAATGACCGCCTGTTTTCGTCGCCCCGAACACCCTGCTGCACTTTCTTATGTTATGCTTTCCACGCGGCGCACAAGCTGACCACACCGCACGGCAATGCGCGTTTATTCGTATAATTTTAAACAGGAATTATTCCTGATAATAAGGCAAAAAAATTCAGCGGCTTTTCGCACTCGCACAATTCCTGCAGATGCCGTAGTATTCAAACCGCATGCGTGCAGGCTTGAAACCGCTCTCTTGTTCCACGGCTTTTGGAAATGAAGACAAATCACCCAGGTAATCGCTTATCTTCTTGCATTTTGTGCATACAAGGTTGATATGATCCGTTACGTTGATATCATACCTGTTGTCCATGTCGTAGTATTCAAGCTCTCGCAGCAAGCCTTCTTTTTTCATCATATCAAGCGTATAGTAAACCGTTGACAAGCTTATCCGGGGAACGGTTTTCCTGACTTTCCGTAAAATATCTCTTGCCGCGGGATGCGACGTATCGCGCGCCAGCAGTCTGATAATCTCGAGCCGTTGAGAAGTAAGCTTGTAGCCCTTGTTGCGCAGGCCCGAGACAAGTTTCTGTTCAATTTCCTGAACCCCGGGATATTTCTTCATAATAGGAATTATTCCTAATTAATATCACATCACGGTTGCATTGTCAAATGTAGATCAATACACCGGCTACATCTCAGGCGGACCTGCCGGTGGCGCAAGACGCATGGAGCCGGCATTGTTGCACCGAAGGCATCAACGTGCCCGGGGCATTCGCCGGAAGTTTCCTGAACATCGCAAGCGCAGAGGTGAAGGGGCTGAGGGATGCCTTTTTCGTCATGCCAGCGTGATGCCGGCAGGACGGAATCACCTTACCGCGGTATGCGCAGCGCAGGGCGGGAAGAGGATGTCGCTACGCGTGGTTCCGGAGCATGAGCTCGAGCGGATGGGGCTGGATATAGACCTGGGTGGCGAGGGAGGCTTGCCGGTGCTTCATCACATAATGCTTGAGGAGGGTGATGGTAACAATGAGCGGCACGAGACCGTCGTGGTAGCGGCAATGAGCTCCTGCAGCTCCAGCTTCTCCTCCGCTGACAGCTGCTCCTTGAAGTACCCAGCTGCGTGTTGCAGCACGTTGGTGTTCTTTCTGGCAGTTCGAAAACCGGGCACATGCAACAGAAGAAACCCGGCCCTGTTAGTCGCTAAAAAAGGCAGGGCGAATGCATTCGCCCTGCCTTGACGCGTGATTGCGTTCCCGCGCTTATGGGTTTACTGTTTCCATCTCCGTGCACTCAGCCTTGGTTCTGTTCCAGCAGGGACCGAGGATCGCTTCCAGATCCTCTTCCGCGGTTGCCGCGATGGGCTTGATGTCGAAATTCTTGACCAGGACATCAAGCACGTTCGGAGTAATAAATGCCGGGAGCGTCGGGCCGAGCCGGATGTCCTTGATGCCCAGATGCAGCAGCGTAAGCAGGATGGCCACCGCCTTCTGCTCGTACCAGGAAAGGACGAGCGACAACGGCAGATCATTCACCGGCAGGTTGAACGCCTTGGACAGTGCCAGCGCGATCTGGATCGCCGAGTAGGCGTCATTGCACTGGCCTATGTCGAGAAGCCGCGGGATACCGCCGATGTCCCCCAGGTTCTTGTCGAAAAACCGGAATTTGCCGCATGCCAGCGTCAGGACGACCGTATCCTTCGGCGCTTTTTCTACGAACTCCGTATAGTAGTTTCTGCCCGGCTTCGCACCGTCGCAGCCGCCTACCAGGAAGAAATGACGGATCTGGCCGCCCTTTACGGCATCGATCACCTTGTCGGCAACGCCAAGCACCGTGTTTCGTGCAAACCCGGAAAGAACCGTCGTGCCAGGAACTTCCGCTTCATACCCGGGAAGCGACAATGCTTTCTCGATCACCGGCGCGAAATTCCCGTCAGCGACGTGCTTCACGTCGGGCCAGCCAACGAGGCCGCAGGTGAAAAGATTGTCCTTGTATGACGCAAGCGGCTTCTGAATACAGTTCGTCGTCATGACGATGGCCCCGGGGAAGCGGGCAAATTCCTTGTGCTGGTTCTGCCATGCCGTGCCGTAATGACCGCAGAGGTGCGGGTACTTCTTAAGCCCGGGGTATCCGTGCGCCGGCAGCATCTCGCCGTGAGTGTAGACGTTGATGCCCTTTCCTTCGCTCTGCTTCAGAATCGCCTCCAGGTCCTTCAGGTCATGGCCGGACACGAGGATCGCCTTGCCCTTCTTCGCGCCGAGCTGGACCGTGGTCGGAACGGGATGGCCATAGGCCCCGGTATTTGCTCCATCGAGAATCTCCATAGTCTTCAAATTGACCTCGCCGCACTTGAGCACGAGTGCAATCCATTCGTTCAGCCCCAGATCGGTGCTGGTCATGGCTGCCAGAGCATCGGCCATGAATGCGTAAACCGCATCGTCAGTCTTTCCGAGGATTTCCGCATGATCCGCATAGGCGGCAACGCCCTTGAGCCCGAAGAGCAAAATGTCCTGGAGCGACTGGATGTCGGGATTGATCATTGCATCCGGCACGCGCTCCCGCACGTCACGGCCCTGCTTCGCAAGCGATTCAATGGACGCGGCCGGTCGAAAGGAAGCGCTGCCATGGCCGAAATCCGTCCTCCCGCCCGCCGCCGTAACCTTTGCCTTCAGGTTCTCGCGGAGTTCGACCGAGCGTTTGATGAGCTTTTCGAAGCGGGCAGGATCGAAATCGACATTCGTCAGCGTCGAAAAGAGTCCCTTCGCTAAAAAGCGGTTCACCTCGCTGTCCACGACGCCGTGTCCCCGGCCCTCGACTGCGACGAGAGCGAGTCCCTTCATGGAATAGATTAAAAGGTCCTGAAGCGCTGAGACTTCGGGATCCTTTCCGCATACGCCGATCTTGGTGCATCCTTTCCCGTTTGCCGCCTGTTCACACTGATAACAAAACATGGTTTCCTCCTGATGAAAAGTATTGAGAATAGGTAACGTGAGGGACACTATACCGAAGGATGTCTCTAACGCATATGATGCGGGTCATAAGAGTTGCGCATTTTGTAAACTATTTGAGCGAGCGGGTATGTGCTTGAAAATACTACTCCGCGGTAGTAGCATGCTCCATGGTCGTATTCCGCCTTGCCCTTGGTCTCGCATTTCTCCTCTCCGCGTGCCCCGCGCTTGCCGGCGAGAACGCCCCGGCGTCACGGGTCGCCCGTGCGGTCGGCCCCGCGCCCGCGCGGCCGGTCTATCATGTCCCCCTGCGCGTGCATCTCGGCGGGAGCGGCCGGGGAACTGCCGAGTTCCTTCCTCTCCTGGAAGAGATCAACAAGATTTGGCTTGACCAGGCCGGCATTTGTTTTGACATGAGCGTGGTAATGCACGATGAACCTGCAGGCATCGGCATGGACGTCTGGTTCCTGCCGAGCCTTTCGGGCGGAGAATGGCTGAACGGATATTACCGGAGCGACCACGATATCAAGGTGCGCGATACCCCCTTGCTTGCCCCGGCAGTCCTGCCTGCCCGCTATCCCGGCGCCCGCACCGCGGCCCACGAACTGGGACACGGCCTCGGGCTTACGCACCGGCAGGATTCGGACGATAATCTCATGCGGTCCAAAACTTTTGGCTGGCAATTAAATCCAGAGGAAATCACCCGCGCACGCGTTGCTGCGAAGGCAAAGGCCCTGCAGGACCGTTCGGAAGCGAAGTGCGAAATCTCGAACGGATCGCCGTAGTTGATATAAAACAGAAGGACCGGGCGAGAAACACCGCTTGTTTGTCCCGGATGAAAAGAGCGATAATAGTGCGTGGACGCAGAAGATCAAGCAGGGTCAGCGGACATTGCCGCAGGAAAGACCTATACCCTTTTTAGAGGCGGTTCTTCAGCGGACTATTACCGCTATATCGGCTCACTTGCCGACGCGGTTCTCGCGCGCAGCCCGGATATCAGAGGCCTGATAACGCTCCTCGACGCTGCAAGCAGAAACAAGCGCCTGCTCAGAAGGCAGCTTCGTACAGCAGCCTCTTCTGCCTCCTTTCTCGGGTTCGTCGTAACAGCGGCCAGGGACGTTCTGGCTCCGCATACCTCCCGGGTCGATGCCCATCTTCGGGAAATGCCGCTCCTGAAACGATGGGACAGAATCCTCCGCACGTCCGAGGAGCAGTACCAACTCTACATGCTCCTGATCGAGCTCGCGAACAGGGCGTGGGCCGGCGAGTTCCAAAAGGCGGACCGTAAGATTGCCTTCCTTCCCTATTGCCTCCGGGACCTCCGTGCGGCCTGCAGATCAGTCATGGGTCCGCTGGACATGGTCTGCAAAGGGTGCTCGAAAAACTGCTTTGTAAACCAGGTGAGCGCGCTCCTTCGCAACGCGCATATCGAACCGTACCTCTGGATGAACGCAAACCTCAAAAACCTGCTGAAGCGACTCCACACGGAGAGCACTTTGGGGGTGCTGGGAGTGGCCTGCGTACCGGAACTCATGCACGGCATGCGGCTCTGCATGGACCTGCACATCCCGGTGCTGGGACTGCCTTTGAATGCGAACCGCTGCATCCGCTGGATGGGGCAATTCCACCCTACTTCAGTTGATCTTGAGGAGTTACGAAAGTTGATCGGGGAAA
>DATHDE010000227.1:0-2560 GCA_035490495.1 Nitrospirota bacterium
TGACGACTGTTCGTAGAAAGGCTCTTGTACGAACTGTCGCTTCGGGCAGGGCTAACGCGAAGCTGGCTCCGACGCGCTGGGCGACCCTCCCCCTATGCTGGACAGGCCGGGGGCCTTGCCAACGCGAACAGGTGTGCTGGAAATATTTGGGACCAAAAAACCCTTCTTAACTTTTCATTAGTGGTGGGGTAACGGCGCAACAATGTGCCTCACGCTTTCAGCTTTTTTTTGCACCATTGCTACTCAGCATGTCCGCATTACCCCCAAGAGCGGACATTTGCGGTGCATGGGCGCATGTCCGCTAAGGGCCAATAGCGACCATTTTGCAGCCCGGCCTTACTCTCAGGCGATCGAGGCGATCCGCATGGTAGGCCCGATAGCTCGCTAGTCATGGCGGCGATGCCTAGCAATGCGTCAATCGAATATTTTCCGGGACAATAAGAAAGCCAACCGGTCCGCCATAGTCATGAAGGAAGAAGGTATATTTGTTGATCTGGAGTTGTTCGAGAAGGCCGCGATCATCGCTGACCATGTTTATTCTCGGTCAACGACCGCCCTATGCGGTGGTCCCAAATATGGAAAATCAGCGAGCAGATCGCTGTGCGCCGCCACGCCGTCAGTCTTTATTTTTCCATTTGTGAGAACCGAAAGGAAGTAATCGAGGGCGCGATCAGTGAGCGTCCGCCCATTGTCAGGGTACGATGCCGGACGGGTGTGGTCGTAGCGCATGATGTCTGGCAGCAGCCTCTTTGCGACGCGCTGCGCTTCCTCCGGGGAGTAACCGCCCGAGTGCTCCAATGAGTGCGCAAAGGCTGCGACGAAACGGGTATCGTCCGCGGGCTCTCCGGCGAGATAAGCATCACTCTCATCGCCTGGAAGAAAGACACCTTGTGACGCCATCGCGCCGCGGTCAGCCTGAACCCAGCTGCCCCCGGTACCATCCAGCGTCCGCATCCAAAGCCCAACCTCTTTAGGTGGCAACGCGGAGTTCGGAACTTCCAGGACGATGCTGCATACGTCTTTGTCAGTGAAAAAATCTTTGCCAGTAAAATGAAGGTTATTCACGGCGCCCAGCGCGTCGAAGAAGAAGGGATCGCTTCGCCAGCCGGCGAAGAAACGGTAGTCGCCAGCTTCGGTCACCTGCGCTTCCCGCTGCAGCGAAACCGGCGCGCCTTCGACTATAACCTGACCGTCATCGCCTGTACCGGCGGCTCGCGCACCTTCAACCCGGCGCAGCGTCGCGGTCTGTGCCGCGTTCGCGAACGGCGAAAAACGTATCCTGTATGCAATGTCAGCAACGGCGTCACCGTTTGTGTCGATCTTAAGCTCGTATAACGCTTCAGATGCGAACGGCACCGTCGTGGTCGGCAGCTGCGGGTCGAAAGTATGGGACGGATGCACGTCGATGATCAGGATCGACTTGCGATCGCTGCCCGGTTTGGGGAAGGCATAAAGATCAGTGAGGTTGAGCCGAGCATCGCCATGGGGGAAGCCAAATTGCGGTCCTGCATAATGGTGCGACATGGATGAACTCTGCGGTTAGAGCTGCCACCGAAGTTGGGAGGACGATCATTCCCGGCGCTATTGGACAAGTCGGTCAAATCGGCCCAATTAGGTTGAGCGTTTATCGCTTTCGGCTTCACAGTAGTGCATCGAGGCTCAACGGGCCGGCGCCGGCGAAGGCCAGATAAAGAAACACGAAGCAAAACAAGACCGCAGCCTCGCCGCCGTTAAGTAACGGAAAGAATCCCCGCGGCCGGTGGCTCATGAAATAGGCGAACGCCATTTCGCCGGACAGGATGAAGGCGACCGGGCGGGTGAATAGGCCAAGTATTACCAGCGTGCTGCCGACAAGCTCGATACGGCCGGCGAACCATTCAGGCTTCGGGAACGCCGGCATGTCGCCCTGCGGCGGGAAGTTGAACATCTTCGCCATGCCGTGCTGGAGGAAGAGGAGCGCGACCACGATGCGCAAAATGCTCAGCACGTAGGGCCGGTAATCCTCAAGTGCCGCACCGAGACCCGAGGTCGCGGTGGGGCCATTTGCGGGTGCGCCAAAAGCGATAACGGGGAGATCGATGGCCACGAGAAGAACGGCCGTGAAAACTAGCGCGCTGAAAATCTTCCGCTGACCAGTCAAAGACATGCATAAACCGCCTGCAAGAAGCAGCCGCGTGTGCCGAGTGACATGACTCTAGCATATAGGAAAGCACTAGGGAGTCTGCCTTGTGCGGCACAGCAATTGATCCGCCTGAAATGAAGCGATGGGTCAGAAGCGGACATTTGCACTGCACAAGCTCATGTCTGCTACGGGCCAGAGGCGGACATGAACCCCTTCCCAGAGTATCCTTCGACAAGCTCGCGAAAGGACCCGTTTCTATGGTGGAAGGTAGAAGACGTTCAACGACGATGACCAATAAGCCGTACAAGCGGATCGCAACTGAGGAAGCCTGGGCAACCCAGGAGATGATCGACCTGTACTTGAAGATGATCGAGACCGGCTCTTCGAGCGACCCCGGATTTAACAGCATGTGGCGCCATTTCAGTGGAGGTCGCAGTG
>DATHDE010000228.1:0-7670 GCA_035490495.1 Nitrospirota bacterium
TCGAATTTTTTTTCAGCCATGGGAAACGGACTCCGCTGCACCGGCAGGAATGTAAAGTGCGCTGCTGTTCAAATTATATCCGGAACATGGGGTCAAATCAAGAAAAATGCCCTCCCGGTCAGTACTGTTTCCAGAGTTCCACCGTGTTTCTTGCGGACCGGAAGCCGAACTCTTTGAGTTGCGCGAGATAGGGACTGCGCTGGACCGGTTCGCCATTCACCGTTTCCACGATGATTTTTGAAGGGGGATTGAACTCGCGCATCAGCAGGTCCTTGAATACGAGGAAATAGTCCTGCAGGCCCGCCTTGTCAGGCGGTGCGAACAGATCTATGCTCTTCCCCGTACGCTTCGCGATCATGACAAGCCTTGGCCCGTGGTACACAAGAAATGTCGATGCCACTCGCGGCGGAAGCCCTTTCGCAAGCTCGGGTGATAGCCCGCACAACGATGCCGGATCCGCCGCGTTCAGCCAGTAGACCGTGTCCTCGTGCAGGGGCTTCTGAACAAGCCGGAAGGCCTCATGGGACATGAACTGGAGCCCTGAGATGCCTTCGAAAAAATACCCGGATACGATCTCGCCCGACAGCTCCATGATGCGCAAAGCCCTGAAGACCGCCCTCCACTGCAGCAGGGGGATTTCATTCGACAGAAGTTCGCGGAACAGGATGCCGTACCGCTTCAGAAGCTGCCTGCTGCGGTCCTTCATGAGCTCCTGCTCCTCGAGAACATCGCGCTCCCCGGGATCTGGATCGATCCGCTGCCAGTGTCCTTCCACGGGACGCGAAACCTTCCAGCGATTGAAGCCGGACCGCCGCGACGCGAGCCTCGCTTCATCGGAGATTGCCGGGGCCGTGAATCCGGTCATCGCTCCTCTGCGCACGGTGCGGAAGGAATCACTCGTGATATTCCCTTTCCAGGCTTCCTTCCAGAGCTGTTCCGTCGTTTGCACGGTATCGAGATGGGAGAATTCGCTCATTTCGAGCAGGCTGTACCTTCCCCTGCGGTCCGGGATGAGCCGGTCAAGCGTGCCGCCGTCGCCGGCGCGACCGGAAGCAGCAGGCCGGAACAGTTCGAGGTCCTGCCCAAAAGCCAGGCTGATGCGCTCCTTGCCGCTTCCGACCCAGCGAAGGTCCGTCTCCGCCATCAGCCTGTCCAGCCATTCGAGCCTGTAGTCCTGCATGCGTGAAGGCAGAATATATTCCTCCCATGCGTCCGCCGGTGCGGACCAGCCGAACAGCTGCTCAAGACGCTCCTGAAGAGCGTCCATGGTCTCACCCCGCCTGGCGAGCCCCTGGTAACCGGCAAGGAAGAGCGGAAGCTGGTCAAAAGGCAGGGCCTCGAATGACGGCCTGCGGTAGCGCCTGGTCATGCGCAGGAGCATCTCGAGGTTCCTGCTGTCGCAGACTTCCAGGTGCGTGCTCTCTTCCCCGAACCGGTCCAGCACCACTTCCTGCGCTTCGACAAGCGGCTCGACCGCCTCGTCGAGGTGCGCAGTGGTAACGCCGAGAAAATGCTGCAAAGAATCCTTTTCTACGGGTCCGTAAAAGGCAAGCCATTCGCTCAGCAGGTCGGAGAGGTTGTATGCCGTCCTCTCATCCCCCGCCCCTGCCCCCCCACCCCCGGGAGCGTCGTTCGAGGGCAGGCCCCGGCCCTCTCCCCCGGGGGGGTAAAGGTGTTTTTGTCGCAGCTCCTTCTTCTGTATATCCTCCCCTGAGGTGAGGGGTGCGGGGAGAGTTAAAAACGTGCTGATTTTTTTTATCCTGCGCCTGAGTCCCTCGCCAGTTTCCTCTTCAGAAAGACTTTCCACGCCGAGATCTTCGATCAGCAGCCGGAAAGCAATGAGAACTTTCGGAATGATTTCCAGGCTGCACAGGAGCTGATAGCGCACTCCTGGCCAGGATATCCAGGCTGTTTTCTTTGCCTGCCCTTTCAGCCATGACCATGCATCCGCGTCATGATCCCTCCGGATCGCTGCTGCAAGCTTTTTCCACTCCGGTTCGGGGATCAGCACCCGCTCCTTGATCCAGTCAAGCAGTTCCACGTCAGATCCCGGTGCGTACCCGGCTGCCGTGCGTTTCAGTTTCTCGTCGAGCACGCTGATGACCTCAGCGGGAATCTTGGGCCGCAGATGCGAGGAGAAGAGAATCTCCTGGATGAGTTCCGGACGGAGCGCGGATTCCCGCGCGAGGATGGGCGTATCGTCCTCGTACATGTATTTGTTCGTCTGCTTCCAGACGAGGTGCGAGGCAAAGGGAGACGCGGCGCGCAGGACGGTCCCGGTCACGCTGATGCGGCTGTCGCGGACTTCTTCAATGACCAGCTTGAGATTCTCCAGATCGAATTCGTCCTCGAGGCAGGTGCGCCACGTTTCGAGCAGGATCGGAAAGTCTTCGTAGGGCCGCACCGCTTCCATCAGTTCCTTTGACCGGAGTCTGATGAGCCAGAGCGGCATGCGCCGTTTGAAGCTCGATTTGGGCAGGAGCAGAGCGCGCTCGGCATTCTCACGGAAGCGCGCGCCGAAAAACCCCGTCTTCTCGAGCCGCTTCCGGAGATACGCTTCCACATTCTCCGTCGTGAGCAGATCGAGGATCTCTCCGATCCCGACTTCATGGGGAAGCATCAGGAGCAGCGAATCGTCGTCCTGGATGATCGGGAGCGGCTTGTGCTCCTTCTCCTCCCACGCCTCGGCAAGAGCGAGCGCAAAAGGCCGGTTTACCCGTCCGCCCCAGAAGGTATGGACGATCACCTGCTTCAGCTCCCCGCGGTTCGCGGGCTCCTGGAGGTACTCGACCAGGATATGATGCCTATGGGGCAGGCTGCTTCCTGTGGCCTCCTTCTGCAGTTTCAGGAACGAGACGAGCTCATCCGCCGCCGTCCCGTCCATTGCATGTCTGGTGCGAAGCTCCTGCTTGAAATCCGGGTCATCGAGCCGTTCGTCAGCGTGCTCAAGGAAATACCCGATGCGTTCGGAAAAATGGAAATCGCGGTTCTGCTCCTCGGCTTTCCAAAACGGGAAGATCCCTGTTGCTGTTTTCGCAGGCACGACATCGACGTCGTTATGCGTGATGTTCTCGATCCTCCAGAGCTGGGACCCGAGCGTAAAGGTCTCGCCGATTGACCGTTCCCACACGAACTCCTCGTCGAGCTCGCCGATCTTCGCGTGCGTGTCTTTGAGCCGCATATCGAAGTATCCGCGTTCCGGGATCGTGCCGCCCGAGGTATAGAGAAGGTACGGCACTTCCCTGTGCGCCTGCACCGTATTGTCGATCTTGTCAAGGGACACGCGCGCCTTGAGCTCGCGAAGCCTCGTGTCCGCGTACCTGCCTGAGAACATATCGAGCAGAAGATCGAAGTGTTTGCGCGGGAGATTCCGGAACGGCCAGCTCGTTTTGATGAATGCATAGAGTTCGTCGATGTCCCAGCGCTCCATGCTGGTCATGGAAAGGATGATCTGGGCGAGTATGTCGAGGGGCGCTTCGACCGGATGAGTTTCCTCGATGTCCTGATCGAGAACGGCGCGCGCCGCAACCGCAGCATCCACGAAATCGCGGCCGTGGAGCGGGAAGAGCAGTCCCCTGCTCGTCTCCCCCACCGAATGGCCTGACCTGCCGATGCGCTGCAGGGTTGACGAGACCGAGCGCGGCGTCTGGATCAGCACCACGCTGTCGAGCGACCCGATGTCGATGCCCAGTTCCAGCGAGTTCGTCGCAACGATGGCCCTGAGTTCCCCGCGCTTGAGCTTCTGTTCGACTGCAAGCCTGATCTCGCGGGCAAGGGACCCATGATGGGCATAGGCAAGCTCAGCGGTCTCTGCCTCGTTGATCATGCGCGTGACCTTCTCCGTGGTCCGCCTGCTGTTGGCGAAGAACAGTGTGGAGCGGTGCTTCTCGATGAGCTTCTTGAACGCATCGATCAGCGCAGGCCACCACGAGTCATCGACCATTTTTTCGCGCGCGTCCGCCGGGAACATCACGGTAAACTCGAGCGCCTTTGCCAGGCGCGACCGGATGGTCGCTATCTCCCGCTTTTCATAATGGCTGTCCCTGCCTTTGCCGATCTGTCTGAACCCGGCGACGAATTCCGCCACGCGTTCGGGAGGATTGACGGTCGCGGACAAGGCGATGCGCTGGAACTCACCGCAGATCGGCACGAGCCGGTCCACGGCTGTGATAAGATGCGTGCCCCGCTTGGTCCCCACGACTGCATGAATTTCATCAAGAATTACGGTGGCGATACCGGTAAGAAGCGTTCTACCGCTCCGGGAGGTGAGCAGAAGGTTCAGCGATTCAGGCGTCGTGATCAGGATCTCCGGCGGTTTCCGTATCATCCTGCGCCGTTCCTCACCCGGCGTGTCGCCGCTGCGGGTCAGGACGGATACTTCGGGAAAGGGTTCGCCTGCCTGGGAGAAAAGCTCTCGCAGTTCGGAAAGGGGTTTGAGCAGGTTTCGCTGCACATCGTTGTTCAGCGCCTTGAGCGGAGATATATAGAGGACGCGCACGTTCCCCGTCGGCCACGCGTGCGTAACGAGCTGGTTGACCCCCCAGAGAAAAGCTGTCAACGTTTTGCCGCACCCTGTGGGCGCGGTCACCAGAACATGCCCGCCCTTCGCGATCTCGGGCCAGGCCTGCTCCTGCACGTCGGTCGGCGTTCCGATATTTTCGGAAAACCATTTCTGTATCAGGGGATGAAATAGGGAAAGTCCTGATGCTGGCATTGTCGGTTCGCTTCCTTACTAAAAACATAGAACAGGCGGGGGGAAAAAGCAAGAAGGGAATTTAGCGAGAATGGACGTTCAATGGACTTTTCTGTGACTGCGTTCGTGTACACCTCTGCCGCTGCCAGTATCATGATTAGGTAAATGTCAATTCGAAGGTCTGGCCACAGGCTTCCCCCGACCCCGTGTGCTCCTGAAACGGGAACGCGTTATACTGAATACAGGGGCAGCTGATTTGAAGCATGCCAGGAGGAAGGGATTGAACAAACATATTACCGTATGCCGTGATAGCGAAGAGACGACAAACAAGGATTGCCCCGGGAGCGCTCCAGTGATGGATGAGCCTGTGGCAGCACCGTGCAGGGTTGAGCGGTCCACCTGCGGAACGCCGATCGTTTCTGAGCATGTCGGACCTGAAGCGGACAGTTCAGCGACGTGGTTCGATGAGTCCGCTAACACGGACTGTTGCGACTGTTAGGAATTATCCACGTGACCGTCAAGTCGTTTCTCCCGCGCTTTGACTCCGGCGCCCGAACCGGATGCCTCGGGAAGAAGAATGGGATGCGCTACGCTGAGAATCCCGTGTGATGAACAGGCGTTGTTCTCGCCGTGTTCCTGATCCCAGCGTTTGTTCGCGCTGAACAGTGGGCTGGGGATGTTGTTGCTGATAAAAACTGCGTTGCCTTTTCCTCTTTTCTTGCTTTCGTAAACCCGAAATTCTTCCCGCTTCCTTTCCCGGGCAGATGTTGACAAGCGTTCGAAACACTCCCGCAGCGGCCCTGACTTGAGCAATCCGTCACGCAATCCTCCCCGCCTACCTTCACCGCGCGTATGACAAGGATCATACCCCAGCGTGACGGCCCGGCGTAGAATGTTGTCATTCCACTCTAAGGAGGTATTGTCATGAGCTCAAAGCATACCGTCGATTGTCCGTCCTGTTCGTCGATCAAGGTCGAAGCAGGAGGTGAGACCAAGGATGTCCGCCTGACCCAGTGGCCGATCCAGATCAAGCTTATCGGCACAGAAGCACCCTTTCTTCGTGATGCAAACCTGTTGGTAGCGGCCGATTGCACTGCCTTTGCAACCCCGGGCTTTCATGAAAAATTTCTCCCGGGAAAGAAAGTGCTGATCGGCTGTCCCAAGCTCGACAACGCCATGCAGTATGTCGAAAAGTTCGCTGAGATATTCTCCAGCACGCCGCCGAAGAAGCTGACCTGCCTGCGCATGGAGGTTCCCTGCTGCGGAGGCATGACGGCGATTCTCAAGGAGGCGCTCAAGCGTTCGGGGAAGTCAACGACCTTTTCGGAGATCATCGTGGGAGTAAAAGGCGATGTCCTTTCGGAAAAGGAAGTATCCTAGACCGGTTTTTCTGGAGGCTCCATGCTTTCCTGTCCCTTTTGCGAGGCGCGGCTCAGCGAAAAAACCGCCAATGCCTGGGTCTGCCGATGCGGTGAAATGATTCCCTTCGGCCTGGAACTGGACGACGCGGACAATTGCGCGATCTGCAGCGTCATGAACTGCCCGAGAAGGAAATAGACGATTCCCGCCTGCTCGTACACTGCTCCTTATCCTGCTGCACCTGCTCGCATTGAAGCGGAGCAGGCGGCAGGCTGAGGCAAAAACCGTTTCTCTCTGATCGCAGCCCCCCTGAATGGATTTGCTTTGACCTGGCCGTATTCCTGAATACTTTTTAACCTCTTGACTTCGACGAAGAGCCGCGCTTCTTTTAAAATAGAGGGTTGTTTTATCGAGGTCGGTCAGGATAAGGAGAAACTACCATGGCAAAACAGGAAGGCAAAAAAATGGGCATGCAGGAGATCATGGAAATATATACGAAAGTCGGAACCCCCGGCAGTCCCCATACAAAGCTGGCAAAACTCGTGGGCAGTTGGGCTACCAGGACCCGGGGATGGATGGAACCGGACAAGCCGCCCATGGAATCCAGCGGCGCCTGCGAGCAGAAGATGATTCTGGGAGGCCGTTACCTTCAGCAGGAGTATACCGGAGACATGATGGGCGCGCCCTTCAGCGGCATCAACATCCTGGGATACAACAATCATACGAAGAAGTACGAGTCCATTTGGATCGATTCAATGAGCACCGCGGTCTACTATTTCGTTGGACCGGCAAGTGCGGACGGCAAGACAATTACGCAGGAGTGCAGCTATGACGACCCGGTGAAAGGCCCCGCCCTGTGGCGCAGTGTGACCAGGATCAAAGACGACAATACGATTGAATTTGAAATGTTCATTACTCCGAAGGGAGGCAAGGAAGAAAAGATGATGGAAATGTCGGTTTCGCGGAAAGAAGTCCTCAGCCGCAAAGCAGCATAGAATCCATCCGCCGGGACAGGGAGAAAAGTATTGCGGGCTCGGAGCCGCCTTCTCCCTGTGAACCCGTTTCGCCGCACCCCATCCTTCCGCTGCATGAGCGATTCCGGATAGCAACGGGATGATGCTGTGTCTCAAATTGACTTATTCATAAAAACCATCAATTCTCCTTTTCCGAAGTCCGCTTCATGCTCGACGTTCCACTTCTGGTTTTCTCCCCTTACAGGCGAAGAGCCTATTATAAAAAAAATTACAAGACGGTTTATTCATTGAATGGACATGACAGGCCGGTTTATTTACAGAGAGCAAAAGGTGTGTCGAAGACGCACTTGCACCAGTTGCATTCCGTCGCGCTTCTTCGAAGCGAGTACAGTGAAGACGCTCTTAGGATGTGCATTAATGCTTTAGCTTTGCCTTTCCGCCGCTCGCTGCCTCACATTCTTCTCCAGAAGCAAAAATAGCATCACACTTTTAAAAAGGAATATACTTAGATTAGCTTCACTTGAGAAGGGAGGGATGCAGAATGAAGATTTATTCTCTCCATGTGGGTGACACAAAGGTTCCCTACGGTCAGTTTTACGGAGGTTTGACAGGTTGGACGGGCATGCGCGGGATGTGGAGATTCG
>DATHDE010000229.1:0-2349 GCA_035490495.1 Nitrospirota bacterium
AGAATCGTTTTCTGCATAGTCCGTTCAAAGATAACCAGATATGAATCTGATGCACGGTGACCTGAATAAACAAGGATCGTCACTTCATGGTTTTTCTCTGCGTTATTCCGTGTTCATCTGCGGTTCAGCTGTCTACTCAAAATACAACCAGCACCTCACCCTGTGCCGCGGGGCGATCTCCCGAAGGTCCGGCTCCCGCTCCGAGCATTTCTCCCGGATCGCTGCGGTCGTCTGGGTGCACCGTTCGTAGAACCGGCAGCCCGCGGGAATATTGATCGTATCGAGCACATCTCCCTCGATCGCGCGGAGCACCTTCTTCTGGCGGATGTTCTTTTCGCTCGGAACGGACGCCATGAGCGCCGATGTATAGGGATGCTTCGAGGACGCATCCCTGCCCAGAAGGTCACGGGCCGGGCCCGATTCCACGACCGTACCGCCGTACATTACGGCGACACTGTCCGCAAGGCGGCCGATGATGCCGATGTCGTGGCTGATCAGCATGATGGCGGTGCCGAGCTCCGATTTGAGCTGCGCCAGCAGGTCCACGATCTTCGCCTGTATCGTCGCGTCGAGCCCGGTCGTGGGTTCATCGGCAATGAGGAGCGACGGCTCGCTCGCAAGCGCCATGGCGACCATGACACGCTGGCACATGCCGCCGGAAAGCCCGTAGGGGTGGTTGTCGAACCTGAGGCGCGGAGAATCGATCTTCACGCGGTCGAGCCAGGAAAGCGCGCGGTCCTTCGCCTCCTTCTCGTTTTTCACTCCCGTATGAAGCCGGATCGATTCGGTGATCTGCCGGCCGATGGTAATGAACGGGTTCAGGGACGATTTGGGGTTCTGGAAGATCATGGCGATCTCCCTGCCGCGGATCCCCGCCATAATCTCCTCAATGCGCCGCTCCCATGCGGCAACGTTCTTCTTCACTTCCACGATCAGGCCGTCCTGCTTTTCGATGACCGCGTACCGTCCCAGTTCGCCCAGCAGATCATGCTGCGTGCCGTTGTTCGCGTACAGGATCCGGCCGCTGATCACGCCCGGACCGCCGCTCACGAGCCCCATGACCGACAGCGCGGTAATGCTCTTCCCGCTCCCGCTCTCGCCCACAACGCCGAGCGTCTCGCCCTTTGCTATGCCGATGTTCACGCCGTCCACGGAGCGGATAAAGGCACGCCTGCTTCGGGAATAAAAGTACGTGCGAAGACCTTCCACGGTCAGGAGCGCGTCGGCCGTCATATCCGCCTCCTGCCTTCCAGGATATTGTTGAGGCCGTCGCCCAGCAGATGAAATCCGAGAATGGTGAACAGGATCGCGAGGGCGGGGGTCGTGGACGGCCAGAAGTCGCCACGCATGAGGTAGTTTGCTCCGGACTGCACCATGTTGCCCCACGACGGCACGGGCTCCTGAACCCCGAACCCGAGATAGCTCAGGCTCGTCTCCATAAGGATCGCCTCGGCCATGCCGAGCGTTGCCTGGATGATCAGGATGGAACGGCAGTTGTGCCAGAGGATGTGCTTCAGGATGATGGCGCGCGCTGACAGGCCGAGCGCGATGTCCGCTTCGATGAAATTCTTTTCCTTAAGGAAGAGAATCTTGCCTTTCACGAGCGATGAGACCACGGGCACGTTCGTCATGCCGACCACAAGCATGATGATATAAATATCGGGCTTGAACGCCGCGATGACGAGCAGGATCAGCACAAGCCGGGGAAAGGAATCGACAAGATTGCTTATATAGGTGACGACCGTGTCAAAGCGCCCGCCGCGGTACCCCGCCAGCACGCCGAAGAGCGTGCCCAGGAGCAGGGCAACCGTGATCGCGAGCAGGCCCGGCAGGAAATAGGCCTGGATTCCCAGGATGAGGCGGGCGAGCATGTCTCTTCCCATGAAGTCCGTGCCGAGGGGATGGCCATCGGTTCCCGGCGGCGCCATCATCAGCTCGAGGTTGATCTCCTGCGGATCCCGCGGAAGGAGGTGGAGCGACCCGAGCAGATAGGAGAGCACCACGAGCGTCGCGATGAGCAAGCCGTAGCCCACGTATGCGAGATCCACGATCTCGTACCGTTTCCAGACAGGGGGCCGGACTACGCCGCCGACGTCCCGGGATATTTGCGTGTACGTATTCATAAAAAAGTAGCCAGGGCCCTGTAGCCCGTAGCAAGGTAAAAAAACAAGAAGCAAGGAGCAATGAGCCCTAGGTAAGCAGTCGGAAATACCGGGGACACCGTTAATCCACCCCGGGCTGCCGGCTACTGGCCCCTGGCTACTATCCTTTCCCTATTCCTTCGATGCTCTCGGATTCACCGCCACGTAGACGACGCTCTGGAACAGGCTGCCCAGCCGCACGATCACG
>DATHDE010000230.1:0-15086 GCA_035490495.1 Nitrospirota bacterium
CGGCCATTCGACCATCGAGAACGCCATCAACGCAATGCGCGAGGGGGCCAGGGATTTCATCACCAAGCCGTTCAACGTGGCGACCGTCACTGCCGTGGTCGACCGCATCCTGGGCGAACAGCGGCTTCTGGCGGGAATTGACCAGGGCGAAAGCCGCGATACGTTCATCAGCCGGTTGAACGCGCAGCTTTTCAAGAAGCTGCAGGAAATCAGCATCCTTCAATCCATCAGCACCGAACTCGACACCCTCTACAGCAATCACGCCATTTACGAGAAGATCGTCGAAATGGCATCACGCCTGCTCATGGTCAGGGAGGCTGTCTTCGGGATCATCGAGCTGGGCGTATTCAAGGTCAGGAGCGCTCTCGGCGTGTCGAAGCGGGACGTTCCTGTTGCCGGGAGCCTTTTTGAACAGGTCGTCGCTACGGGCACGCACCATCTCGCCACGTTCGGCGAACTCAATCCTCATACGGGCAGGCAGCTGGTTGCACCCTATCTGGCTATCCCGTTCGCCATCAACGGCGAGGTGTTCGGGATCATCGGGCTGGCGAACAAATCGGACGGCGCAGCCTTCACGCCGGAGGAAGTCGCCCTTGCCCTCACCTTCGTAAAAAAAGCTGCGCAGCGCATCGAGAACAATGCGCTTTACGAGGTGTTTTACAATAATCTTATCAACACGCTCAAATCGCTCGTCAACAGCATCGAGGCGCGTGACTCCTACACCAAACAACACTCGGAGCGGGTGACAAACTACGCGCTCCGCATCTGTGAAGCGCTGCACCTTCCAACCGAACAGCGTGACGCCCTGCGCTTCGGGGGATATCTTCATGACATTGGCAAGATCGGCGTGCGGGACACGATTCTGCTCAAGACGGACCGCCTCACTGACGAGGAGCGGGCGGAAATCAACTTGCATCCCGTCATAGGAGGGAATATAATAAAGCCCTTGCGGTTTTTTCCGAACGAGCGGGAACTGATCCTGCACCACCATGAGCATTTCAATGGATCGGGTTACCCGAACCACCTTGCCGGAGCCGCAATCCCCTTGACCGCGCGCATACTCGCCGTGGCGGACGCCTACGACGCTATGACGTCGTCGCGCCCCTACCGGCAGGCCCGTTCACACGACCTCGCGGAGGCAGAGCTGATGCGCTGCTCGCAAAGTCAATTCGATGCTACAATTGTTCGTGCGTTTCTGCAGGTACTGAGGCAAGACGGTCCGGAAAAATGAGCCCCCGTGACCGGCCGCAGTGTTGTTCAGAAAGGAGTGCACCATGAGCCTGCACCCGGGTGACCAGGTCTGCTACCGTTTTATGCCGGAGATCCTCCGCTATACAGCCGTCGTTGAATCCGACGATGATCATACCGTCATGCTCCGGCTCAGCGACGAAATGCCGCCGTCGCTCGGCAGCGGCGGCTACCTCATGATTACGGAACCGGAAACGGACGCCGAGCATTATATGGAAGTGATCGCCCGCGACGGATACCGTCTTGATCTCAAGCGCCTCTGGACCGGCAAACGCGGCTATTTCCGCGTGGACGATGCGTTTCCGGTCCTCTGCCGCAAGGTGCCCCGTGAAGCGCCGCAGACAGCGTCCAAACTGTTCTCGGGGTACGGGGGGGAACTCGAGGACCTGAACGTTCCCGACGAAACAGTCAGTCCCCGGCTCTGGAAAATGCTTTCGGATATGAATGCAAAACTCGGCTTGATCCTGGAGCGGCTCAACCTGGAGCAGGAAGGCTTGGGACGCGCAGCGAATCTCGCCGTCAACATCAGCGCGTCGGGCATACGCATCCCCCTGTCGGAACATGCGGATATCGGGGATCTCATGGAGCTCAAAATGCTGCTGCCCGTATACCCGCCGGTCGGCATTCTTGTGCATGGAACCGTCCTGCGCGTAGAAGAGCAGGAGCAGGGGCTGTACCGGACATCCATGCAGTTTATTGATCTGGCTGACGAGGTCCGGGATGTCATCATTCAATACACGCTGAAGCGCCAGCGCGAACTGATCCGCCGGCAGCGCAACCGCGGAGAAGATTGACCGTGTAGGAGTGGATGCACACTATCGCCATGGACCGTGCGAGTTTCATAGGCCTGCTGCTTGGCATTGCGGCTATTCTTGGCGGCAATCTGCTGGAGGGCGGCAGGATCGATTCCATTATCCAGCCGACTGCCGCGCTGATCGTGTTCGGCGGCACGGCCGGCGCCACGCTGCTGAGCTTCCCGATCCGGGATGTGTTCAAGGCGCTCTCGGCGCTCCGGCTCGTGCTGTTTCACCGCAGGATCGACGGGAACGAGGACCTGATCGCGGACATTGTCCGCATTTCGAACATGGCGCGGAGGAGCGGTTTCATCGCCGTGGAGCCGGAAATCAGAAACCTGGAGCATCCCTTCTTCCGCAGGGCGCTCTCCCTTGCCGTAGCGGGTATGCTGCCGAAGCTTCTTGTGGAAACCATGGAGCAGGACACATCGACGTTCGAGGACCAGAACCGCAGAATCTCGCGCGTCTATGAAACGGCGGGCGGCTTCGCGCCGACAATAGGCATTCTCGGCGCCGTGCTCGGCCTTATTCACGTTATGGAGAACCTGTCCGACCCGTCCAAGCTCGGGGCTGGAATAGCCGTGGCGTTCGTGGCGACCATCTACGGTGTGGGATCGGCGAACCTCGTTCTCCTGCCCATTGCGCGCAAACTGCAGAACCGCCTGCAGCAGGAGCTCGCCCTGCGTGCCATGATTCTGGAGGGCGTGATGGGCATCCAGTCCGGCATCAATCCGCGCTATCTCGAAGCGCGGCTGAAAACATTCATGGAAGATCTGCGGAGCGGCAATGATGCGTAAAAAACATTCGCACGACGACCAGGAGAATGCGGACCGCTGGGTTGTATCGTATGCTGATTTCATCACGCTGCTTTTTGCGTTTTTCACTACGCTGTACGCCATCAGCCACGTCGACCTCGGCAAGCTGGCACGGTTTTCCGGCTCCATGAAATCCGCTTTCAAGGTCGCAGGGGCCGAATCAATGAATTCCGCGGTCATCGAGGGCGTGAAGCCCGTGAACTATGCCGACATGGGACTGGAACGGGACATCCGGGCGGAATTCACGAGGTACGCTCTCGCCGAGGCGGTCATCATCAGCCGCGATGCGAGGGGCGTCACTGTGTCCTTCAACGACGACCTGTTCTTTCCGAGCGGAGTTGCCGATCTGAAACCGGAAGCCAGGCCGCTTCTCGCATCCATTGCGGCGCTTGCAAGGAAGTCGCGGCGTGCGCTCGCGCTCGAAGGGCACGCCGACAATATGCCGCTCAAGAGCGAGCGGTTTGCCTCGAACCTTGAGCTGTCGGCGGCTCGTGCGGCGCGCATCTACGCCGTGCTGCTGAATGAGGAAGGCATCAGCCCTGATGCCATGAGCGCATCCGGATACGGAGAGTACCGCCCCATTGCAAGCAACGCGACGCCTGAAGGGCGTGCGCGCAACCGGAGGGTAGATATTCTTTTTGCCACTGCTAAAAACGGGACATAGGATTGTTTTCGTGGACAACGACGCAGGCCGCCGTGAACGGATCGCGTCGGTCTTTGGGCGCTCTTCGAGCGGCGTCCGCATAGAATTCTTCGAAACCCCCGAGGCGGCGCGTGAATCGCTGCATCGGGAGACCGCAGGGGCTCTGTTCATCAATCTGCCGGCGTACGGCGTGCAGGCGCTGGATCTCGTCGAACACCTTCAGGCGGCCCGCCGCGAGGTGCCTGTGATCATGATGACACCGATCACGGACAACGAAACAGTGCTCCGGGCGCTCCGCAACGGCGCGACGGACTGCGTATCGTCTGATCCTGCCGCCGTCGAGGATTATCCGGTGATCGCCGGACGCGTCATGACACGCTTCGAAGCCGCCTATGAACACGCTGAGCGGGCGCGCGCGATCCTGCGCAGCCAGCGCCAGTGGGTTTCAATTATCGATGCCATCACTGACTACATCTTCGTTCTGGACAGCACGTGGCATCTCGTCAAGGTGAACCACACCTTCGCATCGGCCGTGGGGAGGCACCCCCGGGACATCGTGGGTAAAAAAATCAACGAGGTATTCCACCTCGACGTCCCCAATGAGGCTGCGGTGCGCGCTGTGCTCGAGACGGGCACGCCGCGCATCTATGAGAAAAAGATCGGGGATGAAATCTACCAAGTCAGCATTTTTCCGCTCCAGGAGGACAATCGTCCGCTCACGATCCATGTCATGAAGGACATCACCGAGGTGCGGCGCCTGAAGGACCAGCTCTACCACGCCGACAAACTGGCGTCCATCGGCCTGCTCGTGTCGGGCGTGGCCCATGAAATCAACAATCCCCTGACTGGCACCATTGCGTACACCGAGCTGCTCTCCATGAAAGTGACGGACGACGGACTGCGAGGCGAACTCAAGAAAATTCTCGATAGCGCTGAACGCTGCAAGAAGATCGTCGACAACCTTCTCACCTTCTCGCGGCAGCGGACGCCGTCGAAGAGTCTGGAGAGCATCAATGACATCATCGACCGCGCCATCGACCTGCGAAACTACTGGCTCAAGTCGAACAACATCAGGATCGAGCGGGAGTACGACGCCGTCTCAACGGTCTTTGTGGACGCACAGCAGATCCAGCAGGTGATTCTGAACCTGCTGCTGAACGCCGAGCAGGCCCTCGTGGACGTCAAACGACCTGACGCGACAATCCGCTTCACAACGCATTACGACAAGTCGACGCGCCGGGTCGTTATTCAGATAATCGACAACGGTCCGGGTATCCCCCGCAAGATCGCCTCGAAGATTTTCGATCCGTTCTTCACGACAAAACCGGTCGGCGTCGGCACCGGACTCGGGCTGTCCATCTCTCACGGCATCATTACCGAGCATGGAGGCACGATTCGGTTGGAAACCTCAGAGGGAGGCGGGGCCGTTTTCACCATCGAGCTTCCTACGGGAACCGGAGCGCTTGCATGAGCGCCCGACACTCCAGGAAAGGTACGGAATAAGCAACCATGTTCGCCATCATCGGCATCGTCATCATTCTTTCCGCGGTTATCGGCGGTTATCTGCTCGAAGGCGGAAATCTGCATGTCCTGTTCCAGCCCATCGAGCTGCTCATCATCGGAGGCGCGGCCGCAGGCGCTTTCGCCATCTCGGCCACGCCCCGCGTTTTCGGCATCGTCCTGAAAAGTCTTGCTACGGTCCTTGCTCCCAAGGCACAGAGCAAGGCAAAATATCTCGAACTCCTGTCGCTCCTGTATCAGCTGTTTTCCAAGATCAGGAAAGAAGGTCTCGTGTCCATCGAGTCGGATATTGAAACACCCGCAAAGAGCCCGATCTTTCGGAAATACACGAGTGTGCTTGCAAACCATCACATTCTGAGCTTCATCTGCGACAACCTGAAGGTGATCATCACGGCAAACGTTCCGCCCCACGAACTGGACAATCTGATGGAAATCGAAATCGACACGCATCATCATCAGGCACTTATCCCTGCACACAGCATATCGAAGATCGCGGACGGACTGCCCGCCCTCGGTATCGTCGCAGCCGTACTCGGCGTGGTTCTCACCATGGGCAAGATTTCAGAACCGCCTGCAGTGCTCGGCCATTCCATCGGTGCCGCCCTTGTGGGTACCTTTCTCGGCGTACTCCTGTCCTACGGGTTCGTGGGCCCCATGGCCACGAACCTCGAGAACCAGGCAGAGGAGGCTGCGGGGCCGCTGAACGTGGTCAAGGTGGCCCTCGTCGCCTTTGTCGGGGGTTCGGCTCCGCAAATGGCCGTGGAGTTCGGCAGGCGCGCGGTGCCGGACAAGGAAAAGCCCACGTTCAACGAGCTGGAAAGCGCGGTGCGAGGCAGGAAATGACGGACCAAAAATCGAAAATCGTCATTAAAAAGGTAAAGAAGGTCGTGGGGGGGGGCGCCCACGGCGGAAGCTGGAAGGTTGCGTATGCTGATTTTGTCACCGCCATGATGGCATTTTTCCTGCTATTGTGGCTGCTCTCCATGGTTTCATCGGAAAAGCGCATACGTATCGCGGCGTACTTCAAGCACTTCAGCATCTTCAGTGCGAGCGGCACGTCGTTCATGGAAAAATCGAGTGAAATGTTCAACATGCCCGGCGATTCTGGCAGAAAGGTCCCCCAGGAAATGCAGGGCCAGGGCCAGAGCCAGAGCCAGAACATGAACACTCCGGAGCAATTCAAGGAGGCCATCAAGAAGGCGATCGAAGCAAAACTCAACGACATCAAGGATCAGATCATCGTAGATGTATTTGAAGGCGGGGTGCGCATTCAGCTCGTGGACAAGGAAGGAAAACCCATGTTCGACATCGGCTCGCCCAAGCCCACGCCCATGGCCATGAGGATCATGACGGTCGTTGGCGAGCAGATCAAGGCCATGCCCAATGCCGTGTCCGTGGAAGGCCACACGGACTCCCTCGCATACCGGACATCATCGTACGGCAACTGGGAGCTTTCCACGGAGCGCGCCCTGTCTGCAAGAAAATTGCTCGAAGGATACGGGTTGAACCCCAGCCGCCTGACGCGCGTCGCCGGGTACGCGGATACGGTTCCCTTTGTAAAGGAGGACCCCGAAGACCCCCGCAACCGGCGTATCAGCGTCATCCTGCTGTTCCCTGAAGCACCGGTCAGCCGGCCCACGGGCACGGCAGCTCCGGCGCCGACTCCGTGAGCAACAACGCAAAGGAGCCCTCGCCTCAGAAACAGGTGCTGCTTCCGGGCCCGAAAACCTCATTCGTAAATGCATTCGCCGCGCCTGTTGAGACCCGCCCGCAGGGGACTCACCAAACATCAAGCCACCGCTCTTTACACCTTTGAAACACGCCGACTTCTCTCTGCTTTTCTCCTTCCGTGTTAAAGTTTCATCCTTTTTTTGCCGATAAATACACAAAATGGACGAAGAGAAGCAAATACAAGCGGATTCCTGCGTCCGTATGAAGTCCATGCTCGACGCAATGCCGACGCCTGTGGTCATGGTGTCGCGTGATTATACCGTCAACTTCATGAACGCCGCTGCTGCTGTGCATGCTGGACTGGCATCGCCTGGGCGGGGGCAACAATGCTCGTATGAAATCTTTCATGGGAGCGACACACCGTGTGAGGCCTTTGATACCCCCTGTCCTGCCAGGGACGTGTTCCTGACAGGTCGCCCCGCGCATGCATATTTCCGCCACGTCAGTCGGGGATCGAGCAATATTCTGGAGGTGACCGCTTCACCGCTCTTCGACGAGCACGGCAAGGTCGAGAACGTCATTGAAGTCATGCACTCCCTTGACGGAAACGAGCTGGCCGCGCGGCTCACAGCGTCGGAAGAACGCTTTCAGGGACTCGTCGAGACGAGCCCCGATGCCATCGTCATGATTGACGAGCAGGGCATTATCCTTTTTGCCAATGCTGCGACTTCAAAAATCCTCGGATATGAAACAAGCGAGCTCATCGGGAAACCCGCAGCCCTGCTGGCGCCGGAGCGTCTTGCCGCGGATTTTTTCTCAGCGGACTGGCGCCCGCTTCCCTCTCAGTTCGGAGCAATCGTCGGGAAAACGACCGAATCCATCGGCCTTCGCAAGGACGGGCTCGAAATACCCGTCGAAGTGTCTTTGTCGGGATGGGCGTCAGGGAACGCCGCCCGCTATACCGCCATCATCCGGGACATAACGGACAGAAAGCGCGCACAGGTCGACCTGCTCGTCAGCCGCGATGCCATCATGAAGGAGCACGAAGAGCTGGCACGGTTATTCAGGTTCGTTGATGCCGGTAAGCGCGAGTGGGAGCTGACCATGGACTGCATCCAGGACATGGTTATCCTGATGGACGCGCAAGGAGCGGTTCGGCGCTGCAACCGCACGTTCAAGGATTTCGTCGGGAAGACGTACGACGAGGTCCTGGGCCGTGACTGCCGCGCGCTGCTCGCGGACCGCAGCCTGACGCTGCCGGAAGCGTTCGTCGGGGATGTCAATGCGTCGAATGCGTCCGGAAGCCGCTGGTTCCGGATCAGCGTCTACCCCCTGCGCGATAACAGCGGGAGCATAACGTCCGGTTCGGTCATGACGATCCATGATCTGACCCAGATCAAACGCGTGACGCAGAAACTCGAACAGACGAACGCGGAGATCGAAAAAGCTTACACCGAACTGAAGCAGACCCAGGCGAAGGTCCTGCAGCAGGAGAAAATGGCGTCCATCGGACAGATAGCCGCGGGCGTTGCGCACGAGATCAACAATCCCATCGGCTTCATGTCGAGCAATCTCAATACGCTTCAGAAATACGTGCTGAAAATCATCGAGTACTTCGGCGTGTCAAACGAGCTTGCCGCTCAAGCAACGGAGGAGGCGGGGACGAAGCTCGCCGAGGCGCGAAAACGACTGAAAATGGACTATGTGATCGATGACGTGCAGAAGCTCATTTCGGAGTCCCAGGACGGCGCGGAACGGGTCCGTACGATCGTCCAGAACCTCAAGAGCTTCGCGCGTGTCGATCAGGCTGACGCCCGCCTCGCGAACATCAACGACTGCATCGAGTCGACGCTGAACATCGTCTGGAACGAGCTCAAGTACAAGGCCATCGTGAAGAAAGAGTACGGCGATATTCCCCAGACCCCCTGCTTCCCGCAGCAGCTGAACCAGGTTTTCATGAACCTGTTCGTGAACGCCGCTCATGCCATAGAGAAACAGGGGACCATAACGGTCAGGACCTGGACCGAAAACGGTTCGATCCTGGCGTCCATTTCCGATACGGGCCGCGGCATCCCGCAGGAAAACCTCACCCGCATTTTCGAGCCCTTTTTCACGACCAAGTGTCCGGGAAAAGGCACCGGCCTGGGCCTGTCCATAACGTACGACATCGTAAAAAAACACAACGGCGAGATCACGGTGCAGAGCGAGCCCGGCCGCGGCACGACGTTCGTGGTAAGAATCCCGATCAAGGGAGACAGCTGCCATGCATGAGAAACTAAGGGTCCTTTGCGTTGACGATGAGGAGAACATTCTCAGGGCCCTGCAGCGGCTTTTTTTTGATGCGCCGTACGACGTGATTGCCGCCGCCTCAGGCGACGAGGGACTCCGTCTGCTTGAAACGACTCCTTCCGTGCAGGTCGTCATCTCGGACTACCGGATGCCTGGCATGAACGGGGCGCACTTTCTCCGCGCAGTGAGTGAGCGCTGGCCGGACACCGTGCGCATCCTGCTCTCCGGCTATGCCGATGTTGCGAGCGTCATCGACGCCGTCAACGAGGGAAGCATCTATCGCTTTGTGCCGAAGCCATGGAATGATGATGAGCTCAAAGTCTCGGTCGCCAACGCCATGGAACGCTGGCGTCTCGGACGGGAGAACAAAGAGCTGACGGAGAGGCTCAGCAAGGCCAATGTCGATCTGCAGGCGTTAAATGTCATCCTGCAGGAACGCATCACCGATGAGGTCGTTTTGCTCAAGAAGCAGAACAAAATGCTTGAAAGCTCCGGCGAGGTTCTCAATGCGCTTCCCCTGGCAGTCGCCTGCCTGGATGGAGACGGGTGGATCACGTATTACAACCGAGCCGCGGGCCGGTTGTTTTCCTGGACTGACGATAACATGATCTACATGCCCCGTGACAAGGCATTCCCCGCTCCCGTGAATGACCGGATCGGGGAGTGCATGAAGAGCGGCAGCGGTTCCGTATACCTCGAAGTGAACGGGAAGAGGTTTACTGCGCGCAGCGAACGGGCAGTCAACGGCGCGGCGCCGGGAACGGTCCTGATCTTCGAAGAATGCAGTGCGGAACCGGCAAGGAGGACGGCATGAACGAACAATCACCCAGGGTGCTCTTCGTCGACGACGAGGAGAACATCCTCAAAGCCGTCACCAGGCTCTTTCTCGACGAGCCCGTCGAGGTGCTCACCGCCGCCTCAGGCGAGGAAGGACTCGGTATTTTGAAGCAGGACCGAGGCATTTCCGTCATCGTCTCCGACCAGCGTATGCCGGCGATGTCGGGCGCTGAGTTTCTCGAAAAATCCCGAGACATCGTGCCGAATGCCGTTCGGATCGTACTGACCGGCTATGCCGACGTGAAGGCTGCTGTTGACGCCATCAACAGGGGCGGCGCGTACCGGTACGTAGGCAAACCCTGGAGCGACGAGGAACTGGTGAGCATCATCCACGACGCGATATCGCGTTTTGCGCTCGCCGAGGAGAACCGGCGGCTCACTGAGATTGTCAACCGCCAGAACGCCGAGCTCAAGCAATGGAACACCCAGCTCGAAACGTTCGTGCAGCAGCAGACCATCGAGATATCAAAGAAGAACGATGAGCTCGGCAAATTCAACGAGCGCCTGAAGGGCAATTTCAAAAACATCATTCAGGCCCTATCCGGGCTTCTTGAACTCCGGGACAAGGCATCGATCAGCCACTCGCGCACCGTGGCGGAGATGGCGATACGTGCGGCGAGCGATATGGTACGGTCCGCCGGGGAGATCGAACAGATCACTATCGCTTCGCTGCTTCATGACATCGGCAAGATCGGCATGTCCGACATCCTGCTCGCGAAGAACCATGCCGACATGTCCGCGGACGAGCAGGCCGAGTACAGACTCCACGCGGTCCGCGGCCAGGCGGCCATCGACGCCATCGAGGACCTGCGGCCCGAGGGGTTGATGATACGCCATCACCATGAAGCGTACAACGGCACCGGATATCCCGACGGCCTCAAAGGAGACAAGATCCCGCTCGGCTCGCGCATCATCGCGGTTGCGGACCTGTTTGACCGGACATTCACGCATTCGCCCGTGTCGCAGGCGCTGAAGACGGCATTCAGACGGATCAACGAGGAGTCGGGAAAGACTCTGGATCCCGAGATCTGTCGTGCGCTTTCGGGGCCGCTCAGGGAGAAATATTCGGCGGCGGTCGCCGCTGCAGGATCGGTGGAACGCGAAATCCTGATCAATGACCTGTTGGTCGGGATGGTTGTGACGCGCGACGTCGTAAGCGGCACCGGGCTCCTGCTTCTGAGCAAGGGAACGAAGCTGGATTCCAAAAACATTCAGGCGCTCAAGCGATACGAACAGGTCGACCCGCGCAAGAGCGGCGTGTTCATTACGACATAGGTCCGCAAATGAATAGATTCCGCCTTACCCCATATTGGTTGTCTCTATCGGTGTTGTTCGCCTTCCTCATTGCGGCAGGGCCGTCCGGCGCATCATTGTCGAGCGTACGCATCGGCGTCCTGGCCCATCGCGGCCACGACGAGGCGATGCACATGTGGAGCGCCACGGCCGATTATCTCTCCGCAGCCCTGCCCGGCCGCACATTTGTGATCGTGCCGCTTGACTTCAATGCCATAGGCCCGGCGGTACGGTACGGGAATGTAGAATTCGTGATCGCAAACAGCTCCCTCTACGTGGAGCTCGAAGCACTCTACGGCGCAACCCGCATCGCGACCATGAAAAACCGGAAGCTGGGCGGCGCCTCAACCCTGTTCGGGAGTGTTATCTTCTGCAGGAGCGACCGGAGTGATATTCGGGAGCTGAAGGATCTCAAAGGCAAGATCTTCATGGGAGCTGATCCAACATCGCTCGGCGGATGGCGCATGGCCTGGCGCGAGCTTCTGCACAACGGGATCGATCCCGTGCGCGCCTTCAAAAAACTCGACTTTGCCGGCACCCACGACGGCGTCGTAATCGCTGTGCGTGACGGGGCGGCTGACGCCGGGACCGTGCGCACGGACACGCTCGAGCGCATGGCGGAGAAAGGTGTCGTCAGACTGGCTGATTACCGCATCCTGAACCAGAAACAGACCCCCGACTTCCCGTATGTGCACAGCACGGAACTCTACCCCGAATGGCCTATTGCAAAGGTCAAGCACACGCCGTACGACCTCGCCCAGCAGGTCGTGGTCGCCCTGCTGCAGATGCCACCCCAGAGTGCCCCGGCGGTCTCCGCAAAAATCACGGGCTGGACCATTCCGCTCAACTACACGCCGGTGCACGATCTGATGAAAGAGCTCAGGATCGGACCGTATGAGAAATACGGTGTCATGACCCTGTCCCAGATCGTCAGAAAATACTTCTATAGCCTCGTTGCAGCAGTCCTGCTCGTACTCTTTCTCGCGGCTGCCACGCTGTACGTGATCGGCATCAACAGGCAACTGCAGGCTTCCACCCGACAACTTGAATCGGAGATGGCCGAGCGCGGTCATCAGGAGCGCGAATTCCGGCAGGCAACAGCCGCTTCCACGCGTGAACTCGAAGCGGCAAACAAGTCCATCTGGCAGACAAATGCAGCTATCGAAGCGGAACGGGAGGCGCTCAGTGTGGCGCTTGAGGAAATATCCTTTTACATCCAGCGAGTGAGCAAGGGGCAGGATACGAGCATCCGTCACGCAAATCCGCACCTGCGCAAATGCTGGCAGGTCGTCGGGTGCACGAATGAAACGTGCGAATGCCGCGGACCGGAGCCCGTTCGCTGCTGGCAGATAACAGGAACCTACAGCGGCAGCCCTTCGCGCTGCGCTTTAGCAAACGAAATTTCCGACTGCGTGGACTGCCCTGTCTTCAAGTTCGCCACCGAGGACCGCGTTCACCAGATCGGCGAGCACTTCAACAACATGATGCACCTGCTCGATCTTAAGTCACAAGAGCTGGAAAAAGCGTACGGGGAGCTTAAATCAGCGCAGTCCAGGGTTCTCCAGCAGGAAAAAATGGCCTCCATCGGACAGCTCGCGGCGGGCGTGGCGCACGAGATCAACAATCCCATGGGCTTCATCATCAGCAATCTCGGAACGCTCCGCAAGTATGCGGAGAAACTCTCGTCCTTTATCGAAATCCAGTCGCACACGATCGACACCGTCGCCGTGCTGGAAACTCCGGAGCTCATCGACGCCGTGGCAAAAAGAAAGGAACTCAAGATCGATTATATAATCGACGATCTCGGCAATCTGATCAGGGAGAGCCTCGACGGTGCCGAACGCGTCAAGAAGATCGTCCAGGATCTCAAGAGCTTCTCGCACATCGAGGAGTCGGAAGTCGCGCTGGCGGACATCAACGCCGGCATCGACAGCACGCTGAACATTCTCTGGAACGAGCTGAAATACAAAGCAACGGTAAGCAGGGAGTACGGCGATATCCCAAGGACAAAATGCAACCCCCGCCAGATGAACCAGGTGTTCATGAACCTGATCGCCAACGCAGGCCAGGCCATCAATGACAAGGGGACGATTACCATCCGCACCGCGGAACGCAACGGCGCGATCGAAATTGCGATCAGCGACACTGGGTGCGGCATCCCCGCGGACAAGCTGGACCGTATCTTCGAACCGTTCTACACAACCAAGGAAGTCGGCAAGGGCACGGGGCTCGGGCTTTCGATCGCGTATGATATCGTGAAGAATCACAAAGGCACGATCACCGTTGAGAGCGCGGTGGGAAGAGGAACCACATTCACCGTTACGCTCCCTGTCATTACGGAACAAGCAGACGTCTCAGGCGTTTCGTGTGAGGCCGAGACCTATACATCCGCATCGGCATAAGGAGGATACAATGCATCACACACGGGTAGCATGTGCGGTCTTCGCGCTGGTCGTCACGATGGCGCTCTATGCGGGCGCTGCATCCGCAGACGATCTTCAGGCAGTCAAACATCGGGGGATCCTCCGCCATCTCGGCATCCCCTATGCTAATTTCGTGACCGGCGACGGCCAGGGCATGGATGTGGAGCTCATGCAGCTCTTTGCTAAACATCTCGGCGTTGCCTACGAGTACCGGAAAACGGACTGGTCGAACATTTTCAGCGGGCTCACGGGGAAAACGTACACAAAAACGGGAGATGACATTCAGTATACGGGCTCCGCGGAGATACAAGGCGACATTGCGGCAAACGGCATTACCGTACTGCCGTGGAGGCAGAAGCTCGTCAATTTCTCCAAGCCCACGTTCCCAAACCAAGTCTGGGTCATAGCCCGCGCAGACATGTCTGTCAAGCCCATCAAGCCCAGCGGCAATATCGAGGCGGATATTGCCGCTGTCAAGAAGTTGCTCATGAACCGTTCGCTTCTGGGAAAAACAGGGACCTGCCTCGAGCCTTCGCTTTATAATATAGAAGCGACCGGAGCTAAGGTTCAGCTCTTCCCGGGCAAACTCGACGACATGGCACCTGCACTGCTGAACGGGGACGCGGCTCTTACCCTGCTCGATGTTCCTGATGCCCTGATCGCCCTTCAGAAATGGCCGGGAAAGATAAAGATCCTCGGCCCGGTCAGTCCCATGCAGGACATGGCCGCAGCCTTCAGCCCGGACTCACCGGCCCTGCAGAAGGAATTTGAAACATTTCTCGAAAAATGCAAGAAGGATGGTACCTATATACGCCTGGTTAAGAAATACTACCCCTACGTGACCGATTTCTATCCGGAGTTCTTCAAGTAGGCGCAAAGGTACCCGATCACCGGAGCCCATCATGCTTCGACGGAGCAGACGAAAACACTCCCTGGCAGGACTTGCAGCGGGCATCGCGCTCCTCGCCTATGTCTGTTTTCTGCTCGTCACGAATTATCTGTCCGCGATCGATCTGCAGAACAGTCAACTCGAACGCTTCCGCCAGGAAACGACGCGCCGCTCCTCGGAGCTGGGGTACCACTTCGAGGAGCGCAGAGGAGAGCTTCGCGCCATTGCTCGTTCCCGAGAAATCGCAGTCTATTTCGAAAATCGTGCACTTGAGCTCAGCATGGAGTACGGGCTCAAATACAGCCTCGTGGCCATCAACGAGCTCTTCCGCTCCCACCTGGAAAACCGACAGAACAATCAGCATCCTTTCTATACGGCAATGGCGCTCGTCGACTCCGGCGGCAGTCTCATCACCGGCCAGGCGCAGCCGGGTCACAAGCTTCCCCCCGCGCAAAGCTGGAAGCCGTATATCGGCCGTGCATTCGTACATGGCGCCATCGTAATATCACCCGTCGGAGACGCCACCGTCGTCTCCATTGCATACCTGTTCCGGGGAAAATATGCGGGCCAGATCCTGGCCCAGCTCAATCAAAATTTCTTCCACGACATCATGCAAATTCATGCGCCGGCCGGTAACCGCTTCAGCCTGCTGTTTGCCCGGCC
>DATHDE010000231.1:0-5306 GCA_035490495.1 Nitrospirota bacterium
CTCCATAATCGCAGGCCCGGCGCTCGTGCCGATGCGCTCGGCGCCGGCATCGACAAGCTTACTCATTGCGCCAAGGGTCCTGATCCCGCCGGACGCCTCGACGCGGCAGACCGAACCGACGATCTTCCGGATAAGCCGCACATCATCGACCGTTGCACCCCGCGGTCCGTATGCTGTGGATGTCTTGATGAACTCTGCGCCGCAGCGCATGGCGATCTCGCATGCCCTGATGATCTCGTCTTCCGTGAGCATGCCCGTCTCGATGATGGCCTTATGGATCTTCTGCGGCGTCATGGCGATGATATTTTTCAGATCCACTTCAACGGCGTCCCACCTGCCGGATCTGGCCATGCCGATGTTGATCACAATGTCGAGTTCGCTGGCGCCGTTCTTCATGGATTCCATGGCCTCAACGATCTTCACCGTGGTTGTGTTCGCGCCAAAGGGGAATCCTACGACTGCGGTGACTTTGATGAGCGTATTGGACAAGAGCTCCCGGGCGCGTGTAACCAGGCAGCCATTCACGACCACCGAAGAAAAACCGTACTTCTTCGCCGCTTCGCAGGCCGCAGCGAGATCGCTCAGCGTTGTGTCGGGGCGAATAATAGTGTGATCGATAAGCTGCGCTAGACGGCTTGCTTCCGTAACCATGTTGCAACCTCGCTCCTGTATTCTGCTGTCAGAAGTTGTGTGACAGGCCCCGGTCTGCCTTTCCCGATTCTCTTTTTATCCACCATCGTGACGGGCATGATTTCCATGGTGGTGTTCGTAATGAAACACTCGTCGGCGGAGAGGAGCTGTTTGGGCAGAAGCAGCGTTTCCCTGACGGGAATCTTTTTTCTTTTCGCCAGCCGGATGATGAACTCGCGGGTCACTCCTGCGAGAATGCCCGTGTCCTTATGCGGGGTGGTGAGAATTCCTCTCCTGACCACGGCGATGTTGCTGATGGTGCCCTCCGCAATATAGCCCTTCCAGTTCAGCATGATGCCTTCGTACGCGCCCTTTTTGAGCGATTCAATTTTTGCGAGGATGTTATTCAGGAAATTCGTGCCCTTGATAGCGGGGTCAAGGGCAAGCGGGTGGTTGCGTCGGGTTTGCACCAGAGCCACACGAACGCCCTTCTCAAAATAGGATGCGGGATATTCATGAAACTGCTTGGCGACAATAACCATCGTCGGCGCAGGACAGAGCGCCGGATCAAGTCCGATCTCGCCGGGCCCGCGGGATACATGCATCCGGACATATGCATTCCTCAACTCGTTGACTTTCAGCGTCTCGTTGAGGGCATTGCCGATTTGTTCGAGGCTGAGGGGAAGACGAAGGGAGATAGCCTGCGCCGAGCGCTTGAGCCGGGCCAGATGCCGCTCGAGCAGGAAAAGCCTGCCCTCGTAGGCGCGCATGGTCTCATAGATGCCGTCGCCGTACAGAAAACCGTGATCGAACACCGAGACCATGGCCTGATCACTGGCGATGAATCGGCCGTCGAGATAAACAAACATGGCGAGAAAGTAGCACTATTGCTCTGGGGTGTCAAGGAAAGAAACGGCTGTCGCAGCAATCTTGGACACTGAAGAAGCGGATGAAGATATAATAAACCTCATCGAAGCCACCAAGACGCAAAGAAATTCAGGCATCGCGGTCTCTGTGCAGGCCTTGTCCGTGGATATCATAGTAAATCAGACTCTATCAGTATCAATCGCTTTTCCTGATTTAATAAATCTTCCGCAGCCACTTCAGGTGATCCTGGTACGGTGGATAGCGCAGAAGTGCATCTGCAGCAAGGATGAATCCACTCCTCATGAATGCCCGTTCGTGGCTGAAGGTATCGAACGTGGCCTTGCCGTGGTACTTTCCCATGCCGCTCATGCCCACGCCGCCGAATGGCAGGCGGTCCGCTGTCTCGTGAATTACCGTATCGTTGATGCAGCCGCCGCCCGAGGATGTTTCACGCAGCACGCGTTCCTGCATTGCCCTGCTCCGGGAGAAAAAGTAGAGCGCAAGCGGTTTCGGTCTGCTGTTGACGGACGAGATTGCCTGGTCCAGTGTTTCGTATTCAATCACGGGAAGGAGCGGTCCGAAAATTTCGTCCTCCATGATCGGCTCGCTGCCTGTAATGCCGTCGATCACCGTCGGCGCAATATAGCGCGACGCGCGATCACCCTGACCGCCGCAGATGATTGTCCCCTTTCCCATGAGCCGGTACACGCGATCGAAATGTGTTTCATTGATGATTCGTCCGTAGTTCGTGCTCTTCGCGGGATCCGGACCATACCAGTCATGTACATTTTTTACAATTCTATTGAGCAGCTCATGCTTGATCCGCTTGTCCACGAGCAGGTAGTCCACCGCGACGCAGCTTTGGCCGTTGTTGTAAAATTTCCCCCACGTGATGCGCCGGGCGGTGATGTCAAGGTCGGTATCAGCATCGACGATGCACGGGTTCTTCCCCCCCAGTTCGAGCGTCACCGGCGTGAGATGCTTCGCCGCAGCCGCCATCACGACTTTGCCTGCTGCAGGACCACCCGTGAAAAAAATATGGTCGAACTGCTCCTCCAGCAGTATACGCGCCGATTCCCTGTCTCCTTCGACACAGGAAATGAAGCGGCTGTCAAAATAGGCGCGGATCAGTTTCACCAGGAGGGACGACGTCGCTGCCGAAGCATGAGAAGGTTTGAGCACGGCGCAGTTGCCCGCAGCAATCGCGCCGGTAAGCGGCGAGAGCATGAGTTGGACCGGGAAGTTCCACGGCCCGATGATGAGCGTCGTCCCGAGCGGTTCGGGTATCACGAAACTCTTGGCAGAGAAATAGACAAGTGATGTCCTGACCCGACGGGGTTTCACCCAAGATCGGATATTCTTAAGTACATAATCAATGAGGTTGACTGTTATTTCCGTGTCGCCGCCGTAGGATTCGAAGTCATTTCTGCCGAGGTCCTGCCTGAGTGCCCGGAAAAACGCCTGTTCATTGTCTTTGATCATTCTCCTGAGCGTTTTCAGCTGCTCGATGCGGAAGGAGATGTCCCTGGTCGTGCCGGAAGCGAAAAAAGTCCGGTGGTTTTCGATGAGCGTGGCGATGTGAGATTTATTCATAATGTCTTTCTGCAGCCGTAGAAAAAAAATTACATCCTGAAAAAAGCAGTTGGACACTGAAGAAGCGGATCAACATATGATAAGTTTGATCCGTGTCAAATACTGTTTCCCCTTTATTAGTCATCCTGAGCGATGTGAAGGGTTTCGAGTGATTTTTTTTCAGCAGCCTGTTACGGTACCATGGTCGTGAACTTCTTTCTTTCCTTCTTGCAGATGATCTGGATTGCGTTCCTTCCGCTCAAGGCGACCGCGGGCAGTCCCCCGCCGGGCTCCACCCACTGGCCTGCCATGTAGAAGTTGTCAAGTCCGGGAAGTGTTTTTTTCATCACCTTGCCGATGCTCCAGGTCTTCGGCGTCACCTGCCAGCCTTCAAAGCTCCCTTTCCAGTTGTTCGTGTACCGCACGAAGGTGGTCGGAGAAGCAACATCGCGCATCTCCACCTGGGCCGCGAGGCCGGGGAAGCGCCTGTCGAGGAGGTTGACGACAGTATCAGCGAGCTTCTCCTTCTCGGCTTTATACTGTTCGTCGTTCTCCCGGAGTTTTTTCCAGTATTCGAAGTCTGTCTGGAACATGACTACGATCACGGTTTTTCCTTCCGGTGCAAGGGTTGGATCGAAGTTGTATATATGAACGCCGAGACAGCGTTGCTCGACACCGCCAACGAGAAGCGGCTCTTCCAGTTCGACCGCAATGCCGCCAGCCGAGGAAGGAAGACCACGAAATGTCCGATTTACCCCTATTGCAATATACACGAGCGGCGGGAACAGGAGTAGCTTTTCATAATAGCCGCGAATCCTATCATCAATATATTTTCCTTCAAGCATGTCGAAGATCGTGGCATGGCCGTCCGCTGCCGAGATCACGTAATCCGCGCGGTGTTCGGTCCCGTCATCGAGCTTGATGCCGACGGCCCTGCCGTGCTCCGTCAGGATCTTCGCGACTCGCGACTTGTAATGCATCTCCCCGCCCAGGCCCAGGTAACGCTTCTCGATGCTCCTGCTGAATTCCAGCGATCCTCCGACGGGATAGCCCGCAGACTTCTTGTGCATCCAGGCAAAGCTCATGAGCATGAAGGTGACGGGAAAGTCGGGCAGAAAGAGTTCGGGAAAGGCCTTGCGGATCAGGGGATGCTTGAAGCGGTCGCCATACTCCTTGAGCGATATCTTGTTCCACTTCCGGATAATGCGCAGAAAGGGAAAATTCTTGAAAATCATCTTGATGATATCGAACAACCCCATTACCTCAGGGGCCTTGTCCACGGGCAGTTCCACCCGCATGCACACGCGCACGGCTGAGATAAATTCGCGTATCAGGAGGCGGTCCTGAGGCGCGATCTCGATCAGGCGCTTCTCAAAGCGGTCCATGTCCGTGGGGATGATGAGCGTGCCGTCCGCGATCGACTCGAACCGGCCGTATTCTTCAAAATCAACGATTTTCATCCCCTCGAGCGCGCCGAGTTCCCTCCAGATCATATGGAACTTGGATCCTGGTCCCGAGCCGATGAGCCAGTGAAGACAGCCGTTGATCGTATATCCCTGCCGCTTCCAGGCCGTACACAGGCCGCCGGGTTTCTTTTTATGAAGCTCGTAAATGCGCGTGCGGAACCCGTTCATCCGGCCGTAGCACCCCGCTGCCAGCCCCGCGATTCCGCCGCCGATGATGATGATGGATTTTTCAGTCATAATAAAACGAAGAGTCAAGGGTCCAGGAGCCGGGGTCCAGCTGCCCTTGCTACTATTATTGCTATTGCGCTGTTCCTGGTTGCTAGCTACCGGACCCTGGGCCCTAATGTTTTCGCCGTTCCTGGTTGTTTGCTACCGGACCCTGGACGCTAGCTTCTGGCCCCTATCATTTTCAAAAACCTCTTCATATCAAACTCTAGATCCATCAGTTCTTTTACACGATCCACCTTGTGCTTTTCGCGGATGCTTGTCTTGCCCATCCGGCCTTCGATCTTGTCGATGGTTGTAAAGGTGTCGTCGCTCACGGTGATGATCGGGACTCCTTTGGACTGCGCCTTGCCGATGACCACATCGTTCGTCGTCAGGCCGCCTGTCAGAATGATGCAGCGCGTCGAGGTTTCCATGGCCGCGAGCTGGATGTCGGAGCGGTGGGCGCCCGTGATCACTGCCTTGTTCTGCATCCTGCGGAAATGCGCCAGGGCGCTGTCCACGTCCATGGCGCCCACGGAGAAATTCTCCACATACTCGTCGAGC
>DATHDE010000232.1:0-16047 GCA_035490495.1 Nitrospirota bacterium
TCACGTACGCGATGAAGGGCAGGGTCGAGCTCATTGCTGCCTGTGTCATGCTGATCGGAGCTGCGGTCGGCGCCCAGTTTGGCACGCTTGCGACGCAATATGTCAAGGGGTTGAAGATTCGCCTGTACTTCTCCGTCACCATGCTGCTAGCAGGCGTTTCCGTGGTCTTTAAGTTTATGGCGGGCACGTACAAGGCCGTGTATTCCTCGAGCTTGAACGCATGGGTAAAATCAAACGCCGCGTTTATGGAATGGGCAAAAACAGAAGGTTCATCCATTGCCAGTACAAAGGTCCAGGTACGCGACTGGATCACGTTGAATAAAGCGGCTGTCAAAGGCTGGTTTGCCCAGCAGTCGGAAGCCTTTCAGCAGGCAAAAGCCATGGAAACCATGTGGAATAATTATGCCGGCTATCTGCTGCTCACGGCTGCGGCTGGATTGAGCCTTCTTATTATCATCCGCATGCTGCAGGGAGTGAAGGCGGAAAAGCAGCTTAATCTCGAGAAGGCAAACAACTAGCTGGAGTCCAGAAAGTTCTGACCGAGAGAGGGATTGGCGGTATCGTGCCGCCAATCCTTTTTTTTCAGCCACTCACACCACGGATGTGCTGAGTGATAAATTGGCTTATGTGCTGGTCGACGAGCGCATCGTTGTACATCACCAGGTCGAGCTGCTTCGTATATACGGTGAGCTTTCCCATCACTTCCAATTTGTCGGTGATGTCGCTGGCATCATATTTCGTCAAACTGGCATTCATGACGTCTTCTGTTGCCTTTATGCGGAAATCCAGCGCTTTGAGTATTTCAGAAATCACTTTCAGACGCCGCAGCCTTCGATCAACGGCAGCACCCCCACCTTTGAAAAAAAATCTGATATAGTTGTCGTTTCTGTTTTCCCCTGCATAAGCCTCAATCATTGAAAAGTGGTATCCGAGGCGGACGCTGAAATTCATATAATTGCGTGCTACCAGGGCAAAGCTCCGGCGGCCTACGTCATAGGTCTCGGTCTCCGACCTTGTTGCATGGTGCATCATCATGCCGATGAGTCCGTGAGCATCAGCAGGTCTCGGCTCAGGCCATTTCATGCTGAACAGACCCTTGAGAAAGGAGGAAAAAGGGATTGAGTGAATATCGTCAGGGGATGCTACAGTCACGCCGTCTGCAACGCAGTTGTCCATGTCGATGAGGTGTGCATCCAGCGGGCCTTCGTAGTTCAGCGCTATGGTTCCGATACCGCTGTCTTTTCCTTCCCCGATACGGAACATCTCGGACATGACCTTTTCATGCGTATATCTCGTGATATCATGAAACGTCATGCATGCCGCCTGCCGGAAATTCCTGTCTTCGGGATTGGCAAGGTTCAAGGGAACGATCCATTTCAACACGGTGCCGAGCATGTCGAAAAGCGGTCCCCCCAGGACTACTTTCGGCTTTTTGACAGCGTACGCCAGCAGGGAATCGACTTTGCCTGCGTATACGTTGCAGTTGTATGCGTCAACGGTTATTTCCTGCCCGTGTTTGATCATTGAAGTCGCACGTCCCGTATCGAGCAATGTCGGAACTCCGTATTCTCTCGACAGGGATGCCATATGACCGGTAATGCCGCCGACATCCGTGATGATCGCTGACGCCTTCTTCATAACGGTCACATACCTCGGAGACGTATGCCTGGCAACCAGCACGGCGCCGTCTGGAAAATCCGTGAGGTTGGAATTGTTGTTCACCACGAACGCCTTACCCCATGCGATTCCTTTGCAGGCAATAATCCCCTTATCAATGATAACGGTTTGGCCTTCAATACGCCGGGGAACATGCTGTGAGGTATTTTCTCCGGCCAGCGTGTTCAGCGGCCGGCTCTGGAGCAGATAGAGCCTGTTGCGGCTATCCAGCGCCCATTCTATGTCCTGCGGCACGCCATAGTGCTTTTCCAGCGATGCAGCATAGCTGAAAAGCTCTTTGATCTGCGTATCGTCGATGGAAGGTGTCCCCTGGTCTTCGGACGGCACATCTTGTTCTCTGATATCACCTTCAGGACTGCAGACCAGCATGCGCGACTGCTGCGCTATTTTCATGTCGGTTATTGCGCCAGAGGATTTATTGACAGCATAATAGTCGGGGGCCATGGTACCATCGACAACCGCCTGCCCGAGTCCCCGCAGCGAATTTATAATCACGACATCACGATCAGGCTCATTGGGATCAACCGTGTACAGAACACCGGCGGCTTTGGGTTCCACCATCCTCACAACACCGACGGCCATGATGATATCGTCCTCAGTCAGCCCCTTCGTTTTATAATAGAAAATTGCGCGCGGCGTAAACAGGCTTGCGACAACCTCACGATAACGTTGTTTGATCTTGTCCGCAGGTACGTTCAGGAACGTAGCGTACTGGCCGGCAAAACTAAAATCGCTGTCTTCGAGAATCGCGCTGCTCCTTACGGAAACAACCAGCGGCTGCTGCATGGCACGGATGCTGTTGTCAATGGCATCAACGACGTCCTGCGGCAATTCCGCTTTCGAGATCAGTTCACAGATGTTTGCACTCATTGCATTAACTGCCGAAAGATCGTTGGCATTGAGACCCTGAAGCATACCATTGATCCTGTCGCCCAGGTTGTTGTGCTCAAGGAACAGTTTCGACGCATACGTCGTAATGACAAAACCGTCGGGAACAGGCAGATTGAGCCTGTTCTTGATCTCGCCCAGCTGAGCAATTTTCCCGCCGGCAACATCTGACATTGTGCCGCTCAGATCGCGGATGTCGATCGTGAGTCTGCCGGGCTTGATATTCCTTCTCGGGAAGAGGAGGGGAGAAAGCGATTCCTGGATGAACCGGAAGCGCTCGTTGAGCACAGTATACTTGCCGCCCGATATGTCATTTAAAAGCTGAATGATGCTTGCGACGCCTGTCGCGATGGATTCCGTTGTATTCACGATATACTGCTTGTCAAACAGATACTCGCCGGAGGATTTTTCCTCCATATCAGCCATGAGACTGAGGACGCGGTTGTTTGCCTTGAGCAGATCGAGAAAGAGAAGATACTTTTTTTTGAGTTCGTCAGAGGCCTTCGATTTTTTATCGCGATCGGAAGGCCCCTTTTGGCCTCGTGGGAAGAATAAATCCTTCCAGAAGGATGTTAATTTCAAAAAAGACGACATGATAAAAGATAGCATGGCAGACCGGAAATTTGCAAGAGAAATTGCGTACGACGGCACGATGTTTATACTTGACATCCGGCGTTGTACAAGCGAAAATATGGCCGTTGCCATCGTGAACATTGACCGTTGGTACTATCGGAGGAACGATAATGGATGCCTCGAAACAAATCCGTGATTTGATGATCGACGCGTTCGAATATCCCCATATGCCGTATTGGTTTACCATACGTCAGGCTGCTGGTATCATGAAAAAATCAGTCGCAGATGCCCAAAAATGCATTTACCCCCTTGTTATCCTGGTGTTTGACGAAAAATATACCCTGATAGGCACATTGAGCATTAATAACCTGATGAAGGGACTGGTACGGACCGGATCGACGAGTACGTTGGCCGAGGCCGCAACTGCATTTGAAAGAGATATCCCGCCCGAAATAGCCGCGAGTTTTAAAAGCGGAAAAATCAAGGAGGCTTCGGAAAGACCAATCAGTGAAATCATGGAACCGGTTAAAATACTGATAGGACTTGACACGGCACTGGACAAGGCTGCCTATCTGATGGAATGCGCGAACCTCGATTTGCTTCCTGTTCTGGAAAACAGCAACAAGCTGGCGGGAGTATTACGGCTTAAGGAAGTATTTCAAGAAATATCAAACCGACTGTACGAAAAATAGACAAGATCTCAGGAGTCGGATGCAAGACATGCTACAATGAATCGTTGTCCGCGTTAGTACTTTTTTTGCTTCACACGTATATCCTTGTAAATCAATTTGAAACATAGTAACCCACCGTTTAGTTCATCCCCGGCTTCATAAAGTTACTCTAAAAAACCTAAAGTTTCTGGCAAATCAGCCGATAAACATAGCTGATCAACATAGATCGGCAGCTTCAGCGTTTTATTTGGCTGAACGCCGATTTATCAAGGCTGTTTTTCTCGTGTTCTCAAGGAAAACCCTTTTTAGTCGTGAGGATTAGAACGCTTCTCCCTGAGATTCTTGAACACTCGTTCATATCATATTCAAATGTTACATTTTAGATTATGACAAATATGTTGTAACAATATATTGATTAGTAAAACTCAGTTGTACAGTAGAAACAGGGGGGCTTGTATGAAAATCAATCACCAGATTCTCATTGTTGACGACGAGCCGATCGTGCTCGATTCTCTTCGTGCCATTGTCAACAGAGAGGGGAAATATCTCGTCGAAGTCGCCGAAAATGGTGCAGCGGCACTGTCACTCGCTCTTCAGGAGCAATTCAGTGTAATTATAACGGATCTCATGTTGCGGGACATTACCGGAATTGATCTGCTGAAAACATGCAAAACTCAATCACCTGATACGCAAGTTATTATGATGAGTGGAAGAGGTACAATCGATTTTGCCGTGGAGGCAATGAAAATGGGAGCGTTTGATTTTCTAACCAAGCCGTATGTCCCTTCCCATTTTCTCCAGATATTGGAACGTGCATGTGCATATCACGAATCTTTAATGGAAAACCGGCATTTGAAAGGCGAGATCCGCAGACTGAAAAAGAATTATGAGATCATTGGCACACATCCCAAGGTGGAACGCATCCGTGACATCATCGAAAATATTGCTCCGTCCGAGAGCACGATTCTTATACAGGGGAAAAGTGGAACAGGCAAAGAACTCGTAGCACGCGCGATCCACAATTTTTCAAGCCGGTCGGAAGGACCGTTTGAAGCGGTGAACTGCGGCGTTTTCGCGGAAACGCTGATTGAAAACGAGCTGTTCGGCCACGAAAAAGGCGCATATACGGGTGCCGTCCAGCGTGCCATAGGCCGTGTTGAAGCAGCGAACGGAGGCACGCTTTTTCTCGATGAAATAGACACTATGCCGCTCAGCTCCCAGGTAAAATTACTGCGCGTCCTCGAGGAGCATACATTTCAGCGCATCGGCGGGACAAAGACGATCCATGTCGATTTCAGGTTGATTGCCGCAACGAATGTGAACCTGAAGGATGCCGTGGAATCACGCTTGTTCCGCGACGATCTGTATTACCGCTTGAATGTCATTTCCATCTGTCTGCCGGAATTGAAAGAACGTCTGACAGACATACCGCTTCTCATCAGTCACTTCCTGGAACGGCACCACGGACGGACAGCTGTCCAGTCCATTTCACCGGACGCACTCGATGTTCTGTTGCACTATCCCTGGCCCGGCAATGTCAGGGAACTGGTGAATGCGATTGAATATGCTGTCGTCATGGCAAAGGGACCGCAGATACTGCCCGATGATCTGCCGGAGTCCATTCAAGGCAGGCATCATGACCTGCCGCTGAGCAGAGAAACGATGTCACTGCGGGACACCGAGCGCGATCTCATCGTCAAGACGCTGAGGGATTGCAGGGGGAATAAACATCTTGCAGCAAAAATGCTCAGGATCCCCCGGTCCACGTTGTACAGCAAACTCCAGAAACACGGCATCCTTGCAGCCACGAAATTTGGGCCAGGTACAACGCAGCATGAGTGGCAGGACAATCCGGAAAGTCTTGTAGCGCAGAATTGAACAGAGAGATAATCCGCAGAAGGTTGCGAGTGCGACAAGTGACGGGGTCCTATGAAAACACTGCTGCTCGTTGATGATGATCCAGACAACCTGAGTTGGCTGGGTGTAATACTAAAAAGGTTCGGCTATCGTGTCATTTCACAACCTGATCCGCATTCGGCGCTCGCGGCAATCCGCGGCGGGGCACACATCGACCTGGTCATAACGGATTATCGCATGCCGGGGATGGACGGCCTGGAATTTATTGTTGCCCTCAAACAACTCCTTCCCGCAATCCCGGTTATCATGCTGACCGCGTATGGTGCGGTGGAAACATATCTCAAGTCACTCAGCCTCGGTGTGTTTGAGTTTGTGAACAAACCGGTAAAAACAAGGGAACTCGGACGCATTATTAAAGCTGCCCTTGAAAAAACCGACACCCGGAATACTGACGGCCTCATGAAATAAAGAGAGAAGCCGCCATCAACCGCCACGAATGAAGCAGATCGAAGAAGTGGTTTAACACCAGCAGATATTTTTATATTAAAACGTGCATGAAAATGAACCCCCTGGGACTCACGCTGACGGATGTGCTCTTTCTTCTGGGAATGCATTCACGAACAGGTGAACTCGTCGTTGAATCAGGAAACAACATCGGCACTCTTCTTTTTCACAAGGGCAGGATTCTGCAGGCGTTCTCCCCGTATTCCCGCGCTATAGGCGATCTGCTCGTTGAGGATGGTCTGGTGACGGAATCCGACTTATTGGAAACGCTCAGGCTTCAAAAGCAAAATGCAAATATCCCGCTCGGGGCACTCCTTCTCAAAACGGGGAAAGTGACTTTTGAAATAATCGAGATGCTCGTACACGAGCAGATACGTCAGGCAATAAAGGAATTCCTCTCGTGGGACGCGGTCAGCTTCAGCTTCACGGACAAGCACCTCAACCCTTTCGATAGAATCAATCTCAGCGTATATGAATTCATCCCGCTGCTTACCATTCAATCTGCAAAAGGATTTCTCTCTGAAGATTTGCCAAAGACCAGCCGCCCGCTGTCTCCTGCGCTTCCGTGAGTGTTGAACTTGAGCTGTAAATATTAAAAAACAGTCAAAATCCCTACCGTTTCAAATCCCGCCGAAGAGAATCACGCATGCTGTTGAAAAGAGCCAGATACGACTCCCTGCGAAAATCGGGGAAGGTGAACTCATGGGGCAGAAAGCTTCGCTCCCGCGAATGATAGCGAAGGGTAACCTCGGCGTAGATGCCTCTGCCGATGTAGAGGCGGTGGGAATAATCTTTCGTCGTAGCCAGAACCACCTTGGCTTCAGTGAGGTAACCGGGGTCGATATTGATCTTCCGGAGCGGCTTGTCGTTTTGACCTTTCTCGGAGAATAGCCGTTCGAGTGAATTCGAATATTCCTTTATTTCCGGAAGCAACCCCGGGTCGATTCGCTGTTGAAAAAAAATGAATTTCCGCTTGATACCATCGCCCAGTTCTTCACGATAGTAATCGGACGCATCCCACGACCATGAAGGGCTTTCATGCTCAACAGGCCCGAACTCATCGGACAACCGCTGCATGCAGCTGGCAAAAAGCTGCTCGCGCGCCGTGAGCATTCCGATAAACAGCTTGACCGGAAATGGGGTATGAGCCTCTCCCATAGAATGAATTGAAATAGTTACTGAGCAAGAATTCCCGTGAGACCATTTTGGCCGGTCAACGGCAGTTCCAGAACCAGTTCAATACCGCCTTCAATGTCTCGTTCGCCGATTACTTTAAAGCCCCGGAGATATCCTTTGATCCGTGACGAGAACGCACTGTTCGTCATGGATGATCTGATATCATGGTTTGCATCTATCTTGATCTGCTCCACGATTCTTACGAGGTTGCGCTCGGCATCGGATAATGCAGCGCGCTTCGCCATCTCGCGCCGGATTGTCTGATTGGGGGAGTCGACCGGAAATTTGCCCCTGCCGGTAGCGCGGATGATACCGTTTGCCCAATCAACGCCGTCGATCGTGGACAGGTAGAGGAGTCTCCGGTTCCGGGAAGTGTCTCCGTCCTCGGGGATGACTACTTCCTCGTTACTCACTGCATATCCCGGCGCGGAAACCCGCATGGTATACGACCCGGCCGGAATGTCTGCGAACTCATATTTGCCATCCGCACTGGCATTTATCGCTGCACGTTCTTTTCCTTCGGACAGCAGCGTAATCGTTGTCCCCGCAGGTTCGATTTTTCCGCTCAATTTTGTTAACGCCGACGCACCAGGCGTTTCAACAGTTGGCAGCGTGTACGTTGCGTTTGAATGAATATCGACCCCTGCAAACGTTGATGGAAAAGGCGAACGGGGAGAAGATACGCTGACGTCATATTTGCCGGGCGGCAGTGCAATATGAAATCTGCCGTCAGAAGAATCGATGTCAACTGCACGAAAAGGCTTCCCGTCACGGCTCACCGTGACCCGCATTCCCGGACCGGGAGGAGTAACGGCGCCATCGATGAATCCGTCATTCTTCGTAGTGCAGGAGAACAACGCGGACAGGCACGACACGATAAGGATTGTTAATAGGGATGTTTTATTCATGGTCCCTCCGGTGCAAGCATTATAACATGATTGCTTGGCTGCGTGTAGAGGAAATGAAGACTTCTCCTGAACAAGTTGATTGTTAACAATATTTAGGATTGTAGTTGACAATTAACCGTCTTTCAGGTATTAAAGTTGTATGAGCGATGGAAAATCTCCTGTTCCTGATGCCCTGCTACGAGGCTTGGACGGAGCGTCTGCAGAGGCTGCAGCAGCGCGGCAGCTGGCCAGACTGAACGGTCACGAACGATGGGACCTCTTTTATGCCGCCGGCGCAATACGCGAACGCCATCGCGGCTCAACCGTGGACATCTGTTCCATCGTCAATGCGAAATCAGGCGCATGCTCTGAAGACTGCACGTATTGTGCACAATCAGTGCATAACCAGACCGCTGCTCCGGTTTATCCTCTCATCTCCGTCCACGATATGGCTCGCGCTGCCGAGAGCGCAAAAAAGAATAAAGCGAAACGATTTTGTATCGTCACGAGCGGACGCGGAATTGAATCGGATAAAGATCTCGAAACCATCGCCCGGGGCATTGAAAAAGTACGTGATGCGGGACTGTCTCCCTGCGCAACGCTCGGAACCTTGACACGGGATCAGCTTGCCCGGTTGAAGGATGCGGGTCTGCTCCGGTATCATCACAACCTGGAAACATCGCGAAGTTATTTCCCGAGAATTTGTTCCACCCATTCGTTCGATGAGCGTCTCGATGTCATAGGCCATGCGAAGTCGCTGGGGTTGTCCGTCTGCAGCGGAGGAATCTTCGGGCTGGGTGAGAGCATGGAAGACCGGATGGAAATGGCTTTTACGCTCCGGGAACTTGATGTCGATTCCGTGCCGATCAATTTTCTAATGCCTATTGCGGGAACACCGCTGGAACATGCCGAGCCAATACGACCCCTGGATGCGCTGCATGCCATAGCACTGTTCCGATTCATTCTGCCGAAAAAGGAAATACGCATCTGCGGTGGACGTGCGACCGGTCTGCGGAGCCTGCATCCCCTGATATTCGCAGCTGGTGCTGACGGATTCATGATCGGCAACTATTTGACACAATCAGGGCTGAAGCCGGAGGATGATCTCAAAATGATCGGTGACTTCGGACTGTCAGTTTGACGGATTCCTGATGAAAAAACCTTTCAGCATCCGCATGCGGGCATCATATCAAAGCGCCCATGTATCCGGAGCCGAACGCATAGCAGATGCCGCTGATCTGCAGGCGATTGTACAGCAACTACTCGCTCGAGCATCGCAGGCAATTCCCGAACCCGATGAGATCGTGCTTCATTGCGACAGGGTGGCGCCCGAAGAGCTGCACACGCTCATATCGCTTGATCTCATAACCATTGGTAGCCCGGATGAAGAACGCGGCCGGGCAGCAGCCGTGCGCGTCCTGGAACGTGCGGGAGTCCCGGTTGCTCGAGCAGCCGAGGCAATACGGCTTCTTGTTTCCGGCGCATCGCAGTCTGGCAAGGTCATGCGCGGAGCGGCACTCATCGATATTCGCACGGGCAGGCGTTTGGAGCAAGACCGGGAACGCGGGATTCGAGCCTCGCGTTTCGACTGGAGTGACACCGCTGCACGGGAAATCGATGCAAAACTCAAAGCGATCGGCCTTGAACATTACCGCACACGTGAGGCACTCGCGCTCGCAACAAAAGTTGCCTCAGCTCCGGGAGTTGTCGCCGAACTCTGCTGGTCCGATGATCCCAGTTACACACCGGGCTACGTTGCCTCACGCAAGACAGGGTATGTTCGATTTCCCCATCTTAAACGTGTTGGCGATCCTTTCGGCGGCAGAGTGATCTTCATCGATCCGGATCACGCCGATCCAAAGAACACAATCCACTATCTGCAGGTTGCACCTGTCCTTATCAACGGCACCGGCATCTGCCGCGGAGAACTCCCCTCGGAAGAACATTACCATGTTTGAGCACGAACTCAATGAATTAGAGAAGAAGAGTCAGCTTCGCTGGACACGCATTGTTGAAATGTGCGCCGGCCCGCGGGTCGTTGTCGACGGGAAAAGCCTCCTGCTCATGTGCTCAAACGATTATCTGGGACTGGCCGGTCATGATGCCCTGAAAAAGGGGGCGCAAGCAGCTCTGGACAGGTACAACTTTGGTGCGGGCGCTTCGCGCCTCATATCGGGAACGAGCCCCCTTCACGAGGAACTGGAGACTCGTACTGCCCGGTTCAAAGGAACACAAGCCGCTCTCCTGTTCAATTCCGGCTATGCCGCGAACACGGGTATCATTCCGGCCCTGGCTGGCAGCGGGGACACCATCCTGAGCGACAGCCTGAACCATGCGAGCATCATAGACGGCTGCCGTTTGAGCAGAGCGCGCACACTGGTTTATCGGCACAGAGATGCGAACCATGCAGAGTCGCTCCTGAAAAGTGCTGCTGCAGGGCGCCGGTTTATAATAACCGACGGTGTATTCAGCATGGACGGAGATCTGGCACCGCTTCCAGATCTGGTTGTCCTTGCGGAGAGGTATGATGCCGTTCTCATCGTGGATGACGCACACGGCACAGGAGTTATGGGCAGCCGCGGCAGGGGCAGCACAGAGCATTTCCATCTCGAAGGACGGATTCCTGTACAGATGGGAACGTTCAGCAAGGCATTCGGTTCATTCGGCGCTTTTGTCGCGGGCGACGACGATATTATTCATTATCTGATAAATAAGGCGCGGAGCTTTATTTTCAGTACGGCGCTGCCTCCGGCAGTCTGCGGTGCTTCCCTTGCGGCAATAGATATTGTAGAGCAGGATGATAAACCGAAAAATCGTGTCTGGGAAGCGAGAGCACAGCTGCTGGACGGCCTTGAGAGACTCGGGATTGCCTTCGGAAACACTGATTCTCCCATCATCCCGCTTGTCGTCGGTTCTTCGGCAAATGCGAACAACCTCGCGTCGCGGCTATTTGAACTCGGTGTGTTTGCTCTGGCAATACGGCCACCCACCGTGCCGGAGGGCACGGCAAGAATACGCCTCACCGTGACAGCCCTTCATTCCCGGAATGATATTGACACCGTAGTTGCGGCGTTCGCTGTCTGTAAACAGGAAGGTTATTTGTGACGGATTCAATGGAACGGAGGCGTGTCATCATCGTTACCGGCGCATCACATGGGCTCGGAAAGGAAATCTCCCTCCGGTTCGGCAGGACCGGGGACCGCGTTCTCGTGAATTATTGTCGGGACGAGAAAGCAGCACAGGGGGTGGTTGAAGAGATAAGAAAAAACAGCGGCGATGCCGCTGCGTTCAGGGCTGATGTGCAGAAAACGGATGATGTACATGCAATGATCTCCGCAGCAATCAAACGATGGGACAGGATCGATGTTCTGGTCAACAACGCAGGCATCACGGAAGACGGACTGCTTTTGCGCATGCGGGAGGACAGCTGGAACACCGTCGTGAACACCAACCTGAGCGGAGCATTTTACTGTATGCGTGCTGTTGCAGAAATCATGCTGAAGCAGGGTACTGGCCATATTATATCAATATCTTCGATAGTCGCGATCCAGGGCAGGGAAGGCCAGGCGAACTATAGTGCATCCAAAGCGGCGCTCATCGGTCTGACCAAGGCAGCAGCGCGGGAATTTGGAGCAGGTAATGTCAAAGTGAACGCCGTATTGCCCGGATTTCTGCCAACATCCATGGGAAGTACGGTGTCCGATGATTACCGGACGCGGATCATTCGGGAGAATGTTTTGGGCAGGGTATCGAATCCAGGGGAGGTAGCCGATTTTATCCGGTATCTTTCCTCTTTGGAAAATGTTTCCGGTCAAGTATTCAACCTGGACAGCAGGATTATCTAGTGACCGCATGATCGTGAGTTGATGTGATGAATGGAAACCGAGCTCTGTTTATAACCGGCACTGATACGGGCGTGGGCAAGACCTACGTTGCATCAGGAATTGCGTCCGCATTCAGGCGAAGAGGTTTCGATGTCGGTGTGATGAAGCCTGTGGAAACGGGGTGCCCTGTTCGTGCGGGCCGGCTGTATCCAAGAGACGCGCTTCGGCTGAGGGCGGCGTCCGGATCACGCGACAAACTTGATCTCGTAAATCCCTATCGATTCATGAAGCCCCTCGCGCCGTCGGTTGCGGCAGAATTCGAAGGCAAGGAAATCGACATTGAACATATTCTGGCCGCCTATCGAGAACTTCTCTCCAGGCATGACAGACTTATCATTGAAAGCGCCGGCGGCATTATGGTGCCCATAACCGGATCATTTACCTTTCTTGATCTTGCAGAAATGATCTCAGCGCCGGTGTTTGTTGTGGCCCGGCCGGGCCTTGGTACGATCAACCATACAATGCTCACCCTCGCCGCATTACGACAAAGGAGCATCGAAGTCGCCGGAATTATCATTAATTTTGCTTCTTCAGGTAAACGCGGTGCAGCGGAGAAAACGAATCCGGCAGTAATTCAAAGCCTATGCGGCAACACAAAGCTGGAAGTGCTTGCTCATGAATCGAAAGATTTCAGCCGCATTCTGGAAATGCTTGCATAAAAAAGCCCGCTCATAGAGCGGGCTTTGACCAACCAGCGGCTGTTGTCAGCATCCTACCGCGGCCTTTTTCTTTTCGGCCGGTTTTTTACCGCCGAACGATTTGATATAGAGGACCATCGACTGCATGTCAGCCGAATCAACTTTCAGAGCTGTGCCGTGCAGCCCCTTTGTGATGCAGGTATTGACAACGCCGGCGAGATCTGCATTTGCTCCTGCTTTTTCCAATCCCTTTCCATCCGCATGGCACGAGTTACAGGACTTGCCCACGGTGCCGAGGTTGACGTTATTGAAAAGAGCCTTGCCTTTTTCCAAAGAAGCCTGTTCAGCTGCTCCAACAACACCAACCCCCAATGAAAAAGCCAGCACAACGATAAGTGCACGGTAGACCATCTTCATGATGTCCTCCTTTTAGTTGAAAACAATGCAATGAGTTTACCACACTGAGATCTTTTGTCAAGATGAGACAAGAAGCATACTTGCTTAAAACAATAATATTCAGTTTGCACAATTTCAAAATGTTGACAAAGGAAGACCGTGCTGATATTATTCTTGCAGTTTTTAACTTTTCAGCACCGAGGATCGCATGGCGACCATTGTCACGTTGATTACCGATTTCGGATCAAAAGACCCTTTCACCGGAAGCATCAAGGGTGTCATACTCAAGATCAACCCCCAAGCACAGATCGTCGACATCTCCAATGAAATCGCACCGCAGGATGTGTGGGAAGCGGCGTATGTTCTAAAGACTGCAGGCAGTTATTTTCCCAAAGGCACGGTGCACCTTGCGGTCGTTGATCCCGGCGTGGGGAGCAACAGGCGGCCCATTATAGCCGTTACGGAAAGCTATTATTATGTCGGTCCGGATAACGGCCTGTTCAGCCTCATTTACCGGGATGCAGAGCGCCTTCGTGTGCATCACATCACGTCAACGCATTATTTCCTGCCGAACCCGGGCTCGACATTTCATGGACGTGATATCTTTGCCCCGGTTGCGGCCTGGCTTGCCAAAGGCATTCCCTCGGGGAACTTCGGAGAAGAAATTACGGACTACGTTAAACTCAATATTCCCGAGCCGAAGGTCGCAGGCTCAACCATCGACGGCCATGTGGTTTATGTCGACCGCTTCGGGAATCTGATTACGAACATCACCTTTAAACAGATCCAGCCCCTCATCGGCGAAGAAGGCTCCCTGGGCAATGCCATTGTCCAGATCGGGGGAAAGGAAATAAAAGGACTCAAGAACTTCTATGCTGAATCTGCACCGGGCGTTCCCGGCGCCATCATGAACAGTTCGGGCGCACTCGAAATTTTCATGTTCAAACAGAACGCCAGGGCCGCGCTCTCGGTCAAGCGAGGAGAAACTGTTCGTTTGACCATGAACCGTTAATACCGCGTTCATTCTCCTGCTGCGATTGTTCCACTCACGCATATCATATCTCTTGTACATGCAGCTTCAGCGGATTATAATACCCCCCGGACGCAAACTTGATGAGCCTTCACCGGTGGAGTCTGGCTCTGAACGCGCGCCGGCAATATAAATATCACCTTCATTTTTGAATTCTTCCCCTTCCGGGGGGATGAATCCTGCGAAAGGGATTACAGTTGAAATCGTTCCATATCATTACCTTCGGCTGCCAGATGAACGAGCACGATTCCGAACGAATAAGCGGCATTCTTGAGGGACAGGGATATCAGTCGTCGGAAAATGCTGAAAATGCCGATCTGGTCATCTTGAACACATGCAGCATTCGTGAAAAGGCGGAACAAAAATTCTTCAGCGAACTCGGGAGGCTGCGGAGCCTCAAAGGTGCGAATCCAGGCATGACCATCGCGGTGGCCGGCTGCATTGCGCAACAGGAAGGTGCCGGCATCCTCAGCAAGGCTCCCTATGTCGACCTCGTTTTCGGACCCTCGGATATAGGGCATCTGTCAGATATGACTGCGCGGAGGGGGAAATCTCCCCTGGTCAATGTCGGTGGGGACCCGGATTATCACCGCAAACGCCTCCCGGCACGCCGTACAGGCAAACTCAAGGCATGGGTTTCGATCATGTACGGATGCGACAATTTCTGCACCTACTGTGTCGTACCATACCTCAGGGGGCGCGAGCGTTCACGCACGCCGCAGGACATCGTGGGCGAAGTGAGTGAACTGGCCGGGCAGGGGTATAAAGAGATCACCCTGCTGGGCCAGAACGTAAACTCCTACGGGAAGGGGCTTGCCAAGGAGATGGATTTTCCGGAGCTCCTCCATATGGTCAACGGGGTGGCGGGCATAGAACGCATCCGTTTCGTGACCTCCCATCCGAAAGACCTGTCCGACAGGTTGATAGCGGCAATGCGTGATCTGCCGAAGGTCTGCAAAGCGCTCCACCTTCCGGTTCAGAGCGGATCCGACAGAATTCTCGCGGCCATGAACCGGAGATACACCCATGGAGAGTATTTGGATAAAGTGAAGGCGCTGAGACAGGCCATGCCCGATATTGTCTTGACAACGGACATCATTGCAGGCTTCCCCGGAGAAACGGAAGAGGATTTTGATCTGACCATGCAACTCCTCGCCGACGCGAAGTTCGATGGCATATTCGCGTTCAAGTACTCGAAGCGTCCGGGCACCGCTGCTCTGAAGCTTCAAGGGCATCTTGATGCTTCGATTAAGGAAGACAGGCTGAGCCGTGTGCTGCAACTTCAGAACCCGATTACGCTTCAAAAGAACAGGGAATATATAGGACGAACCCTGGAGCTTCTGCTGGAGGGAAACAGTAAAAAAGGGACAACCCTTACGGGCAGAACCAGGGGAAACAAGGCGGTGAACGTTTCGGCTCCGCACGACCTCATCGGCTCCCTGGTAAATGTGCTCATTACCGGAGCGGGCGCCAATTCTCTTTCCGGCAGATTATGCGAATAGCTTTTACGACCCTCGGCTGCAAAATCAATCAATACGAGACTGAACGGATGCGTCATGATCTGGCACAGGACGGCAACACGTTTGTTCCTTTTGACGCAGAGGCAGACGTATATGTCATCAACACCTGCTCCGTAACAGCGAAGGCCGATGCACAGTGTCGTCAGCTGATTAAAGCCGCGGCAAAACGGAACCAGCAGGCCAGGGTTGTTGTCACGGGCTGCTATGCCGAGACACGACCTGACGAAATTAAAGGAATCCCCGGAGTTTCACTTGTTCTGGGAAATGAAGGAAAGTCAAACATAGCGACTCATCTGGGAACAGGCAAAGTAACTGCGAATCACAGACCATCCGTTATGGCGGTCCA
>DATHDE010000233.1:0-4514 GCA_035490495.1 Nitrospirota bacterium
TTTCCTGACGCACGTAGACAATTTTATCCTGATATCGTTCTTTCAGGAGCTGTTCCGTTGCATCCGTCGATCCGTCATCGACAACGATGACCTCGCGGTTTTTGTAGGTCTGGTTCAGCGAGCAATCAATAGCCTGACAGACAACCAGACCGTCATTGTAGGTGGGTATGATGATGCTTACCAGCGGCATTTCCTGCATGATCATTGTCTTTTCATCGAACAGCTGTCCTGAACCGGCTCGGGATTGTGCGCTGCCGACTCCGACTGCAGATGAGGATCAGCCTTGCAATGCCTTGCGTGTTTCTTCCAGGTACTGCAATCCCCATTTCAGGTCCGGTTCCAGATGATTGCCTTCAGCCCATTCATTCCAGGCATTGATGAACACAAGCCGTTCATCCCCCTCAAAGCGCTGCATTGTTTCGGATACAGCATGCCGCAGCCACCTGCCGTATATTTTCGGCTCGCTGCCCTTGAAGATGATTGCGTTCTGTTTCCGCCGCGGTGAATTATCCCAGCCCGGCGTAACGCCCGGAAAGAGCTTATATGCGGGCCGCGGCATGTGAATCATAATATCGGCATACGTACGGTACTTGCGGATCTGGTGATTGTAGTAAGCCTCATATCCCAGCTGCCGATATTGCAGGAACCACATCAGCCTCCGGGACTTCGAAGGATAGATGTGCAGGGGCATATTTCCCCAATCAGGCTGAAAATCCACGGCAGCGTCGAAACCGATGCGCGTGGCATCAAAATGCAGTTCGGGCAGACTCGCTATAGTGCAGAGATAGAGCCCCGGCAGACCTGCCTTCTCGACCTCGCTTCGCCATAATCTGGCCGTGGCAACAGGGTCCGGAAGGGAGTTGACACGATAGACAAGGAAGAGCGGCTTTCCCTGCACGGTGATATACCGAGGATCTTTAAAGGCCGGGATCAACGATCGGATATGAGACGTATCGTCCTGCAACGAATATGTCTGCTGCAGCAGGACCTCCTTGTCCTGCCCGTCCCAGCGCCGTGTCCAGTTCTCATTGGCCCACGCCAGACAGAAGGGAAAATCGGGTTTTCCGGTCCCCAGAACCTCCTGAAACGGCCGTTCAAGAATCCGCTTGCCCGTGAACCAGTAGTGCCAGTAGCAGAATCCGTAAATCCCGTATTCACGAGCGAGATCGGCCTGGGCCTGCCGGGACTCCGGCTGGCGCAGATCATAAAATCCGAGGTCTGCAGGCACGTGCGGCTGGTAATGTCCGGGAAACAGCGGCTGTGCGCTGATGACGTTTCTCCATTCCGTGAATCCCTTGCCCCACCAGGCATCGTTCTCGGGGATCGGATGAAATTGAGGGAGATAGAATGTGATTGCGCGAAGGTTGTTGTTCATACCTAGAGCCCCAGTTTCAGCTTTCGTGCGACTGCCCGCAACAGCCGGTAGAGCGGATTGAAGTGCGATCGTAAAAAGGGAATCACGTATAATCTTACCATGCTTCTTAGTAGAATTGCACCTGTCGGGCTATACACATAGGGAGGCAGAATGTTGAGAGCTTCTGGATCGCTCCACCTGCCGTATTTCATCGGCCTGCTCACGATGAGAGCATGCTTTTTCAGCGCCTCACTGGCGCATGCGCCGGCCCTGGCCAGATCGCCGATTTGTTCATACCGCTGAGACAGTTCAAAATATCTCCAGCGCAGGATATGCGCCAGGATGCCTGCATACCGGGAATCCATGTGTTCGGAAAGGGCTTCGAACATCCTGATCATTGCCGGCTCGTGGTCCTGCCATGTTTTTGTAGACCATATGCCGCCGCCATGAACGACATACACAGCCATCGTCTCATCCAGATAGCCGATCCTACCGTGGAGTGCGTTCAATATGTGAATCAGCCAGTCTCCCATCTTCAAGGCGCCCACCCACGCCGGAAGCCGGCCGAAAAGCCCGTTGCGGAACAGAACCGCACAGGTGGGGATGAAATTATCCAGGAACAGGTCATTCACCGTGGAGAACTGCTTTTGACGCGGGCGGTACGATGTCGGCTCCCTGCTCCCGTCTTCATATACAATCCGGGCATTGTGATAACAGATGGCGCAGTCGGCATGCGCGTCGAGGAAATCCACCTGCTTCTGCAGCTTGTCGGGAGAAGTCCAGTAGTCATCGCCGTCGAGCATTGCGATATATTCCCCGCTGCAGGCTTCGAGCACCTGTGCGCCGTTTCGGTACATCCCCATATTCGTCTCATTCAGGAAAATCCGAAACTTCTGCGGATGCTTTTGTTGATAATCGACCAGAATCTCTCTGGTTTTATCCGTGGAATGGTCCTCTCCGACCACGATTTCAAAGTCAAAGCCCGTCCTCTGCATCAATACACTGTCCAGTGCCTTGGCCAGATACTTTTCATGGTTGTACGTCACGATTGCTACACTAACCTTCATGAAACCCCTCTATCGCACAAAGGGAGAGTACGACACCTTCGTCGGTACCCTCCCCGAAGTTTCCCAGCAGCACTTCAGTCTGTGGGGCTCCGCCGCGTGCTGCTGACGGACCCGATTCCTCGTCCCCTCTGTTGACAGCAGTTTTGTATTCGCTGTTCGCGATGGCCCGGTACGCGAACAGCTGCAAATTACTTTGAGTGTCGACTGAGATAATTGGCTATGAGAATATATTCATCCTGATAATCCAGGCGGCCGTCGCCGTTCAGGTCGGCCGCAGCAGCTCCCGCGGGAGAGCCCTGCTTCTCCAGATAGCGATCGAGGTCCTCTCTGCTCATCTTTGCAGGCTGCATATGAGAGCTGCTGATCTTCGGCGCTATGGTCAGCGGATAGATCATTTTGAGCTCTCCCAGCGAGACAGCAAGGCTTGCTTCGTATGCACCCTTGTCAGGCAAAAGCTCGACAATCCAGGTGTTGGTATTGTCCGGATCCTTTTTCAGGGAAAGCAGACGGGCCCCGGTGATAGCCAGGTCGGATGCAGTCAATGCGCCGGGCGTTGATATGAATGCGACGCTGACGGTCGCTTTTCCGTCAGAGAACGCAATGGGCGGATCCTGGCGGCACCCGATGATGCTCTCCTGATCAAAGAGCGCTATCAGGGCGGCAGCCGTTCGCTTCCCGCTATATTCACGAAAGAGCTCCAATACGCTTTTTTGCGTGTAGATGCCCTGCGTTTTCGGTGCACTGCTTGCCGGCGCGTTTTTACCGCCGGCAACTGCCCTGTCCTCTGCCCGCGCCGTCATGACAGGTTCCGCTCCGGCTCCGCCCGTCGATTCCGGCACGGTTGCCTGAATATCCTGTCCCGCCGTCTTTGTCGACTCGGTCGAGCTTTTCAGTCCGTCGGAACTCGCCGGCGGCGTCACGATAACAACCGGTGCCACAACCATCGGCGCTGACGCCGCTGTCTCGGTCGTTGATGTGCTCTGGTTCTGCGGCGTGGCTGCGCCGCTGCCGGTCGAAGAATCGGGCGGATTGATGATCTGCGCCTGCGCTGACAGGGGGGATCCCGTACTGTTGGCCAGTCGCACATTCAGTGAATTGATCTTACCAGGGGAGGCACCCGTCCGGTCAAAGGCGATCGTTGCAATCACGCCGCTGCCCTGTACCGGTGCAATACGGATGGCAACGATGCGTATGATTCCCGGGACGTAGGGATTGATCGCAGTCATGGCCCCTGCAATGAGCGATCCCTCCGTAATCCGCGGATTCGAGAGCGTTGCAGTGTCATAATCAACTGTCAGCTCAAAAGCCGATGCGCCTTCAATCCCGATGCCCTGCAGCAAAAAAACGCCGCCACCGCCCGACGATATCGAGACAACGGATACAGCGAGCGCGGGCAGGGGAAGAAACGCTCCCGCAATGACAAGAATTACCGCAAAAAAACAAGATAGTGTCAGTGTCCGCATGTTTGGTTTCATAGTGTCTCTTTCTGAGCGTAGTATTCGGTTACCAGTTGATCAGACCTGCCGCCTTCCTCAGGATCGCCACCACGTCGGCAAGATTGATCTTCCCGTCCGGATGGGGCACGCCGTTCACCAGCGGCGCAACATCGCCGTGGGCCAGATCGTTCGCCGACGGCGCATCGATGTGTGCTGCAAATCGGAGCGCCTTCAGCGCGTCAGCTGCACCCACAGTGCTGCCGCCCGTCAGAATGCCGTCAGGCAGATTGATCATAACCCCTGCCGTCAGAGTGCTCCCCTGGGTGGCGGATATCGTAACCGTCGTCGCGCTTGACACCGGATACGTGGTAATTGTGAACTGCGCGCTTAAGCTCCCGGCCGAGACAGTGACGTTGGTCGGCACGCTGGCTTTTGACGGAGACGTGCTGCTGAGCGATACCGTTAACCCGCTGCCTGGCGCCGCGCCCGTGAGCGTGACCGTGCCCTGGGAGGTTACGCCGCCCACCATACTGGCTGGACTGATGGAAAATGCGCTCAGGACCGGCGGATTGACCGTGATCCCGGCTGTCAGCGTGCTTCCGTAGTTGGCCGATATCGTCACCGGCGTCGTATTCGCCACCGCGTACGTGGTGATCG
>DATHDE010000234.1:0-10464 GCA_035490495.1 Nitrospirota bacterium
CCGCATCGGCCTTTCGGAGCAGACGCTGAACACGGCCATCCGCAGGCAGAAGAATGCCTTTCTCGGCGTAGCGTGCGGCTTCGTGATCGCCGGTCTCCTCCTGTCATTCGCTCTCGCGCGTGTGCTGACAAAACCCCTTGATTCCCTGGCCGCCGGCATGCAGGTTGTTGCCAAGGGCGATCTGCGAAAACTCGTACAGGTCAAATCCAACGACGAAATAGGCAGGCTGACTGGCGCGTTCAACGAGATGATTCTGAGCCTGCGCGAAAAACTGCTTATGGAGAAGTACCTGTCCCAGTCCACGGTGCTGAACATCAAGGTCCATCGCGATGTTTCACACCTCAAACTGGGCGGCGAGCGCAAGCATGTTACCGCGCTGTTTTCCGATGCCCGGGGGTTCACCGCCATGTCCGAGTCGCTCAGCCCTGAGGATGTCGTGCGGATCATGAACATCTACCTGAACCTGCAGACCTCGGTGATCCATGCGTGGGGCGGCATCGTGGACAAGTTCGTGGGGGACGAGGTAATGGCCATCTTCGAAGGGCCGGAGATGGAGATAAATGCCGTGCGGGCCGCCATGGAGATCCAGAATTACTGCAAAACCCTGAATGAAGCACGCGCAGCTGCAGGGGAAAAGGAAATCAATATCGGCATTGGGCTCAACAGCGGCGATGTCGTTATGGGGAACATGGGGTCGGAAGATCACATGGACTATACCGTAATCGGCGACAGCATCAATGTGGCGGCGCGGCTCTGCGGCGTCGCCCAGCCTGGACAGGTGCTCGTGAGCAAATTAATCGTCGACGAGATCGGTGATCGGGCGAAGTGGAAAGAGCTCCCGCCCGTTGCGGTCAAGGGCAAGACCCAGCCCATTGGCATTGCGGAACCCCTGACCATTAAAGGAGGCGCCAGGCGGCACATGCGGAAGAGCGTGGAAGTCCTCGGGACCTTCTGGCTCGAGGGGTTCCCTGATGAATTGAACAACGGGCTGGTGAAAAATGTCAGCGCGGGAGGCTGCCTGCTCGAAGTGAGCAGCCCCGTCGGTATCGGTTCGAAGCTCCATCTCAGCATGAACATCGCCGACGTCGGCATGCTTTCGGCGCGGGCCACCGTAGCTCATGCGCGGAAACAGGGAACTATGTACTATCTCGGCATGAGTTTCGACGACCTGGACGTGAACGAGCAGCACCGCATCATACAATGGGTACATCAGGTCAATACGGAAATCGTGGAGGGACTGTACTTGTAGGAATATCCCCGTTTGAGCAATAACGACAGCCCGGACATTGTTGTCCGGGCTTTTTTTCACCCTATCAGAATACCATATTTTTTTATTGATTTTGCCCCATGCCTTATGTAATAATCGCGCCGGTTTATTCAACACCAATCTTACAGGTACAGGGGGAACGAATGGGACAGGGGAAGAAGTGTGTTTTGTGGGGGGTATTGTTTTTTTGCAGTGTCTTCATGCTGATGTCAGGTTCAGGGTGGGCCGCATCGCAACCGACGCTCAGCTCAGCTGACTGCGTCAAGTGCCACACCGACCAGCCCGCTCAGATAGACGCAAACGGCGGCAAGCACAAATCGTCGGTTTCCTGCCAGGATTGTCACACCGGTCATCGCCCTTCATCGAAGAACAACATTCCGCAGTGCACTATGTGCCATCAGGGGAAGCCGCATTTCGAGATCAAGGGATGCCTGAACTGCCATAAGAATCCGCATACGCCGCTGGCAATCACGTTCGCACCGAAAGTAACCGAGCCGTGCCTGACGTGCCACACCAAGCAGAACAAGCAGCTGGTCGAGTTCAAGAGCAAACATACCGCCCTCGGCTGCACCACGTGCCACGATGTTCATCGGAAAAAGCCGGAATGCCTGCAGTGCCACAAATCCCACTCCGCGGATATCAAGACCGGGGACTGCAGGAAGTGCCACGCAGTGCACATGCCCAGGAATGTCACGTACGCCGCGGATACGCCGTCTGTTTTCTGCGCAGCATGCCATCAGACCCAGAACAAGATGCTGACGGCCTCCAAGGTCAAGCACAGCACCTTTACGTGCGCTTTCTGCCATCAGGACAAGCACAAGATGGTTCCGACCTGCCAGTCCTGCCATGGAGAGAAGCATCCGCAGGGTATCATGGCGAAGTTCCCGAAATGCGGTGAATGCCATAAGATCGCCCATGATCTCAACAACTGGAAAACGACCGCGGAGCCGGCTGTCGTCAAACCTGCGAAGGCAGTGAAAAAGAAAAAAGGAAAGTAAGTCAGCAGGCAGATTGGTAAACATATACCTGGGCCCTTCGGGGCCCTTTTTTTTGGCCTTCCGTGACAGACAACCCGAATCGCTGCGTGAAGCCGTACAGTTTTTCTTGACGAATCATGAAATTTTAGGCATAGTACTTTCATGATCATCATCAGCCTCTTCGGCGGCATCCTGCTTCTGCTCTATGGGATTCAGCTCCTGAACGACGGGCTCCAAAACGCGGCAGGGTCGAAGATCAGGGCGCTGCTCCGGTCGCTGACGAGCAACCGACTCACCGCCGTTGCCGGAGGGGCGTTTATCACCGGCCTCATCCAGTCGAGCAGTGCCACCTCGGTCATGCTCGTGGGATTCGTGAGCGCCGGTCTGATGACCTTCCGTCAGACCCTTGGCGTGATCCTCGGGGCCGATATCGGCGCCACCCTCACGGTCCAGCTCATCGCTTTTCATGTCTATGATTACTCGCTTCTCTTGGTCGGCATCGGTCTCCTGATCCTGTTCTTTTCGAAGAAGATAAACCTGCAGGGCATCGGCAAGGGGGTGCTCGGCTTCGGATTCGTCTTCCTTTCGCTTAAGATCATGACCGAGGCGATGCTGCCGCTCCAGGGAAATGATCTGTTCCGTCAGATCTTCGCACTCTTCTCGGAAGCACCGATCAGCGGGATCCTGTTCGCGGCCGTCGTGACCGCGTTCATTCACAGCAGCGCAGCGACCATGGGCATTGCACTGGCCCTCGCCCAAAGCAATCTGATCACGGTTCATACCGCGATCTACATCATCCTGGGCGCAAATATCGGTACCTGTGCTACGGCGTATCTGGCGAGTCTGCGCTCCCCGGCCGAGGCGCGTCGGGTGGCATGGGCGCATATCCTGTTCAAGGTATGCGGGGTCGCCCTGTTTCTGCCGTTGATAACTCCGTTCGAACGTCTTGTTGCGTTCACGGCGCTCGATTCCGCGCGGCAGATCGCCAACGCCCATACCCTGTTCAACACGATCATGGCAATTATTTTTCTGCCGTTCACCGGGCTCTTTGCATCGCTGATCATCCGCATGACTCCTGAAAAGGAGGAGGAAAAAAAGTTCGGGCCCCTGTATCTGGATGATCACGTGCTCGGCACCCCCGCCCTTGCCCTGGGACAGGCGACGCGGGAGGCACTCCGCCAGTCGGATATTGTCCGCGAAATGCTGATGGATTGCCTCCGGGCGTTCCAGTCAGATGACCTGACAATCGTTCAGGGGATCAAAAACAGGGACAACATGATTGATCTGCTCGACCGCCAGATCCGCCTGTATATTACCAAGCTTTCGACACCGCGGCTCACGGAATCACAGACCCGGCGGGCAATGACCGTGCTCGAAACGGCGCGCAATCTGGAGGGCATCGGTGACATCATCGACCGGAATATCATGCCCATGGCGGAGAAGCGGATTACGAAAGGGCTCGAATTTTCCGAGGAGGGCATCAACGAGATCGTGCATTTCCACAAACGGGTGCTCGAAAACTTCGACGTCGCACTTTCTGCCTTCGCAACCAATGACCGCGATCTGGCGGACCGCGTACTGCGAAACAAGGAGGACCTCGGAGCCATGGAGCGCGAACTGGTGCAGGCCCACCTCGACCGTCTCCGGAGGGGATTGCGGGAGTCCATCGAAACGAGCCATGTCCACCTCGATCTTATCGGCAACCTGGCGCGCATCAACTCACTCATCACTCATATCATCTATCCCATTGCCGAGGAAAAACGCATCCGGGGGAGGGAGGATATGGGAATATAAACGTTGTGTGAGTTCGTTGAGTTTGCGGAGTCCATGAGGCGGAGTCCTTGCGAAGAAACGGGAATCAACAGTACCACACCCCTGAATACATTCTTTCAGACAACAGACTCGCGAACTCTGCAAACTTCATGAACGTGATCCGGAGGTTTCTATGATCAGACAGCTGAGAGTCAAAACGAATGCAAGGACAGAGCTGGTGGATATTACGCAAGGAGTGCAGCGCCTGGTATCTGAAAGCGGTTTACGGTCGGGGGTATGCTATGTCTATGTGCCGCACACCACCGCGGCCATCACGATCAATGAAAATTCAGATCCCAATGTGGGACGCGATCTTATGAAGGAGTTGAACAAGATCATCCCTTTCGATGATGATTACGGCCATAGCGAGGGCAACTCGGCAGCGCACATCAAGTCGAGCTTGATCGGCGTTTCGCGGGCAGTACTGGTCGAAGAGGGCCGTCTCGCTCTCGGCACGTGGCAGGCGCTTTTTTTCTGCGAGTTCGACGGCCCGCGGGACCGCAGAGTGATGGTGAAAACCATGAAGGAATAGATCACGGTTTTTTATCACCGTGCGGGTGGAGAGAACAGTCAGGCCTGTCATTTCTCCCCCGGATCATGCACGCTGCATTTTGAAAACACGACATGCCTTGTCAAGGAGCGCTATGCTGGCTCGATGGTTCCCCATCGTGAATATGTGGGCTCTCTGTGGTTTTCTGTGGTGCGGTCAGTCGTTCGCGCAGACGGCCGAACAGAACACTGCCAGACGTCATATCAAGGCGGGAATGGAGCAGATCAGGAACAGCAACTTCAAGGCCGCCCAAGAGTCATTCGAAGAAGCGATCCGGTACGACGACGCCAACGGTACGGCGCATCTGGGTCTCGGCATCGCCCTGTTTCAGCAGCGGGACGACTCCCATGCCGAACGGGAGCTGAACCGCGCCGCTGTACTCAACCCCGGGGAAGCGGCGGCCTACGAGTTTCTCGGCGAGATCTCCTACCGCAAAGACGACTTCGAGACAGCGGCATTTTTCTGGGGAAAAGCCGTTGATCTGAACCCAGCGGACGCGGGGCTCCGGGCGCGGCTCGACCGCATCAGAAGAGAGCATACGGCAGAAAAGGACTTCAACCGGGACGTCACGAGCCACTTTCTGATCAAGTACGAGGGAAGAGAAAAAATCGAAGCCGGAAAGGTAGTGCTGAGAATCCTGGAGACTGCATACGGTGATATCGGCAGAGCGCTCAGTTTTTATCCGGACCGCGAGATCAAAGTGATTCTGTATTCCAACGAGCAGTTTCAGGAAGTGACGGAAGCGCCGGGATGGAGCGGAGCCCTGTTCGATGGAAAAATCCGGGTCCCCATTGGGGGCATCGAGCAGGAGACACCCGGCCTGCGCAGAATCCTGTACCATGAATACACGCATGCTGTCGTGCGGACAATCACGCCCCGGTGCCCGACCTGGCTCAATGAAGGTCTGGCACAGTATTTCGAGGGCAGGGAGATCAGTGCACGTCAGCGTTCAGCGCTTGATCGGATCGTCAAGGAGGGGAAATTGCCCCGGCTCGCACATCTTGAGGGATCGTTCATGGGGCTCGGCCAGAACCAGGCTGCATACGCATATCTGTTCAGTCTTTCCGCGGTGCGGTACCTGATCGACTCCGCCGGCATCTACCGGGTCAAAGGGCTGCTGGAAGAGCTTGCACGGGGAGCGGATACGGACAAGGCGTTCAGGGCCGGGATCCTGCTTTCCTACGAGGAGTTTGAACGGGGCTGGCAGCGGTCCTTCGACTGACGAAGGAAATTGCAATTTGGAATTCAACCGGCCTTGTGGTAATATCCGGCCCATGACCGCACCCGTTGCACAGTATTATCGTCTTGCCGATTTCGACTATGCGCTTCCGGACGATCTCATCGCCCAGGAACCGGCGCCCGAACGCGACAGCGCACGGCTCATGATCGTGAACCGCGGAACGGGCGGTGTGGCGCACCGGGTATTTTCCGACATCGAGGAGTATCTCAATGCCGGCGATGTGCTTGTGCTGAATGATACGCGCGTATTTCCATGCAGGTTGTCGGCGGTAAAGCCGGGCGGCGGCAGGGCGGAGATATTCCTGCTCGAGGAGCGCGAGCGAAATGTGTGGGATGCGCTCGTAAAAGGCTGTTCCAGGACGGGCAAGCGGCTGAAAATTGCAGGCGGTATTGAAGCCGAGGTCCTTGCCGCGCAGGAAAACGGCGCTCGCGTAATCCGGTTTCATGGTGTCGAAGATATTCGTGCGATCCTGCGTGAAATCGGAAGCGTGCCCCTTCCTCCTTACATCCGGCGCACGGCGACGGAGCATGACCGCATGCGCTACCAGACGGTGTATGCCGCAACGGAGGGCGCCGTTGCCGCACCAACCGCAGGACTCCACTTCTCGGAGGAGCTGCTCCGGAGGCTCGAAGGGCGGAGCATTGAGTTCGTAAAAATAACGCTTCATGTAGGACCAGGGACATTTCAGCCTGTCCGTGCTGACAGAATTTCCGACCACCGGATGCCGCCGGAGCGCTATGCGATCACACCCGAAGCCGCGGCCGCCATCAACCGGGCAAAGTCGGAAGGAAGGCGAGTGATCGCCGTAGGCACCACGAGCGTGCGAACGATTGAAACAGCAGCAAGCGAGGGCACGGTGGTTTCCGGCAGCGGGGTCTCGCGACTGTTCATCTACCCCGGCTACGCTTTCAGAATCATTGACGGACTGATCACGAATTTTCACCTGCCGAAGTCGACATTGCTGATGCTGGTGTCGGCATTTGCGGGCAGGGAGCAGACGCTCGCGGCATACCAACTCGCCGTGCAGGAGCGGTATCGTTTCTACAGCTACGGCGACGCTATGTTCATCGCGTAAGAAACCGGGAGACTGCGTACGGTTCCTGCATGGGCGCGGGAGAACGGGGTTTGGCCGTCAGAGCATCTGCGACAGAAAGGGGATGCATATGTATTTGAACGAGCGCGGCGGCATTTTATCCAAGCTGATTATCATCCCGGCAGGAGTCGCCCTCATGATCGGGTTCTTCTTTCTCGGTTATTACGTCGGGAAATACCAGAGCAAACCCGGTGCAGCCATAGAAAAAATGCCTCCGTTGCCGGACGTTGTGGCCAAGAATCTTCCCAAACCCGAGGAATATACTTTTTTCAAGACACTGACGGAAAAAGACGGAAAGAGCGTGTCCATCGAGTTGAAACCCAAAGCCCAAAGCGGAGAGAGCAAGGCAGATAAGAAAAAGGAAGCGGAGCCCCGCAGGGAAAATGCCGGGCAGCCGGACAAGGCAAAAGAGGCGGAGAAGAAGGAAGAGAAAAAGCAGGATGACAAAAAGCAGGAGAAGAAAGCTGCAGGTCCAGATCCGAAGCAGACCGCATCCGCACCACCACTCGTCGAGAAAAAGACAGCACCGGCAACGCCCGCAGTAAATTCAAAGCTGCGCTACACCGTACAGGTGTCATCTCATCAGGAAAAGCAGGCAGCGGCGGAAGACGTCAGAAAAATGAAACAGAGCGGATTTGCCGCTTTCATCGTTCCCTCGGAATTGCCGGGGAAAGGAACGTGGTACCGCGTCCGCATAGGCAGCTTCACCAAGAAAGAAGCTGCGGAAAAACTGTCGCAGGATGTTCAAACGAAGGCAGGAGGAACCCCGATCGTCGTGCTTGAATGACGCAGAACGCACATTCGGGGGCATCAATGAACAATTTGTTCGGTTACCTTCTGCACACGGAGGGGGATAATCGCTGCCTGCTCTCCGTCGAGCAGGATCTCGACCCAGTACGTCCCCGGAATGTTGAAGGCGGTGTTGAAGCGCAGGGAAATGTCGCGATGCCGCTGTGTTTCATTGAAGAGCGCCAGGCGGGATTCCGATTCGGAAAGAACCGTCGTCCGGTCGGGCGCGAGGAGTCGTATCCTGACGGTAAAATCACCTCTGCCGCCCGCCCACTCGTTGACGATGGCGAACCTGTTGTGAATCGCCGGAAAAGCAGGGGCAAAGATGGTTTCGAACAGGCCCATGAGGCTGAATTTGCCGCCGACCTCTTCGCGGACGTCATCGCAGAGCAGTGTGTAGTTCAATCTCGGTTTTTCCTTGGGAGAGGACATGAATGTACGTTAGCACAGGCGTCCGCCCGCCGTCAATTTGTTTTTTCTTGACAATTATTTTCAATCAACGTAATCTTGTCCGCATCCTATGTCTGCTTCCGACCTCACGCAACTGCTCGAAAGCCTCCATCCGCTCGAAAGCAAGGTGCTTCTCTGCTTCACGGACCGGCAAACAGTAACTGCTGCACACATCCTGTCGCATGCCGGACTTGACGAATCGCGGCTCGACATGGCTTCGGGCTGGCTTCAGACCAAGGGTCTGCTCGACGTGAAGGACGAGTCGATCACCTCGCTCGTCTCGCTTACGGAGACGGGCCGGGACTATCTTGCCCAGGGTACGCCCGAAATGCGCATCATCAATGCGCTTCGCGGGGGAAAACGGTTTACGGTCAAGGACATCATCCAGTCGTGGGGCATGGACCCGTCGGAAGTGAGCTCCGCCACGGGTTCGCTCAAGGCAGGCGGCGTAATCGCCATTGTTCAGGGCGGAGTGCTCGAACTTTCGGCAGCGGCGAACACCAGCGCGTATGAATTTCTCCAGTCCGTTATTACTGAAACGGGCGGAGCATCCGTTGACCTCGCCATGCAGCCCCAGGGCAAACAGGATGTCATCCAGGCCAATTTCCACAAACGCGGCAAGGGAAAAGGCATATTCCGGATCACGGAAAAGAAAAACCGCACCTATGCACTGACTGCAACGGGCCGGGAACTGGTTGTGCTGCTGCAGAAGAGGGGCGTCAGCGAGGAGCTTTCGGCGCTCACCCCCGAAATGTTGAAACAGGGGACGTGGAAAGGGAAGAAATTCCGCGCGTACAATATCGCGCTCAAACCGCCGCGCCAGGGAATCGGCAGGAAGCACCCCTACAAGGAATTCCTCGATTTCGTAAAATACAAATTCATCGGCATGGGTTTCGAGGAGATGCGCGGCCCGCTTGTGGAAAACGAGTTCTGGGACATGGATGCGCTGTTCATGCCGCAGTTCCATCCCGCGCGCAACATTCACGACGTGTATTTTGTCAAGGAGCCGGCGAGGGCGAAGGAAATCGAACAACCCTTTGCTCGTCAGGTTGCAGCCGCTCACAAGGACGGGGGCAAGACCGGGTCCACCGGGTGGCGCTACGCCTTCGACCTGGAGCGGGCAAAGCGTTTGATCCTGCGCAGCCAGGGTACGGCCGTATCGGCGCGGACGCTCGCTTCGGGGCCGAAGATACCGGGGAAATATTTTTCCATCGCCCGTTGCTTCCGGTACGATGCCGTGGATGCCACGCACGCGCCCGACTTCTACCAGGTTGAGGGGATCGTGATCGGCGAGGACATTACCTTCCGGGCGCTGCTCGGACTGCTTCAGCTGTTCGGCCAGGAAATTGCGAAGGCCAGGGAATTCCAGTTCCGGCCCGCGTATTTCCCCTTTACCGAACCCTCGGTCGAACTGCATGTAAAACACCCGGAGTTGGGATGGATGGAACTGGGAGGGGCCGGCATGTTCCGGCCGGAGGTGACGCAACCCCTGGGCGTGCACGTGCCCGTCATCGCATGGGGTCTCGGTCTCGACCGTATGGCCATGGTTGCACTCGGCATCCAGGACATCCGCGATCTTTTCTCACGGGATCTGGATTTCATCAGAACAAAGAAAATTCCCTTGAACAAATGAACGAAAATCCGGATACAGAGCGGACACAGTTCTTCTTTTATTCACAACGCACCGGGAATGCTGAGCGTTGAACTGACAAAATGCCTACTATAGACATCAAAAAGAAAGACCTTGACTCCCTCATCGGCAGGAAGCTACCGCTCGATGTCCTGGAGAAGAAGCTCATGCTCGCGAAAGCGGAGTTGAAGGAATATAACGCGATGACCGGGGACCTCAAGGTCGAGCTTTCTGACAGCAACCGGCCCGACCTCTGGTCTGCCGAGGGCGTAGCGCGCCAGATTCGCATTGCATTGTCCGGCAAAGCGGAGTCTTATCCCTTTTTCGTTCATGGCCGCAAAGCAACGCGGGAGATCAGGGTCGCCGCGGCAATGAAGCGCGTGCGTCCGTACATCGCGGCCTGCACGGCCAGCGGCATCCGTATGAACAACGATATCCTGACCCAGATGATCCAGAGCCAGGAGAAACTTGCGGAAATATTCGGGCGCAAACGGTCCACGATCTCGATCGGCATCTATGAACTCGACCGCATAGCTTTTCCTGTGCATTACCGGCTCGCGGAACCGTCGTCGGTGTCCTTCACGCCGCTGGGCATGGAGGAAAAGCTGACGCTCGCTGAAATTCTGGAGCGCCATCCCAAGGGAATTGCCTATGGG
>DATHDE010000235.1:0-18958 GCA_035490495.1 Nitrospirota bacterium
ACGTTCACAGTCAAGGCCACGGATGAGGCTGGAAACAGTACGACTGTTATCAGAAACATCATCTCCACCCAGACACCAATCACTATCGACCCCGTAAAGACGCCGACCAACATAAGCCAGCAGATCGTGACCGGCACCCGGGAGCTCAACTCCCAGGTGACGGTGACCTGTGCAACGTCTGTCGTTGGTACGGTTTCGTATACCACGCCGACAACCTGGCAGGTTATCATCGCAGGCATGACAGAAAGCGCGAACACTATAATCGCCACAGCAACCGATCTTGAAGGAACCACCTCAAGCTCGGTCACAGCCACGATCGTCCTCGACACCCATGCGCCCGTAACCACCCCGAGCCCTGCACCGGGCCTTTACTACAACAGCGCCGTAGTCACGCTTCAGGCGAGCGAGGCGGCAACGATTCACTACACAATAGACGGGTCCACGCCGACGGTATCGTCTCCGGTCTACAGCGGACCCCTGCCCTTGACATCCACAACAAGGCTGTCCTTCTTTGCCATTGACCTGGCGGGAAACCAGGAAACAGTCAAGACCGCCACCTATACGGTCACCCTGGACACCACACCGCCGGTAACGACTATCACTGCCGGAACCCCGAACTATACGAGCAGCAATGGAAAGCTCTACATCACGGGGAGCACCCTCTTTACCATCTCGGCCACAGACGATGTATCAGGCATAAAAACGACTGCTTACCATATAGACGGCGGATCATGGAACACTTATTCTTCGCCCTTCTCTCTTATGAGCGAAGGCACGCACACAATCGGGTACAGGAGCACGGATAACGCTTCGAATACGGAACTGGAGAAGAGCAAGAGCGTGATAGTCGACAATACGCCGCCGGCATCTACAATCACCGTGAGCGCACCGCTGGTCACGCCCGCCACGCCGATCACCATCACGGCCACGGACAGCGCGAGCGGGGTCAAATTGATCGAGTACAATATCGACGGAAGCGTATGGAGTGCCTACACCGGCACCTTCAACCTTTCCACGTACTCCCAGGGCACGCATACGATTACCTATCGATCAACCGACAATGTCGGAAACATCGAAACCCCGCAGACCCGGGCAGTACAGCTGACATCAGGCATTCCGCAGAACTTCGGGATCTTCAGCGCAACAAGCATAGCGATGTCCGGCGGCTACATCGACAGTTATGACTCGACGCAGGGGCCGTATAACGGCACCCACGGTTCCAATGTCGCCATGGGAACGAACTCCAAGGCCAATGGTGCAGTAGCCATGAGCGGAGGGGTTATCGACTATGGAAGTGCCTATGTGGGGCCGGGAGGAAATCCGGCTTCAGTAATAATAATGAGCGGTGGTTCAGTCATCAACGGAACCAAGGCTGCTCTGAGTGCTCTTAAAGACATGACGCCTAAATCCGCTCCCGGAGGAGGAACCCAGATCACTTTCACGAACGGCACGACGCTGACATCAGGCACGTATCGAGTCAGTTCTATCAACTTGAGCGGGACCCAGAAGGGTACGATCAGCGGCAACGTGACGCTCATTGTAACAGGCAGCGTGAATCTTTCCGGCAGCTCCCAGATCGTCATTCTGCCGGGCAGTTCACTCACCATATATATCAGCGGCAGTCTCAACGTCAGCGGTGGTTCGATTGTGAACCAAACAGTAAATCCCCATAATCTGACTATTTCCGGGACATCAACCTGTACGGGAGTCAATTTCTCCGGAAGCGCCGCACTGTACGGATCGATTTACACTCCCACGGCAAACGCGGCCCTGTCAGGCACGATGAATATCTACGGCGCTCTGATCGGAAAGTCGATAGCCATTTCCGGAGGAGCGGCAGTACACTATGACAGCAGTCTGGGGAATGTCGGGAACTAGTGAAAAGCTGGAGGCTTTTCGATGATGAAATGAGAATTAGCAGGTATGATTGAAATACAAGTCATCACAATAAAATTTTCCGTGAGAGAGCAGTTACGATTGATGTTTTTTTTTGAATCGGATAGAGCACAAAGTGAGGATCATAGGTAACATGGTTTGGTCAAGCGTCAGACCCGGGTTGCCAGTTCGATGCGAAGAGGGTATTCGATATATCGAGTACCCTCGTCTTGATCATGATGGTCCCATTCTGGCGATCCTTTTTGTGACAGTTTTGATAAATACGTTGCATAATATCGACTTTCATAAAGTTCGCATTCCTATAACAGCTGGTTCTATTCCTCCCTTTTTGTAGAGCAAATTCATCACAAAAATGTACATACACTGAATAAACTCCATTTCCTATTCGACCACTTCTCGACCCCCTTCCTAGAAAATAATGTCTTGACAATTAATAACTTATATAATACAATTGGATTAATTGTCGCAATTACGACCCCATGTATTTTAGGCTGGTGAATACCGTTTAGAACTATTCAGATTTGCAAGAGAAAAAGCTGTTACTTGAAGATTAACTTGAAATAATAATCATTGCCTTTTGTTGAGGAGCTCGTTGACAGTGCACAAAAAAACTACCAATAGTTGCATATCATTTGTGTTTCTGATTAAAGGGACAAACGGTTGATTCATCGAGCAGCAAAAAAGGATTTTCGACCTCTCTCCTGGATTCCTATTTTCATCCTCGCAGTACTCTCATTTTCTCTGAACCTTCCCAGCGCATATGCCGATGTGCCCATAACCCTCTTCAAGAGCTTTGCAGGAAACATCAACGTAACAGCCACCGGCGCTACGTTGCGCACCCAACCGAATACGGGAAATACCTGCGCAGTTACAAACGGTCCTGTCAGCATACCGCTTTCCGGCATACCTGCGGGTTCGACCATCACCGCCGCGTATCTGTATTGGGCCGGCTCGGGAGCGACTGTCGATGCGAACGTTACCTTTAACGGTACCGCCATTACTGCCGATCGCACATTTACGGCATCGACGGTGGTCGGCGGAACGACCTATAACTTCTTCAGCGGGTTTAAAGACGTCACGGCTTACGTAACGGGCAACGGCAATTATACATTCGCTGATCTCACCGTTGACACCAGCGCCACGTACTGCAATGTATCTGCCGTATTAAGCGGCGCTGCCCTCATCGTCATATACGCAAATGCAAGCGAAGACTTCCGCGTTATTAACGCATGGGATGGGTTCCAGGTTTTTTACAACAGTTCGATTTCGCTCACGCCGACGAATTTCACCATACCCGCATCTCCAATTAACGGCAAACACCTTGTGGTTACGTGGGAGGGAGATCCCGATATCAGCGGAGGGGAAAACATCCTCTTCAACGGTACGAACCTTTCCGATTCCCTGAATACGGCAGGCAGCCTCTGGAATTCCACGATCAACACCATCCCCACGAGCGCTTCCTACGGAGTGGACGTTGATGTTTTCGATGTGAGCGGTTATCTGCACGCAGGTGATACGAGCGCAACGGCGGTCTACAGCACCGGCGGGGACCTTGTCATTCTCTCTACCCAAGTAATGTCAGTGACGAACGCGCCTGTTGCCGACCTGGCGCTCACGAAAACGCATGTTGATAATTTCTATGTCGGCGCAAACGGCATTTATACCCTTACGGTCACGAACAATGGCCCGAACAGCGCAACCGGCACAATCACGGTGACCGACACGCTGGCGACCGGCCTTACCTACGTGAGTGCCGCAGGTACGGGTTGGACTTGCAGCGTAGCGAGCCAGGTTGTGACCTGCACGCGGCCTGGTCCTCTCGCAAATGGCGCTTCGGCTCCTATCATCGGGCTCACTGTTGCTGTCGGGGCTGCAGCATCGCCTTCCGTTACGAACAATGCAACGGTTACGAGCAGCACGTTTGACAATGTCGCATCGAACAATTCTGCGACTGATGTCGCGACCGTCATTACGCCGGGTATCGGGAACAAACCGCTCTATCTGTACAGCGGGGCATCCTATACGCTGTCTCGGACAATCCCGTCAGGCACGCCGGCGACCGTTACTATAGGAACAACCGCTTCGCAAACGTGGACTCAGCGGCCCGTTGCGCAGGGAAATATTACGATCGACCCGGCCATAAGCGCGACGGTCCCTGTTTATCTGCAGGCTGCGCGAAGCGGCAGTGCCGGCAATATCAGTATCACCGTGAATCTGCAATGTTCATCCGGGGGAACGATCCTGACGCAGACGGCGAATTGCGCTGCAGGACTCGAGCCCGCGACGCAGCAGTGTATCTACAATCTGCCACTGGCGACAGCAGTAACCTGCGCTGCAGGAAACAGCTGGCGCCTGACCATCCAGAACAACAGCACTACGCGCACGCTCTATATCCATCCCGTGAGCGGTGCTAATTACTCCCGCGTTGTTCTTCCCTCCACAACAGTCATTGATGTGACGGGTGTTGCTGCTTACAGCGCACCCTCTCCGAGCACGAGCACGGCATCGTCCTATGCTCCGGGTTCCACTGTGTACCTGCGTGCCACGGCAAGCGACCCCTTCGGGAGTTATGACGTGACCTCTGCCTCGATCACGATACGGAACTCGACAGGGGCGGCAGTCATCAGCGGCGCCTCAATGGCTCAGGTTGTTGACTCAGGCACGCTCACGAAAATATATGAGTATGCCTATACCATCCCCTCCTCCGGCCCGTCAGGTACGTGGACCGCAACCGCGATTGCGCGCGAAGGAAGCGAGGGCACGGTTTCCGACAGCGGATCGACCGCATTCGGCGTCGCACTGCTCCCGAGCATAACCGTGGTCAAGTCCGCCCTGATCGAATCCGATCCGATCAATGGTTCGACGAATCCCAAGGCCATCCCCGGCGCAGTCTTGATCTATTCCATTACCGTGATGAACAGCGGCCTCGGAACCGCGGACAGCAGTTCGATTTACATTACCGATCCCATCCCCGCAAACACGACGATGTCCGTGGATACGGGCTCCGGTAATCCAGTCACCTTTACCTGCAGTACATCTCCTGCCTGCGGACTCACGTGGAATTACGCAACTGCCGTGAAGTATTCCTCGCAAGCAGGTGGTGGAGCACCGTACAACTATACGCCCGGAACGAGCGGGTTTGATCCGCTCGTGAAGGGAATCTGGATAGAGCCAGCAGGCGTACTGAACGCCAGTGGCGCATACTTTACCGTGCAGTTCAGGGTGAGGATAAATTAAGTGGCCAAAGATTTCCTCAAAAGCAACTGCTTCGTGTTACCGTTGCTCGTTCTTGCACTGTGCGTCAGTGCGATCTTTGCCCCCGGCAGCGCATCGGCCGCGGGTACACCTGCGGGTACGATCGTTACGAGCACATCGGCAGTGACCTGTCAGATCAACGGCGTTGCCCAGGGTGCTGTTTACGGATCGACAAGCTTCATCGTGGACCGCATCATCACCTTTGTTGCAACGAAGATCGCGGATGTCACCAGCACTCCGTCACAGACCAATGCAGCTGTGTCCTTTCTCGTAAGCAATACAAGTAACACCGTCCTTCGTTTTTCTCTCCAAGCCGTTTCGAAAACGACAAATACATGGACCGCAAACAACGTCCGCATTTACCGCGACGACAACAACAACGGGACCTGGGATGCCGGCGATACGCTCTATACCGATGCAGGCACCTTTGGTGACATAGCTTCGGACTCCACCTATACGGTCATGATTGTAGCCGATATACCCGCAGGGGCTTCTAATGGACAGACGGCAGCATATGATCTCCTGGCAACGGCAGTGGACGCGGGTACGCTGACTGTTTCCGTACAGACCACGGGCCCAAATACAGCAGCTGTTGATACGGTGTTCGCCGATGCCGCAGGAAGCGCCTCCGGCGATGTTGTCCGCGATGGAAAGCATTCCGCAGCCGGGACGTTCACGATAGTTTCGTCAACCATCAACGTGAGCATGAGCAAAACCGTTACTGTGATCGATCAGTGGGGCGGGAGCCAGCCGATTCCCGGCGCCACCCTGAGATACACCATCCTGGTCACTGCAAACGGCGGCGGAACAGCGAATAACGTGAGCGTAACCGATCCCCTTCCCGTGAATACAACATCAATTGCAGGTACGCTCCGGCTCAACGGAACTCCGCTCACCGATGCTGCAGATGCCGATGCCGGTGATGTGGGACAGACAACGACGAATGCCGTGACGGTACGGCTCGGCAATATGACCAGCGCTACACCGAATCAGACAATAACCTTTGATGTGAAAATCAATTAGAACAGGAGGAACAAAATGAAAAATGTTGCAATGGCGCTACTGACAGCGGCGCTTCTGGCGTCTAGTGCTGCCTGGGCCCAGCAAAAGGACGCGATCGAGCTCAAGACATCCGCCCAGGTCGAGGTCGTGAAAAAGAATGAAAAAGGAGACAAGACCGTAACGTTTGTCGATGCGGCAAAAGAATCGAAGGTACCCGGCGATGTCGTGCTTTTTACCACGACGTACACGAACACGGGCAAGCAGCCGGCCGACGCCGTAGTGATTACGAATCCCGTGCCTGAGCACACAGTCTACATAGCTGAAAGCGCGGCCGGAGCGAACACGCGGATCGACTTTTCTGTTGACGGCGGCAAGACCTATGCCGCGCCGGACAAACTTACGCTCAAGGATAAAAACAACATCACACGAAAGGCAGCAGCCGCAGATTACACGCATATTCGCTGGACGCTAACCAAATCGCTTCCTGCAGGAGGTTCGGGAAGTGTTTCCTATAAAGCGAAGATCAAGTAAGTGAGGACAGGTTTATGATTGTCAAATATGTAAACAGAAAGGAAGTGATGAACGGGGCGATCCTTGCAAACGACTCGTCGCCATGAGACCAGATAAAACAGAACGGGAAATTATTCTACCGATGCATACATTCTGAAAAAGGAGGAAACAATGAGCAGGAAAAAAACATACTTAGTTGCAGCGCTGCTTCTTCTGGCGGCGGTTGCAGTCATGCCGCAGGCGGCCTTGGCTACCGACGCAGGCGTGACGATTACGAACACGGCCCACGTGAATTATGCGGTGAGCGGCGTGGCCCAGACGGAAGTCACGGGAAGCGTAAGCTTCGTTGTGGACCGCAGGGTTAACATGACGGTTACGAATCTGGGGAACGTCACGAGCGCGCCGAGCTCGACGTTTCAGGCAATTCAGTTCCTTGTTACTAATACAAGCAACACTACGATGCGTTTCCAGCTTCAGGCTGTATCGAAGGGAACCAATACATGGACCCTGACAACGCCGAATATTTATCGCGACAACAACAGCAACGGCCTCTGGGACGCGGGTGATACGCTCTATGTGAACGCAGGCACATTCGGCGATCTCGCAACCAATGCCTCGGTTACTGTGCTGATCGTCGGCGATATCCCGGCGAGCCTGCCGAACGGCGCAGCAGCAGCCTACGATTTGCTGGCAACGGCTGTCGACGCAGGAACGCTAACCGTGACGACACAGACCGCCGGAGCCGGGACTATGGCCGGCGTTGATACGGTCTTCGCCGATGCCGCGGGGAGCGCGTCGGGCGACATCATTTATGACGGCAGGCATTCCGCAGCCGGCACATTCACGATAACAGCGGCAACAATCGCCGTCGCCAAGTCGGCAGCGGTATATTCCGATCCGGTGAACAACACCACGAACCCGAAGGCAATTCCCGGCGCCGTCGTCACCTACACGGTAACCATAACCAACTCCGCCGGCGCATCAGCTTCGAACGTTACCATGACGGATAACTTGAATGCCGAGATCACGGCCAACCATATTGCGTTTAGAACACAGTTCATCGACGGAACGATAAGCTGCGCAGCTGGACAGGGAAGTGCGTATAGCATCAATGGCGGCACAACCTGGACCTGCCAGTCTGGCACCTGGAGCGGAGGCCCCGCGAACACGTTGACGTCAACCATACCGGGAACCATTGCAGCCGGTGGATCGGCCATGATCAAGTACCAGGTCACTGTTCAGTAGAGAACTGCGCTTGTCAGCAGGCAGCATGATATGAACAGGGGCCGCTTCGCTGCAGTGAACGCTGCAATACGCTACTGCTTCATCCAGGGGGATGAAGGTACAGGAGGAGTGCGTTCTCGCAGCGGAGCGGTCCCTTGTCGTTTGACAGTACCCATCATACTATCTCTTTTTTTCCTAATCTGGTCTTCATCCACTGGACGGGCTGCGACACCTTCCGGTACTATTATCAATAACACTGCTTCTATTATATATACCCCGAGCGCGACAGGTGTCCCGGTAAGCGCATTGTCCAATACTGTTTCGATCACCTCCACTGCACTGCATACACCCGCTACCATCGAATACCTCCAGTACGCGCCTGCAGCGGCCGGCGTTCAGAACCTGATCGTGCCCGCAACCTCGATAAGCACAAGTGGGACGTCTTCCGGTCCCTTTGTTGTGCTGGCCGCGCCCGTACGAGCAGGCGGCTCGACGGCCTTGAATCTATCCAATCCGATCCCTCTTGCGCCTGCGTCGCAGTATCACGCAGGAGAGCCGGTGTTCATCCGCGTTACCGACCTCGACCAGAACAACGATCCAGCGCTCGCGGAGACGATTATTATTACGATTACCGACAACAAGACGGGTGACGTGGAAATGCTTCGCCTGACGGAAACAGGCCCGAACACCGGGGTCTTCCTCGGCTACATCCAGACAAGCGGCCAGACAGGAGCCAACTTCAACGGGATTCTCAACGTTGTAGAGGATTCGCGTCTCAGCACAACGTATACCGATGTGATCAATCACGATACGACCACAGCCATCGTGCTCGTTGACCCCTTCGGGATCGTATTCAGCAGCTCAACCGGGCTCCCTGTGAACGGTGCAACGGTGACGCTCATAAATGCAAACACGGGTGCGGCGGCTGCGGTGCTGGGCGACGACGGCATCAGCACATTCCCTGCGAGCGTCACGTCCGGCGCGACTGCGATGGACAGCAGCGGCAGAGTGTATACCTTCTCGCCTGGCGGTTTCCGCTTCCCGTTCATACAACCGGGGCAGTATCGTCTGCTTGTCACGCCGCCCGGGGGTTACCGTGCCCCGTCCAACGTTGCAACAACAGCTCTGCAAGCCCTGCCCGGCGCACCATTCGCGATTGCGGACCCCGGATCGCGCGCAGAAGCATTCATCGTGAATCCCGGCCCGGCGATTCATATTGACATTCCGATCGATCAGGTCGGCACGCGCCTATATTTGATCAAGACAACCGATAAACAGACCGCAGCGATCGGTGATTTCGTTCCCTATACATTGACAGTACAAAACACGGACACGACCGCAGCCATTACGGGTGTCACGATTACAGACCGTCTGCCTCTCGGGTTCCGGTACCGAAAGGGCTCGGCGAGCCTTAACAAGGTCCGCATTGCCGACCCGTCTTTGTCCGGTGACGGACGCACGCTGGTGTTCCAGGCCGGCGATCTTGGGGCAGGGGCCGCGGCAACCGTTACCTTCGTTGCCGAAGCAGGCGCAGGCACGGGACTCGGCAAGGCAACGAACACCGCCACTGCAAGCGGGTCGGGCGGAGCCGCATCGAATACAGCGACCGCAACCCTTCAGATTGTCGAAGAGCTGTTCATGAGCAAGACCACGATCGTCGGCCGGGTGATCGACGGATGCGGGAGCGAAGGCCGTGGGGTGGCGGGCGCCAGGATCTTCCTGGAAAACGGAACCTATGTGGTTACGGACAAGAACGGCATGTATCATTTCGCAGCGGTCAACCCCGGCACCCATGTGGTTCAGCTCGACACCATGTCAATACCAGCGGGATATGAGCCTGTTCTGTGCGAAAACTATTCCCGGTTTGCCGGCACTGCTTTTTCGCAGTTCGTGGACCTGCAGGGCGGAAGCATGTGGCGCGCCGATTTTCACATCAACCAAAAAACACTCCCGGAAAGCAAGACCGGCATTGTGGGCGTCGAGCTGCGGAGCCGGATTGCGAGCAAGGGAACAACGACAGTCGGCATGGGGGTCGGAGGGGTATACGGCATCGTAAGGCTCGGCGACAATGGGCCTTATGACATCGGATACAGCCTGCCGATCCACGTGGGGACCGTGCCGATTAAAAATCTTCGCATCGTGGTGATGCTGCCGGCTGACATCGCCTATAAACGTGGCAGCAGCACGCTGAATAATACTGCTCTTGACGACCCGTCCATCTCAAACGGGGTTCTTACGTTCCGCGTGGGCGGCAAGCCGGCTGACTGGGACGGTCTTCTTGCCTTCAAGGTGACGATCCCGGCCGGCGGCTATCTCGGAGAAACGGTGACCAGGGCGTTTCTCCTGTTCGACACCGCGGCGGCACAAGGCGAACGTACCCCCGTCGTCGAAAACAGCCTGATGCACTACCAGACCGAAGCACAGCAGGATACGCCGCCGGTCGTGCTGCGGCCGCCTTTCCGGATTCTCGAAGCAACACTTTCCGAAAAAGAAACGAAAGACGTCGAGATCGCAGCGGAGGGATTAAAACACATAACAATTGAATCCATTACGGTGACCGGCCATACCGATGCACAACCGATCCGGCCCGGCGCTTCGAAAGAGTTTTCTGATAATTATGTGCTGTCACGGGCACGGGCACGGACTGTCGCCGATATTCTTGCACATGCGCTTCATTTGCGGCCCGATCAGATCACGACTTTCGGCAGGGGACCGGACGAGCCGATTGCGACGAACGAGACCGAAGCGGGAAGGGCACTTAACCGCCGCGTCGAAGTGATGATCAAGAGCAAGGGGACATTCACCGTCTCGGCCATCAAGCTTGTCCAGGCCTCGAGCGGCATGAAGGCGGTCGCAACCGCTGCGACGACTACGGCACCCGTCACTGTTCAGACTCTTGAGATGAAAACATCCTCCTCGACCACGCTTGCAGGCGACGGCAGCACGATGCCCGACTACAATGTGTTCTGGATCGAGACAGCTGCACCGGGATCCTCCTGGCTCTGGCCAGCAGAAGGGCATCATCCCACTATCGCAAGCACGAGGCTTGCCATCAAGCACGACCCTTCCCTCAAGCCCAGGCTCCTTCTGAATGGTGATCCGGTTGATCCCCTTTTCTACGAGGGCCAGGTCAAGAAGTCAGATAATACGGTCGCGGTGAGCTTCTGGCGCGGCATTCATCTCGTGGACGGCGACAACCGGTTCGAACTTGTACTCGTCGACGCATCCGGCATCGAGAAGGAGCGGCTCACGAGGACCATGCATTATTCCGGCAATCCCGTGAAGGCCGTGCTCGTTCCCGAACGCTCAAAACTCATCGCCGACGGCAGGAATCCTATTGTCCTTGCTGTGCGGCTTCTGGACAAGGATGGACACCCTGCCCGTACCGGGGTGCGCGGTGAATATTCGCTTGATCCGCCGTATCTTCCGCAAAAACGTGTGGACGACCTTCAGAAGTCGCCGCTCGTGCAATCCGATGCAGACCGCTTGCGGTATCTGATCGACGACGACGGCATAACTTCCATCGAACTCGCGCCTACGACGCGCACGGGCGAAGCGATAGTCCGGTTTCCGACCGAGGCGGGAACACAGGAAGTCCGGGCCTGGCTCAAGCCCGAAAAACGCGACTGGATCCTTGTAGGACTGGCGGAAGGAACAATCGGATACAACACGGTGAAGGGAAACATGGAAACGTCCGCGGGATCCGGCATGGATGACAAGTACTATGACAATGAACGGCTTGCATTCTACGCCAAGGGCAGCATCAAGGGCGAATGGCTTCTGACCCTGGCGTATGACAGCAAAAAGGCGCCCGCGGACAAGGAGAGCCTGTACCAGACTGTTGACCCGAACAAATACTACACGCTCTACGGCGACGCCACGGAGCAGAGCTACGATGCCGCAAGCGCGAAACACCTCTATATCAAGCTGGAGCGCGATCAGTTCTATGCGCTGTTTGGAGACTATAATACGGGCCTCACGGTCACGGAACTGTCGCGGTACAACCGGAATTTTACAGGATTCAAATCCGAACTGAAAACGAACAACTTTGAATACAATCTCTTTATTGCGGACACAAACCAGGCATATGTACGCGATGAAATCCAGGGCGACGGCACATCCGGGTTGTACCATCTCTCGCGCAAAAACATTGTAATGAATTCGGAAACCATTACTCTTGAGACGCGCGATCGGTTCCGGAGCGAGGTCATTCTCTCATCGCAGAAACTGACACGTTATATCGACTACACGATCGATTATGACGCAGGGACGCTTTTCTTCAAATCCCCGGTTTATAGCAGGGACGGAAATTTCAATCCCCAGTTCATCGTGGCCGAGTACGAGTCCTTTGACGCGTCGGACAAGACCTATAACTACGGCGGTCGTGTAGCAGTGAAAGGTCTGGATAACCGGGTGGAGGCAGGTGCTACGCATATACACGAAGGGCGTATCGGAGGCTCGGGCAACCTTGAAGGTGCGGACGTGAAGGTGAAATTGAGCGAGGCCGATACATTCAAAGCCGAGGTGGCAACGTCGAAAACGGACGAAACCGGAACCACGCAAAAGGGAAGCGCCTACCTGGCAGAAATCCAGCACCGCTCCGAAAATCTGGAAGGTAAAGCCTACGTGCGCGAACAGGACACGGGCTTCGGCCTCGGCCAGCAGAACGGCGCGGAGACGGGGACGCGGAAGTACGGCCTGGACCTGAATTATAAAATAGCGAAGCCCTGGTCCCTCGGCTCCCAGATGTTCGAGGAGAACAATCTCGCGACCGGTGCAAAACGGGATGTAGCGGAGCTCAGGGGAAGATACGCCACGGGTCAGTTCGATATTCTCGCGGGGCTGCGTCATGCACAGGACGATTTCACGACTGGTCAGAGCTTCCGGTCCGAACAGGTCTTCGCAGGACTGAGATACCAGCTTACGGACCGCACTACCGTGCGTCTGACGCATGACCAGTCCATCGGCCCCAACGACAACGCAGACTATCCCACGCGGACAACTCTTGGTGCGGACTACAAATTGAACGACACGTCCACGCTTTTCGCTGACCAGGAATGGACGCATGGCAGCAGCATCGACACGCGTACAACGCGGGTGGGCGTGAAAGCTTCGCCGTGGACCGGGGGACAGATCGGATCCACGGTTGAGCAGCAGGCAACGGAAAACGGGGTCAGGCTCTTTTCCACAACGGGGTTGAAGCAGACCTGGCAGATAACTAAGCAGTGGAGTGTGGACGGCGGCATCGACCGGTCCACCACGATCCGCCAGACCGGCACGACGACCCCGACGAATGCTTATACGTTCAACACCAATACGCCGCCGGCGTCGGGCAGCAGCGAGGATTTCACAGCCGTGTCCATCGGCGTTGGCTACCGCGAGGAGAAGTGGTCCTGGACTGCGCGTGCGGAGAATAGGAACGCGGACAGCGAGCACAAGTTCGGCGTGTTCACGGGTGCGAACGGGGAGGCGCGGCCGGGAATCGGCATTGCCGGTGCGGTGCAGGCGTTCAGGACCACGACACAAGCAGGACAGGAGACGCTGAACAGCGACGCGCGCGTGGGCGTCGCCTACCGGCCTGTTGAATCACGCGTCATCGTGCTGGACCGGCTTGACTATCTTGTTTCCGAGCAGCACGGAAACGGCTCAACCTCGCTCGACAGCCGGCGCATTGTGAACAACTTCGTGACAAACGTGCGGGCGGATGCGAGGACCCAGGTCTCCTTCCAGTACGCGGCAAAATATGTACAGGAAAAGATCGATGAAACGGACTACTACGGCTACACGGATCTCATCGGACTCGAAGGCCGGTACGACATTACGAGAAAGTGGGATGTGGGCGTGCGCGGGTTCCTGCTCCACTCCTGGAGCATTGATCAAATGAAGTACGGCAGCGCAGCGTCCGTGGGTTTCAACGCGGGAAAAAACATCTGGGTCTGCGTAGGTTACAATTTTGCCGGATTCACGGACAAGGATTTTTCCCAGGCAAACTTCACCAGCAGGGGGCCGTTCATAAAACTCAACATGAAATTCGACCAGGTGACCGCACGGGAAGCCGTGAAATGGGTAACGGGACAATAAAAGAGACCAGAGGATCTATAGCGTCTGAAGAGCCGAATGAATCAATACGAGGAATTTTTCTTTCTTCAGACTTTTTAGGCTCTCTAGCCTCGTTCAACTCGCATAGCATATGCTATAATTTGACGTAATAAGGGACGCAGTCGGGGCGGTGGAGCAAAGGAGTTCGTTATGTTGACCCAGAAAAGTGCCAGGCGGCCGATCGGCAGAATTCTCCTGGACGGTGGATTTCTGTCGCAGGGCGATCTCGGGCTGGCGCTTGAGGAGCAGAAGAAGACAAATGAGCGTCTGGGCCAGGTCCTCATCAGGATGGGGGTGCTTGATCCCGAGGATGTCGATGTCGTTCTGGCGGCGCAGGAGCTTCTTGACGATCCGGCTGGAGCCGCTCAAATGGCTGCGGGCATGCGCAAGATGCTCGGCGCTCTGCTTCTCCAGGCAGGCCAGATCACGAACGAGCAGCTCGATGAGGCCGTGGGAGAACAGCAGCGGACCGGCGAGCGTTTGGGTTCGGTGCTCGTACGGCGGCGCCTCATCACGGAACAGCAGCTCTCGCGCGTGCTTGATTTCCAGAAGAATCAGGGAATGGAAAAACCGGCACCCGGTCCTCTCCGGCTGGGCGAGCTCCTCGTCAGGGCCGGCTATATAACACGCGACCAGCTTGAGGACGCCCTTCGCAAACAGGCAGTGTCCCGGAAAAAACTCGGCGAAGTCCTTATTGAAGAAGGGTATGCGGAACCGCGCCAGATCAGGCACGGTATGCGTCTGCAGCAGATGCTTCAGACAGCCGTCCTCGTTGCCATGCTCTCGATCGGTACCATGGCATGCGGAGGAGGGGGCGGTGGCGGCGCTCCGCAGGGTGTCGCCTCGGCTGCCACGACGACATCGCAATCAGCGTCTGACACACAGCACTATGCGAACTCCTGGGTTGTTACCCTTGATGAATACGGGCTCCAGAAGCCGACCTTTTATTATTCAACGTGCAATGACGCGTTCTGGTCCATCCAGGCAAATATCGCTGAGAGCGTCTGGGATCCCAACTTCAAGACCATCATGCGCATCGATATTCTGAGGTCGGAAACAAACGGCGTGCCGAACATCGGCGGCAAGAGCTACTCGATCGAAGCCCAGGGTCTGTACGAAAAATTTCCCGGCGAATTCCTCGTATTCAACGGCCAGAGATCGGTTCTGAAAAAAGTTGAAAGCGGGACGCTTTCATTCTCGCCCGCATCATCACTTGACGGAGACATTATCGGCGAATTTGACGTGGTACTCACCGACTACGACTCTCCGACAACGCCGGCGCCACAGTACCATCTTCAAGGAACCTTTGATTTCCGCATGGGCACCTACGGCCCCGCGGGCCCGTAGGGACGGAAAGAAGAGTCGTGAGTCATGCCGCAAAGCAGCATGGTGGAAGCAAGAACCTTTCATGTGCTTTTCCTGATTGCCTGCCTTTGTCAGTCTGTTCTGCAGGGTAATCGTAAGTGTGCGAAATGTAGTTCGTAGATCTCTTGATTTCGTTTTTTGGTAGAAACTGAATGGCGAATACCTGCAGCATCTGCAAACACGGCCATGAAACCAAGCCCAACGGACAGGTGCCGTCAGCCGGAACAGTCTGGTGCAGTCAGCGGAGCATCCAGATGGCGAAACACCGGTCCCTGCAGTGTTTCACGCCGCATGCCGGCCGGCCCGTTCAGCACTGCGTTGACTGCAAAAAGGCAAAGATCACCAGGCCCACGGGTGAGGTGCCTCAGATCGGTCATGTCTGGTGCGAGAAAAGGCATCTAGAGATAGGGAAACAGCGGAATATGGAGTGTTTCGAGTAACGATACCAGGCGTCGAATGCTGCAGCAAGCTGTGACGGGCTACCGTGTTCTTCAGGGGTTTCCTCCTGAATCCGCTCCGCATCATCGCCCGCTTCGCACCAGATATTCTTTCAGATATTTCCCCGTAAAGGATCCTCCGGTATCAGCAACCTGCTCGGGCGTTCCCTGGGCAACTACGCGGCCGCCCTCTTCTCCGCCTTCCGGGCCGAGATCGATGATCCAGTCGGCGGTCTTGATCACATCCATATTGTGTTCGACGACGACCACGGTATTGCCGGCGTCGACAAGCGCGTTCAGCACTGCGAGAAGCTTCTTGATGTCTTCGAAGTGGAGTCCCGTTGTCGGCTCATCGAGAATGTACACCATATCATGAAGGCGCCAGTTGCCCAATTCGTGAGAAATCTTGAGCCGCTGGCTCTCCCCCCCGGACAGGGTCGTCACCGGCTGACCCAGTCGCAGATAGCCGAGGCCGACGTCCGCGAGGGATCTGAGCAGGGTCTGCAGCCTCTCCTGGCCCTCAAAAAAATGTTCGGCTTCGGCCACGGTCATCTGAAGGACATCGGAAATGCTTCGTCCCTTGAGGCGCACCTCCAGGACCTCGCGCTTGTACCGCTTGCCTCCGCAGCGGTCACACGTGACGTACATGTCCTCGAAAAAGTACATTTCAATCTTCTGCACGCCCGCGCCCTCGCAGGCAGCGCACCTGCCGCCGCTTACATTGAAGGAAAAACTCCCTGCAGTCAGTTTCCTGCGCTTCGCCTCGGGCAGGCCTGCGAAGATCCTCCTGATTGCATCGAATGCCCGGATATAGGTCACCGGATTGGAGCGCGGGCTTTTGCCGATCGGCTCCTGGTCCATGAGCTTCACACCTTTGATGCGTTCAACCCCCGCGATCGTACGGTATGCAGCGGGCGGACCCTGTTCGATCTTGAATGCCCGCGCAAGCGCCAGGTACAGCGTGTCGCGGACGAGCGTGGACTTCCCCGAGCCGGAAACACCGGTAACACACACGAAGCTCTGGAGCGGTATCCGGACATCAATGTTTTTCAGATTGTTCCCGGACGCGCCCAGGAGTTCGAGGAACTTCCGCTCCTGGCGTCTCCTGCGAAGAGGCAGCGGAATGGTTTCGCTTCCCGCAAGATACTTCGCCGTGAGGCAGGAGCTCCGGAGAAATTCCGCCTTCGGTCCCTGAAACACGACGCGGCCTCCGCGCTCGCCTGCGCCCGGCCCCATTTCAACCACCTGATCGGCGGCCTCGATCAGCGTACGGTCATGCTCAACCATGAGAACGGTATTGCCGGCTGCTGCGAGGTCCCGCACGATGACCGCAAGGCGGTTCGTGTCGCGGCTGTGCAGACCGATGCTCGGCTCGTCGAGCACATAGAGCGTGCCCATGAGCTTGAGTGCGAGCTGGTTGGAAAGATTCACGCGCTGTGCCTCACCGCCGGAGAGCGTGCGCGTCTGGCGTTCCATGGTCAGATACCCCAGCCCTACACGAATGAGGAAGGAGAGCTTCATCACCACGCGGTCCAGTATCTCGCGGGCCGCCTGTCGGTCGAAATCGTCCAGATGAAGTTCGCGAAGCCAATGGGAGAGGTCTGAGACGGGCATGGCCGACACACGGCTGATATCAAGTCCACCCACCTTGACATGAAGCGCTTGAGGAGACAAACGTGCGCCGTTGCAGGCCGGACAAGTTTTTGCGCTGCGGTATCTGCTGATGAAGACCCGTACGTGAAGCTTGTAGCGTTTGCCCTGCAAGTGCTCGAAAAAGTCGTCAATCCCGTAGAAGCCGTCGCCGCCGGAGAAGACAAGCTGCCGGTCTCTGTCGCTCAACTCCTGAAAAGGAACCTTGAGAGGCACCCCTGCTTTTTTAGCCCCGGAAATCAATTGCTTCATCCACCAGCGATAAGCGGGCTTGGTCCACGGCTCCACTGCACCCTGTTCAAGGTTCAGGCTTTTGTCCGGAATGACCAGGTCCTCGTCAATGCGCAGGATATTTCCGAATCCATTGCACTCTTTGCACGCGCCGAGGGGATGATTGAACGAAAACAGAAGCGGCTGAGGGGGGTTGAATGAAGTGCCGCAGACCGGGCACCGGAGGCCTGAACGGAACGTCAGCGTTTCCTTTCCGAAAATTTCGATCAAAATTTCGCCGCGGCCTTCGCGCAGAGCAGTCTCAATCGACTCCGTGATCCTGCTTCGTTCTTCCTGGCGAATGACGAAGCGATCCATGAGGACGAGCAGCTGGGACAGGTCCTGCGTCGGCGAAAGCGATGCAATGTCCACGATTGCGTCGTCTTGCTTGATCCTGTTGAATCCTCTATTCGGAAGCTCGAGCAGAAGCGCCGCCAGGCCCCCGGCAGGTACGGGGACCCTGAAGAGAACAAGGGCTTTTTCTCCTGCGTAGGCATGCAGTAGTTTGTCGGCGATGGACACGGGGTACAACCGCTGCACCTCGCTGCCGTCGCGGGGGCAGGTGATCCTGCCGATCCCGGCATAAAGAAGGCGAAGATAGTCGTGCAGCTCGGATACGGTGCCGACGGTGGAACGCGAGGTCCGCACGGGATTTCGCTGTTCGAGCGCAATCGCGGGCCGCACATTCAGCAGTTCATCCACATCCGGCCGGTCAAGCTTCTCCAGAAACATCTGTGCGTAGGTGGACAAGGACTCGATATAGCGCCATTGGCCTTCGGCGAATATTGTGTCAAAGGCGAGGGACGACTTGCCGGAGCCGGAAAGCCCGGTCACGACCGTCACTGCGTCATGGGGGATGGCGAGATTTACATTCTTCAGATTGTTCTGTCTCGCTCCGCGTATGATGAGTTCAGACTTCATAAGGCAAGCCTTTTATACTACCACGGCGGAGAAAAAGAAGAAAGGGGCATATGCCGGCAGTCCTTCACAGGCAGCTCACGCTGCGGGAGCAGGGCGTTGTCTCAACAAGTGCGCTCCTGAGCCCCAGCCTAGGGGCGGAGAACCCGGCTGTCTACTCATAACGGCACCGCTTTTCTCGATATGTATGCATTTTTTTTCGTTGAATCTTGGCATGATTTGATCGATAATGCTCCCCTTGTGAAGAGTTCAGTCGATTCTTCTGGAGGTTCCATGTCGAATAACTCGCGGACAAAGCTGCTCATCCTTTCGTCTGTTATTGCGGGCGTGCT
>DATHDE010000236.1:0-26005 GCA_035490495.1 Nitrospirota bacterium
GGCGAAAATGATCACGAAGGACTACATCAAGAACGGGGCAACCGTAATGGATGTGGGAATCAACGTGGTGGGCGACAAGCTGTTCGGCGACGTGGACACGGAAGCGGGAAAGGAAATCGCAGCGGCCATCACACCCGTGCCCGGCGGGGTCGGCACGGTGACAACGCGCGTGCTGCTTAAACATGTGGTAAAAGCTGCAAAGCTGCAGAATCCCTAAGACAGCGCGATGAAATCCTGAGTGGAATAACCGAGAATTACCAATGGTCTCAAAAAAAAGAAGCGACGTAAATAGCCGTCATTCCCGAGGACTTAATCGGGAATCCGATGTTACATCAGATCCCCGATAGAAACATTCGGGGTTGACAAGAAAAGTAGCCAGACAATAAAAAAACCCCGGAAGATTACTCCTCCGGGGTTTTGTGTTTCAAATTACTGCCTGATGTAATTTTAGAACTTCAAGGCAAGAATGACTGGATGCCGGTTGCTGCATCTGTATGAGCTGTATCGGACGTCTTCATCGCATCGCCGGGCTTGAAGTAGCCGATATTCCAGTTCCAGCTCAGGTTGTCATAGAGCTGCCAGTTGATCGTGGCATCAATTTCCGTCCCGACATCGCTGCTGGTTTTTCCAGTCGTGGAGCCATAGGCAAGCGGTGTGCCGCTCTTTTCCGTTGCCTGCAGATACCAGATATCCAAACCAACCATCAAGCTCTTTACAGGCTTTACCGCTGCACCTGCGCTGATCGCGGTTGTATTGCAGAATCCCGTATGCGCTGTACCACCAAGAGCAAAGGGGCTAGCACAAGCAGTTGCGGTCTTATATTCATACAGGAACGTATAGTGCGGATCGATGTCAAGGAGCGTGAACATCTGTTTGAGATCGACGTCAGCGTTCACCGCTCCACCGGCTGTGTTTTCTCGCTTGTTGCCTGAGCCGCGCGCAAGTGTAAAGTTAATTGTCACGGGATCAACCGGCACATTGCCATTTATCCAGATCTGGTTGCCTTTGAACTTAATTTCCGAAGGTAACGGTGCGCCACCGGCCCTCTTGACTTTTCCGGTCTGCCAGTCAAGTTCACCCTTCAAGTTCACGGGACCGATCTTTCCTGTATAGTTCACGCCGATGTTGTCGAGCGCTGCGTCACCAATCGAGGCGGAACCGAAAGTATAACCTGAAGACTTGTGGACCACTATTTGAGACAGGTCAATACCAACCGTATTGTTTTCATTGATCTTGAACACATCGAGAAGTGTATAGTCGTCTACGTCATCGTTTTTGCCCACATTGTTTTCAGCAACCTTAAGATTAACAACCGCTGCCGTGTTCGGTCCGGTTACATTCGCAATGACCCATGCATCTGTGCCGAAATGCATGGAACGGAAGAAGCCGCCCATACCAAGCATAAGGAGCTGATGACCACCGGTCACGTTCACCGGGATACCTGGAACGTTGAAGCTCACCCACGCTTCACGGAAGCCGAACTGGCCGTTTCCTGCACCCTGCGTGGTACCGGTCGTGGTGCCGCTGCCGAAATCATTACCCTGTGTGGCCTCAAAGCGGCCCCAGTCGTTGAAATCGTTCCAGAGCGAAATCTTTCCCTTGACGCCGTCAGCCTTTACATTCACATCAAGGATGATTCTTTCCTGGGTGTCCACCGTGTCATTAGCATCAGCACTCTTGTTGAAATTCAGGTTCTGAAAATCCCTGCTCCGGATCTGCACGCTACCGCCCACCGTTACTTCAGCGGCTGCAAAGGCCATGGAGCTGATGACGACCAATGCCAGCACCGTAAGTACTACCAGAAACTTCTTCATCGTTTATCCTCCCTAAAAAATAGATTCGTTCCGACTGTTCGCGGAACATTTGGTGACCTCATGATTGATGCACGAATGCAACGGCAAATCGACTACAACAAGTTATGAGTTCAAACCACCTCCCTTTCTTGTAATCTAAAACGAAAACGCCGATGCTGCAGAATAGGAAAACACATGAAGAGTGAACTGACGACTGTTGATATGACCCGCACGCACTGCGATATGAGATGCTGTTTCGGAATCCGGCCCGAACCGAACCGCGACAGGCGCAAAGGATTGCTTTTCATCAGATGCACACTGCCAAAGATGATATGTAGGTCTGCTAGTGGATATCATGGTTAGTGAGAAACGTCCGAATCTACCACTATTACAAACTGCTACAGATGTCCGTGTGTCCGTGAAAAGTTCAGGAAAGTTGATGCGATGGAAATCAAAAACTTATGCGAGAATATATCAAAGTCAAATTCTTTAGTCAAGCCTTTTTCTCTGCGGTTGTTTTCTTAATTTTTTTCAGTTGCGGCAATACGCAACTTTATTTTTTTTCTGATTTCCACCCTGATTTTTCAGCCTCATTCAGGGTCGTGCTAATTAATTTTCCATTGGGAATCATTTGCTACTATATTATTACAGGAAGCTGCCTGCTTCGTTTATTTAAACTCCTCCTTTTTGAGCCCATACCGCGCCATCTTCTCATGCAGATTCTTAATATCCATGCCCGCGTGCTTTGCCGCTCTGCTCATATTGCCGCCGAACATGCGGAGCAGGCGTATGAAATACTCCTTTTCGAACTGCGCCACCACCTCTGTCTTCGCTTTTCGGAACTGCAGGATATCATCTACCGGAAGAGGGACCCCCCCGCGGCTTCCACCCATGCGCCTGAGGTCCACCGCGGAAAGAACGTCGCTTTTTTCCATGATAACCGCCCGTTCGATGATATTTTCCAGCTCGCGTACATTGCCGGGGTAGGAATAGCGCATCAACAAGGCAAGTGCTTCAGGCGAAATCGAGCTTATTGATTTTTTATTTTTTTCCGCATATTTTTTCAGAAAATGGGCGGCCAGAAGCGGCACGTCATCGAGGCGGTCCCGGAGAGGGGGAAGCTTGATCGGAAGCACGTTCAACCGGTAAAACAAATCTTCCCGGAACATCCGCTCGCTCATTGCGCGGAACAGATCCTTATGGGTGGCGGCGAGGACACGCACATCGACTTTCACCGTCCTGTTGCCGCCGACGCGCTCGAATTCCCGCTCCTGCAGCACACGCAGCAGCTTGAGCTGGACCGGCATGGACATTTCACCGATCTCGTCGAGAAAGATCGTTCCGCCGTCGGCCAGTTCGAACCTTCCCACCCGCTGGCGGATGGCGCCCGTAAATGCGCCTTTTTCGTGACCGAACAGCTCGCTTTCGAGCAGCGTCTCCGGCAGCGCAGAGCAGCTTACGATGATGAACGGGAGATCCTTGCGACGGCTGTTGTAGTGAATCGCCCGCGCAATGAGCTCCTTGCCCGTCCCGCTTTCGCCCTGGATAAGGACCGTGGCGTCGGTCTCAGCCACGGTGCGCACGAGCTGAAAGGTTTCCTGCATCTGAGGATTTCTGCCGAGAATATTGCCGAACTGGTACCGCTCCTCCACTTCGTGGCGAAGATTTTCCACTTCCCGCGAGAGGCGGCGCCGTTCGATGGCATTTTTAACCTGGAGGCTCAGCTCCTCATATTGGATCGGCTTGGTGAGATAGCTGTAGGCGCCGTCCTTCATTGCGCGGACGGCCATTTCAATGGTTCCGTATGCAGTGACGACGAGTACCGGAATGGTGCTCCGGACGTGCCCGGCACCGAGGCCGCTTCGCAGCCGGGAAAGCAGTTCCATACCGGTGAGGCGGGGCATCTGATGGTCGACGATGATCGCATCGAAATCACGGTTTTCAAGCTTGCGGAGCGCAGACTCCCCGTCGTCCGCCGTTTCAACTTCATAGCCCTCTTTTTTCAGATTGGCGGACATGACGAGCAGGATATCGGGCTCATCGTCTATGATAAGGATTGAACCTTTTACGTTCATGCATCATCCCTGAGCAGCAGACTTCCCGGAGTCATGGAAGACACCCGCAGAGGCAACTGACCCTCCTCACAAAACGTATGCTTCGCCGCACGGGGCATTGCTCCCCGTTCATGAATGATTTCCTCAAAGGAACACTGTTTTGCGCTCGTTCGAAGATCTCTGCGGCTACCCTGCTTTGCTCAGCGCCTGTCGGAATCCTGTCATTGTGTGGGGCGCAGCGGGCAGGAATTGCGGGACGAATCCTGTTCTCCGTGTATATGCCCAGTCTGCTCATGCCGACGATCGTCATGAGAACCGAGCCCGTTGAAATCATGGGTCACGGGCAGCCGCAGCACAACGCGTGTGCCGCCTGTTTTCGGGTGCTCCATGCGGATTTCACCGCCGTGGTGTTTCAGCACCCGCTGAACGATAGTCAAGCCCAGGCCGGTGCCCTTGATCTTGGTTGTAAAGAATGACTGGAACACGCGTTCCCGGTCTTGTTCGGGTATTCCCTGCCCCGTGTCCTGGATGGCGATCTCCACCGACGCCCCCCCAGCCGTCAGCTCCGTCGTAATCCAGAGCGACCCTCCGTGAGACATTGCTTCAATAGCGTTCCGGATGATGTTTTGCACCGCCTGCTCGATTTGCAATTCATCGGCTCGAATCAGGGGCAGATCGCGCGAAAGATTGGTGATTACGTTGATATGCTGATCCCGAATAAGTTCGCACAGGCCCTCGACTGACTGATCGATCACGGCATTGACGCACATTGATGTCAACTGGGCACGGGGGGGTTTTGACACGTAGAGAAGATCGGAGGCAACCTGGTTGACCCGGTTCGCCTGGCGCTTGATGAGCGCCGTGAAATTATGCACGGTATCATCGCCGCCGTGCTCCTGGGAGAGAAAGTGAGCGGCCCCGATGATGGCATTCAGCGGATTTCTCACTTCGTGGGCCACGCGGGCGGCCATCTCGCCGAGTTCCGCCAGCCGCCGCGATTGCTCCAGCCGTTCCGCGAGCCGCACGCGTTCCGTTACATCTTTGATGTACTCCACAACCTGGTTGACCCTGTTTGCGCGGTCGAGAAGCGGAAAGGTGCTGATCTCGACAAAACGGTCCTCATTCCCGTCCGGGTTCGTCTGCAGGATCTTTTTTGTGATCGAGGCAGGCGCCCCGGAGCGGAATGTCTCCTCGGCAGGACAATCTTCGCAGATCCGTATTCCGAAGGAACAGGCCTCGAAGCAATGCGCTCCGAGTTTGATGTCCCGGGCAAGAAGCGTCGTCATGGATTTGTTCACCGCCGTGATGCGGAAATCAGCGTCCACGACCTGAATCCCGTCCGTGATGCCGTCGAACACCGCAAGAAGGCGTTTCCGCGCGTCCGAAATCTGGTCCTCCATTTCTTTTTTACGCGTGATATCCTCCAGCATGATGACGACGCCGTTGCCCACGGACCATGCCATGCGCCCGATGGGATAGACGCTGTAACTCATCACCTTCCGCTGACCGTTTTTCAAAGTAAGGTCGTATTCAAGATCGAGCGCCGCGCCGGCGGCCCAGACGGCATCGGACAGCCGCTCCCAGAGAGCGCGTCGCGAATGCTCATGGAATCCCATCATTCGCCCGATCTCATTCATATGCCTGCCGATAACCATGACGCGCGGCAGGCCGAATATCTTCTCAACGGCAGCGTTAAACACCCTGATCCGCCCTCCGCCGTCCAGGGAGATAATTCCGGTGGTGACACCGTCGACGAGGTTGCCGAGGTGATGCAGCATGTCGTCCCTGCCGTCGCCCGCGACGGCCAGCAGCGCCTGTCCGGATTTCCCGTCCGCGGGCGTCATTTCCCCGCCGGCAATTTTTCTGCGTGCGGCCTTGATAATGCCGAAGCCGGAGCTTTTATGATGCAGTCTCTTTCCCGTCATGTGCTGATTTATCCGCTCCCGATGTATACTGATGGTAGGAATGCATACCAAGCTTCAGAAGCCCTTTTTCGATGAGCCGCCTGGCTGCCTCCACAACGTTCGGATCGAATTGCTTCCCCGCCTCCCGCTCCAGTTCAAGCAGCACCATTTCCCTCGAAATCGTGCCGCGATACGGCCGCTCGGAAATCATGGCATCAATGGTATCCGCGACATTCAAGATCCTCGCCGGAACGGCAATCTGCTCTCCCGCAAGCCCCTGGGGATATCCTTTGCCGTCATAGCGCTCATGGTGCTGGTAGATGGCGCTGGTGATGGATGAGGAAAAACCGATGGGCTCCAGGATCCGGAGACCGTGCGCGGGATGGTCCTTCATGATATCGAACTCCTCGCGGCTCAATCGCTCCGGCTTGCTGATAATCAGTTCGCTGATGCCTATTTTCCCCACATCGTGCAGGATCGATGCGATGTGAATCTCTTCGAGTTGCGACGGGCTCATCCCCATGTCGCGTGCAATGGCAACCGCGTACTTGGCAACGTTCGTCGAATGCCATCTCGTATAGGGGTCCTTGGCTTCGACTGCCGCGACAAGCGCCTGAACGGTTCTGAAATAGTTCTCGCGCTGTTCCTCATAAAGCGCGGCGTTCTCCATGGCCGTTACCACCTGGCTGGAGAGGATCAGCACGATCTGCAGATCGCTCGTGGTAAACGGCGGTCCCGAAAACCGGCTGACATTCAGCACGCCGAACAGCTTGTTCTTTCCGATGAGGGGAACCGACATCGAGGACGCCGGCATGTCCTCACGATTGATTGCCTCCATGACTTCGGCATCGGGATGCTTCCCCTGAGAAATGATAAGCGGCCTCCGGTATTTCAACACGAGCCCGGCGACGCCCTCGCCGATCTTCCTGCGGGCTTTGAGCGCCGTATCGGTTGCAAGGCCGTGCGAGGCGCGTATCACAAGATTTCCGCTCGACTCGTCCATGAGCATGAGAGAAACGCGATCCACGGAAAATTCCTGAACAAGCACTTCGGTGATGATTTTGAAGAGATGGGCAAGGTCGATCTCCGTCACCAGCAATTTGCTGATTTCAAAGAGCGGGATCAGCGCTTTCAGGCGGATGTTCTCATTTTTGAGCCGGCTGCGGCTGATGGCCCGCTCCACGGTGTTGACCAGCTCCTCCTGCGTGAACGGTTTGAGCACAAATCCATCCACGCCCCGTGTCATCGACTCGATCGCCGTATCGAGCGTTCCGTGCCCTGTGATGAAGATTGTCACCAGATCATTTTTTCTCTCCTTGACCTTTTCAAAAAGCTCTAAGCCGTCCATCTCAGGCATCTTGATATCCGTGACCAGGAGATCAAAGGGACCCCGCTCCAGTTCGCTGAGGGCCAGCGCTCCGTTCGGGGCAGTCGTCACCTGGTACCCTTCATCGGCAAGGATGTGGACACACAACTCCCGGATCATCTCCTCATCATCGACAACAAGAATCTTCTCATTCGCCATGCATGTGCTCCTGACTAGCAGACTTGCCGCTCGCAGCCGCACTCGCTGGTTTCTGTTTCAGCTGATGCCGCGGCAGAAAAACGCGGAATATCGTTCCCTTGCCCGGTTCGCTCTCAGGTTCGAGCCTGCCGCCATGGTTCTGAATGATGCGATAACTGATCGACAGGCCAAGACCGGTCCCGTCCCCGATCTCTTTCGTGGAAAAAAAGGGTTCAAATATTCTGTGCATATTCTCCGCCGCGATGCCGACGCCCGTGTCTGCAAACTCTACAACCGCTTCACGTTCGCCTGCGGACGCCAGACTGATCCGCAGATTTCCTCCCTGCGGCATGGCTTGGAGCGCGTTATTTACGATGTTGATGAACACCTGTTTGATCTCATTGTGATCCATGTTCACGACGACCGGCTCGGCAGGATAGGATTCATAAATATGGACCGAGGCTGCATCGGCAATCCCCTGCATGAGGGCGACTGTCTCCTTAAGTGGAATCGAAATGTCCTGCGGCTGCATCCAGGCCGTACGCTGCCTCGCGAAATCCAGGAGATTTCTGATGATTTTACGGACGCGGAGCGTTTCCTGCTCCATGATGCGGAGCATTTTACGCGGCGTATCCGGCAGATCGAGTGTCTTTTGGAGATGGGTCGTGAATCCGAGCACGCTCGTCAGGGGGTTGTTGATTTCGTGCGCGACATTCGCGGATAATTCGCCGATGGCCGCCATTTTTGCCGAATGAATAAGCTGTTCCTGCGTCATTTTGAGCTCGTCCATTTTTTCCTTCAAATCACTGTACAGAGACGCGTTCTGCAGGGCAGCGGATGCGAGGTTGGAAAATACGGTGAATAGGCGAAGATCATACTTGTCGAAGCTCACACCGCCTTTTTTGTTGATGGCCGTCAGCAGCCCGACCATCTCGCTGGACGACCAGAGCGGAACCGTCATGATACTCCTGATGCCGAGCGACTGCATGGTCGTGCCGTCAAGGCGGAAGTCGTTTTGTGCATCCGGGATGAGCAGCGGCGTACCGTAGCTCACGAGCCAATTATAGATCCCGCCGGCCTCGATCGGCATGTCGCGGTTCTTGATCACGGTTGCCTTGTTGCCGAACACACCGATGTACTTCAGCATCCTGTCCGCCCTGTCGACGTAGGATACGGCGGTTGTGTCCGCGCGTATGAGGTCCTCTGCACGGCCCGCGATCTTGAGCAGCAGTGCCGAACGGTCGAGGCTCTCCATAAGATCGATACCGGCCGTATGGAGAATGAACAAGTCCCGGTTGCCGCGCGAAAGACTGGTCTCGCGCTGCTTCAGTGTTTCCGCCATCTGATTGAAACGGTGGCCAAGCTTGCTTATCTCGTCCGTTCCCCGTACGTGGATGGGTTTGTCCCAGTTTTGCTGACTCAGTTTTTCAGCGGCATCGCTGAGCTGGGAAAGGGGTTTGGTTATGCTCAGTGCGATAATTCGGCTGAAGGACAGGCCGATGAGAAGAATTCCCACAAAAGCGACGGCTGATTTTTTTACGATGGCGACGAACTTTTCTTCATGTCGCTGGCCGGAAATCCCGACTCGCACGAAGCCGATCCGTTCGTTGCCGGATAGTACGGGCAGCGTCAGGTCATAGACGCCATTTTTCTTGATGACATAAACGGGCTCGTTGCCTTTCGTTTCATCCCATCGCAGGACGACGTCGTCACGCACCGTTTTTTCACTTGTCGGCAGGGTATAGAAGTAGGATTCCGTGTTGAAAAAAACTTCCGTCGTCGTGCTGCCGATGAGCAATTCGCCATGGCTGTTGTAGGTCATTACGTACAACAATTGCCTGCCCGCGTACTGCTCTTCATTCGCGGCAAAGGGCGGGGTCATCTTTTTAAACAATTCGAACCGATTCCCCGTCACGATGTCGTCAGCCGCAAGAGCAGCGAGCTCCCGCGCCACGTACAGGGCTTTTGCCCGGATCTCGATATCGAGGTCCTTTTTGCCTTCCCAGAAGAAAAAAAGCCCGACCACCGCGCTGACAAGAAACATTGCAGCCATCATAAACAGGGAGACCCTGAATCCGATGCCGCCGGGCAGGCGGTAACGCGTCCGGTGCTCAGCCGCGGCTGTCACTGATGTTATACTGTCGTCATCAGCCATTGATTTGAGAGGGGTTGCAAACGCTTGTTATAGTAACACAAAAGCAATGTCGTGTAAACGCAAATGAAAAAGGCAAGGGCGTATGCCCTTGCCTTTGAAATGATGTATAGTGAGATGCCGAGGAAACTGCGTGCGCTGCAATGATCAGAAACGCACTTTTTCTCTACGCCGCGGCTGACTTTCCCGCCTTTGCTTTCGACGCTCCCGCAGCATCTGCCTCTTTTTTCTCCCGGTCCATGAGTTCGATGACCGCCATGGGAGCTGCATCGCCCGCCCTGGTGCGGGTGGGAACGATCCGCGTGTAGCCGCCGTTCCGCGAGGAGAACCGCGGTCCGATCTTCGCGAAAAGCGCTGCGACCACGACCTCGTCCTGCATAAAGCTCTGCGCCTGCCGGCGCGCATGGAGGTCTCCCCGTTTTGCGAGCGTGATCATTTTCTCCGCCAGCGGGCGGATTTCCTTCGCCTTGGCCACGGTCGTTTCGATTTTTTCATTCTTGATCAGAGCCGTTACCAGCATCCTGAGCAGCGCCTTGCGGTGCCCTGAATTCCTGCCGAATTGTCTGCCTGCGCATCCGTGTCTCATAATCGTATCCTTGCACTCATTGATTTATGTGCTACACCTCGCTCGGTCTTTCCGCGAGGAGCCGTCTGGCTTCCTCCACGATCTTTTCGTCAACCTTCATTCCCAGGGACAATCCCATCTCAGCGAGTATTTCCTTTATTTCGTTCAGCGACTTCCGGCCGAAATTCTTTGTCTTCAGCATTTCGCTTTCGGTCTTCTGCACCATTTCCGCAATCGTCTCGATCCCGGCGTTTTTAAGACAGTTTGCAGCGCGGACCGACAGTTCCAGCTCGTTCACGCTGCGCAGGAGATTTTCATTGAATGCTGGAGTCTTCTTGATCTCCTCATCGCTGACCGGAACGTCCTCCTCTTCCTCGGGAAGATGGATGAAGATCGAGAGGTGGTCCTTCAGCAGTTTCGCCGCATGCGCAACAGCGTCATCCGGTTTGATGCTCCCGTCAGTCCAAACTTCGAGCACAAGTTTATCGTAGTCCGTATCCTGGCCGACGCGGGCGTTCTCGACCTTGAAATTCACTTTGCGGATGGGCGAGAAAATGGAGTCAATGGGAATAACGCCGATGGGCTGACCTGACTCCTTGTTCCGCTCGGATGAGACGTAGCCCCTGCCGCGCCGGGCGCGCATTTCCACTTCGAGCTTGCCGTTTTTGTCGATCGTAGCGATATGGAGCCCGGGGTTCAGGATCTCCACTTCCGCATCCGCCTCGATATCTTGCGCGGTTACTTCACCCGGCCCTTTCGCGCGCAGGAAAAGCGTCTTCGGCTTCTCCGTGTGCAGTTTGAGCCGAACTTCCTTGAGGTTCAGGATCAGATCGGTCGTGTCCTCGACAACACCCGGGATGCTTGAAAATTCGTGCTGCACACCCGTTATTTTAAGCGAGGTAACGGCGGAGCCCTCCAGTGAGGAGAGCAGAACCCTGCGGAGTGAATTGCCCAGGGTCGTTCCGAAACCGCGCTCGAGCGGTTCCGCCGTGAACTTCCCATAGGTATCGGATATCTTTTTCGGGTCGAATTGCAATTTTTTGGGCATCTGGAAATCTTTGGCTTTTTTCAACATGGGTCCTCCAGAACGGAGTGAAAAAACATTTAACAAAAGCCCCCGCCGCCCCCTGTCCTGCGGAAGCCCTGGCGGGTTTTATCGACGACTCACGGAGTGCCAGAGAAATTATTTCGAATAGAGTTCGACGACAAGCTGTTCCTTGACGGTCGGCAGCGTGCTTTCATCGCGCACCGGCAAAGACAGAACTTTTCCCCTGAACTGCGATTTGTCGATTTCCAGCCAGGAAGGGAAGCCACGCTTTTCAACAGCGGCAAGGGTCTGCTGGATCTGTGCAATCGCCCTGCTCTTTTCCCGAAGCTCCACGACATCACCCGCCTTGAGCAGGTATGAAGGAATGTTGACTTTCTTGCCATTGACGAGTACATGGCCGTGGCGAACGAGCTGCCGCGCCTCCTTCTTGGAACCGGCAAATCCCATCCGCTGCACCACATTGTCGATGCGGCGCTCCAGGAGCTGCAGAAGGTTCTCACCCGTCACGCCTTTCATCCGCTCGGCCTTTTCGAAATATCCGCGGAACTGGCGCTCCAGCACACCGTACACGCGCCTGATCTTCTGCTTCTCTCTAAGCTGGAGGCTGTATTCCGACTGTTTGATGCGTGCCTGGCCGTGCTGGCCGGGCGGATAGCTTCTGCGCGTGATGCCGCATTTATCCGTATAACAGCGCTCCGCTTTCAGGAAGAGCTTCATCCCCTCCCTACGGCAGAGCTTACAAACCGATCCTATATACCGTGCCACATCTTCCTCCTGAATCGGCTGCCTTCCGTTTTCCATCAGAAACCGGGGCACCGATACGCATTGAAACGCTTTACACCCTCCGCCGCTTCGGCGGTCTGCACCCGTTGTGCGGAATGGGTGTGACATCCTTGATGGCGACGATCTCGAGGCCTGCGGCCTGAATCGACCGGATTGCCGACTCCCGGCCCGTACCCGGCCCTTTCACGAATACTTCAACCTGCTTCATGCCGTGCTCCATGGCTTTTTTTGCGGCTGTTTCAGCCGCAAGCTGTGATGCAAAGGGCGTGCTCTTGCGCGACCCTTTGAATCCCTTGTTGCCGGAGCTCGACCACGTGATTACGTTGCCTGCCGTGTCAGTGATCGTCACGATGGTATTGTTGAATGACGCATGGATATGCGCAATTCCGTTGGCCACATTCTTCCGTTCTTTGCCCTTCTTGGCCATTGTTCCTCCTCAGATCTGATGCTGCCTGAAATGCCGCGCGCCGCACTCCCCGGGCGCCTGCCTACTACTTCTTCGCCATGCCCTTCTTCTTGCCCCGGCCCGCCATTGCCGATTTTTTCGGTCCTTTTCTCGTCCGTGCATTGGTTTTCGTGCGCTGGCCGCGAGCCGGCAGCCCCTTGCGATGACGCAGGCCGCGGTAGCTTCCGATGTCCATCAGGCGCTTTATGTGCATCGTCACATCTCTGCGCAGGTCACCTTCAACGGTGTAGTCCCGGTCCAGAATAGTGCGGATCTTGACGATATCCGACTCGCTGAGATCGCCGCTCTTGATGGTCGGGTCGACACCGGCGCCAGCTAATATTTTCTTCGCTGATGTCGGTCCGATGCCGTAAATGTACGTAAGAGCGATTTCGATTTTTTTATCCTTGGGGAGATCAACCCCGGCGATACGTGCCACGTTCCCTCCTTAAGACCCGACGCAGAGCCCAAATCGAGCCTGCAGCTCCGCCGCATGATTGCCCCGTTCCGCTTTCGGAACGGAGAGAAAAACGGCGGATTCGCTGTCCTTATCCTTGACGCTGCTTGTGGCGTGCATTTTTGCAGATCACGCGCACAATGCCCTTTCTCCGGATGATGGAGCATTTGGGGCAAATTTTTCGAACAGAAGACCTTACCTTCATGGTTCCGATTTCCGTTTCCTATTAGAATGGTGTTGCTTCCGGCCTTATTTAAACCGGTATGTGATCCTGCCCCTCGTTAAATCATAGGGCGTCAGTTCCACCGTAACCTTGTCCCCGGGCAATATTTTTATGAAATGCATGCGCATTTTCCCGGAAATATGAGCGAGAATTTTATGCCCGTTTTCCATTTCAACGCGAAACATGGCGTTGGGAAGCGTCTCGAGCACCGTACCTTGTACTTCTATTGCATCTTCCTTGGCCATACTCTCTCGAATTCCACCTGCGCTCCTACGAGCGGCCCTACTGCTTTTTTGTTAAAATCTCCGGCCCATTGTTCATGATTGCGATCGTATGCTCGAAATGCGCCGACAGGCTGCCATCCGCCGTTACCACGGTCCAACCGTCCTGTTTTGCAACGGTGGCGCTCCCCCCGGCGTTCACCATCGGCTCAATCGCAAGCACCATGCCTGCTTTGAGACGAGGTCCCTGCCCGGACGATCCGAAATTCGGGATCTGAGGGTCTTCGTGCAGGTTTCTCCCTATCCCGTGGCCTACGTAGTCGCGTACGATGGAGTAACCCTGCGCCTCAATATGACGCTGCACGGCATGCGATATGTCGTACAGACGGTTGCCCTCCCGCGCCTGCTCGATCCCGCGCAGGAGCGACTCTTCCGTTGCTTTGATCAGACGCGCAGCCGCACTCGAAATTTCTCCGACCGGCAGGGTCACCGCCGCGTCGCCGTAAAATCCTTCGGAAATCGCACCGACGTCGATACTCACGATGTCGCCGGTTTTCAGGACAACGTCTCTCGAGGGAATCCCGTGAATGACCTCGTTGTTCACCGAGGTGCAGAGCGTCCGGGGATACCCGCGATATCCTTTGAATGCCGGCAGGGCACCGGCCTCACGGATCCACCGCTCCGCGGCGTCATCGAGTGACTGGGTACTCGTGCCGGGACGTACGAGATCGCGAATGCGCTCAAGGACGTCGGCAACAACAATGCAGGCTTTCCTTATTTTCTCGATTTCCTGAGAGGATTTGAGAATGATCATAGCCGATCCATTCCCTCCGGCGCTACCGCCTCCCTTTGATCGAGACGCCCTTCAGAAAACCTCCATAGTGCCGCTGAATTAAATGTGACTCGATCTGCGAAACTGTGTCAAGTGCAACACCGATCACGATAAGAAGCGATGTTCCCCCAAAATAAAAGGGAACATTGAACACTTTGTAGAAAATATCGGGAAGCACGCATACAACGGCAAGATACAAAGCCCCGACGAGGGTGATCCTGTTCAACACCCGGAAAAGATAGTCCGATGTTTTCTTGCCGGGCCTGATGCCGGGAATGAATCCTCCGTACTTCTTCAAATTTTCGGCAATGTCAACCGGATTGAAAACAATCGCCGTATAGAAATATGAGAAGCCGACGATCATAAGCACATAGACGATCGTGTACAACAGTTTGCCGGGAGCAAGCTGCTGCGCAAACCCCTGCAGCCAGGCCACCTGGATGAATCCTGCAATCGTCGCCGGAAAAAGCAGGATCGACGACGCAAAGATCGGCGGGATGACGCCTGCGGAATTGATCTTGAGCGGCAGGTGCGTACTTTGTCCCTTATATATCCGGCGCCCGACCATGCGTTGGGCGTACTGGACGGCGACCTTCCGCTGGCCGCGCTCCATCACGATGATGGCAGCGACGACGGCGACGATCAGGATGATGATGACGAACACCGTGGGATAGGCGATTTCACCGCTTCGCACCAGGCCAATCGTGTTCGTGACTGCGCGCGGGAAACCCGCCACAATACCGGCGAAAATGATGAGCGATATGCCGTTGCCGATGCCCCGCTCGGTGATCTGCTCGCCCAGCCACATGATAAACGTCGTGCCCGCCGTAAGCGTGATCATGGTGAGGATTCGGAACGACCACCCCGTAGCCTCGACGAACGCGCCGTCGCCCATTTTCTCGATACCCACCGCCATCCAGAAGGACTGGAACGCGGAAATTGCGACCGTGCCGTACCGGGTGTATTCCGTGATTTTCTTGCGCCCTGCCTCTCCCTCTTTGGCAAGTGCCTGCAGTCGCGGGATGACGACCGTCAGCAGTTGAAGAACGATTGACGCCGTAATGTACGGCATGATCCCGAGTGCAAAGATCGTGACGCGCGACAGCGCGCCCCCGGAGAACATGTCGAAAAATCCCATGAGGCCTGCTGCGGACTGGTGCAGAAACTGGCTCAGCGCCTCACCCTTGATGCCGGGTGTCGGGATATGCGCTCCGATGCGGTACACCGCAAGCATCAACAGCGAGAAAAGAACCCTTTTTCTGAGTTCAGGAATATTGAAAATGTTTTTCAGGCCCGTAAACAAGGGTTAGATCACCTCGGCTTTTCCGCCGGCTGCCTGTATTTTTTCGATCGCGCTCTTGCTGAACTTATGCGCTTTTACGGTAAGTTTCGTCTTTAACTCGCCCATGCCCAGAATCTTGACCCCTGCTTTTACATCCTTGATCATACCGCGTTCTTTGAGCAGTTCAGGGGTCACCGTGTCCGTATCGTTCATCTTGCCCAGGTCGGATACGTTCACGACGGCATATTCTTTCCGGAAAATGTTCGTAAATCCGCGTTTGGGGATGCGGCGCTGCAACGGCATCTGCCCGCCTTCGAACCCCGCCCCCTTGACGCCTCCGGAACGGGCTTTCTGCCCTTTATGTCCCTTGGACGAGGTTTTGCCCGAGCCGGACCCTGGTCCTCTGCCTACTCTTTTTGATTTTCTTGTCGCGCCCTTGACGGGCTTCAGTTCTTCTAATCTCATGGTTAATCCTGCGTCCCTGCGGAATTTTTTATATCTCTTCAACGCGGAGAAGGTGCCCCACCTTGTTGATCATACCCCGGATTTGCGGCGTGTCCTGCCGGATCACCGATCTGTTCAGTTTCCTGAGTCCGAGACCGATAAGCACGTCCTTGTGTTTGCCCGGCCGTGCGATCCCGCTTTTCACCAGCGTTATCTTCAGTTTTTTCCCGTCACTCTTCGTCATGTTAAGCCAACTCCTCCGCTGTTCTGCCACGAAGCGATGCAACCTGTGCCACGTTCCGCAGCCTGGTCAAGCCGTCGATCGTTGCGCTCACGACGTTGTGCGGATTGCTGGAGCCAAGAGACTTGCACAGCACATTGCGGATCCCCACGACCTCGAGCACGGATCTGCTCGCTCCGCCAGCGATCAATCCCGTACCTTCAGAGGCGGGCTTCAGCAGAACCTTGCCGGCGCCGTAATGGCCGAGTACTGCATGGGGGATCGTATCGCCTTTCAGCGCGATAGCAACCATGTTCTTCTTGGCCCGTTCCACAGCCTTCTTGATGGCAACCGGTGCTTCAGCTGCCTTGCCTTTGCCCACCCCTATTTTCCCGTTTCCGTCGCCCACAACGACAAGCGCGCTGAAGTTGAACCGTTTGCCGCCCTTCACGACCTTGGCAACGCGGTTCAAGTAGACGAGTTTGTCCTTTAATCCGTCGCCTTCTTCCATCTCTTTATTGGTGTTGTTGTATCGCTCCGCCACTGCCGCCTCCGATTGAATTCTTCCCTGCATTCACCTCGCGTCGCGGGCGAGGGAATACCTGCCGTTAAAACTTGAGCCCCTGCTCCCTGGCTGCGTCTGCCAGCGCCTTGATGCAGCCGTGATACTGATATCCGCCGCGGTCGAACACGACCTCTTTGATATTGCTGCCCAATGCCCGCTCCGCGATGCTTGCGCCCACTTTCTTGGCCGCCTCGACGTTGCCGCCGTGCTTGAGGCTTGCACGCACCGTCTTGTCCACCGTCGATGCAGTGAAAAGCGTTTTCCCGGCCGCATCGTCGATAAGCTGGGCGTAGATGTTGCTCAGGCTTTTAAAAACGCTGAGCCTCGGCTTGGATGCGGTGCCGAAAACCTTTTTTCTGAGTCGTTCATGTCTGCGTTTTCTTGCTTTCAGTTTGCTCTGTGCCACGTTTATTCTCCATCACCCGGCGGCTCCCGCATCTGTCCTCAATCGGAAGGCCCCGGTCAGCAAATGTTTATTTGCCCGTCTTGCCGGCTTTTCCTTCCTTGCGCTGGATCACTTCGTTGTTGTACTTGATGCCCTTGCCCTTGTACGGTTCGGGCTTTTTCAGGCCGCGCAGGTTAGCGGCAATCTGGCCGATCAGCTGCTTGTCCACTCCTTTTAAAACGATCTGCGTCTGCTTGGCGTCCACGGTGGCTTTGATGCCTTTGGGAAGCGGGAACACGATGGGATGGGAGAACCCGAGGTTCAGCATGAGGTTTGACCCGTGTGCGGCAGCCTTGAATCCCACGCCGGCGATGTCCAGCGTCTTCTCGTATCCCTTGCTCACGCCAATCACCATGTTGGCTATCAGGTTTCGCGTCAAGCCGTGCAGTTCCCGGTACATCTTCTGCTCCGACGGCCGCTCGACAAGAAGTTTGTTGGCTTCTTTTTTGATGGTCAGCTTCGGATTCACGTCCTGACTGATCTCGCCCAGCGGACCTTTGACGGTGATTTTCCCGGTCTCGATTTTCGCATCAACACCGGACGGTATCTCTATCGGTTTTTTTCCAACCCTTGACATGCCTGCTACCCTCTTCCCGAATGCGTTATGGTTGCCAACATCTACCACACGTGGCAGAGGACTTCTCCGCCAACATTATCCTTTTTTGCCTGTTTCCCGGTCTGAATCCCCTTCGGCGTGGAAAGGATCGCAGTGCCGAGGCCTGCCATGACCTTGGGAATGGCGTCGTTGCCGGCGTAGACCCTGCGGCCGGGCCTGCTGACGCGTTTCATGCCCTGAATGACCGGCAGTTCCTCATCTGTATATTTGAGGTACACACGGATCAATCCCTGCCTGCGGTCCTTCACGAGCTTCACATTCTTCACATACCCCTCGTCCTTCAGGATCTTGGCAATCTCGATCTTGAGCTTCGACGATGGAATATCGACTTTTTCGTGTTTCGCCTTACTGGCGTTGCGGATGCGCGTCAGCATATCCGCGATCGGATCAGTCATCATGAGATTCTAACCCCTTCTGGTTACCAGCTCGCCTTGGTTACGCCCGGGATCTCTCCCCGGAGCGCCCTGTTTCTGAAGCAGATCCTGCACATATCGAATTTGCGGAGATACCCCCGCGACCGTCCGCAGAGCGGGCAGCGGTGGTAGGTCCGGACTTTGAACTTCGCGGGCCTCTGCGCCTTTGCAATCAGCGATTTCTTTGCCATGGTTCCTCCATCAGGCGAGACTACTTCCGGTAGGGCATCCCGAGGTGGCCGAGCAGCGCCCTGCCCTCCTCATCGGTTCTCGCCGTTGTTACGATCACAATATCCATGCCGTGGATCGTATCGACCTTGTCGATTTCGATCTCCGGGAAAATCACCTGTTCCTTGATGCCGATCGAATAGTTTCCCCGGCCGTCAAAGGATTTCGAAGAAATGCCCTTGAAGTCCCTGATGCGCGGAAGCGCTGCGCTGATGAACCGGTCGAGGAACTCATACATCCGATCACGCCTGAGCGTCACCATGCAGCCGATCGGCATGCCTTCGCGCAATTTGAATGTGGCGATGGACTTCTTCGCCCGTGTGATCACGGCCTTCTGGCCCGAGATCTTCGCCAGTTCATCGGCGGCATGTTCCAGCGCCTTGGCGTTCGAAATCGCTTCGCCAAGGCCGACGTTCAGGACAACCTTGACAAGTTTCGGCGCCTGCATCAGGCTCTTGTACTGGAACTCCTTCATAAGCGCCGGTACCGCGACGTCGAAATAGCGTTTTTTGATGCGCGGTACGGGGATCGGCTCGGCCGGCTTTTTCGGGGCTTTTTCAACCGCTTCTTTTTTCGCCTCAGCAGCCGGGGCCTTTCCCTTGGCCGCAGCCTTCGGCGCTGCCTTCGCAGCGGCCTTTTTCTGGTCGCCGCCCTTCGCTTCCTTGGGCTTTTCCGTTTTTTCTTTTTTGTCTGCCATAGCTCGAATTATCCTGCCTTACCAGTTCTTGATGTCGCGGGGAGAGCCCGTCTAATCGATGATCTCATTGCAATTGCGGCACACCCGCGACCGCGTTCCGTCACCCTGCTCTGCCCGGGAAGCGAACGTCGGCTTGTCGCACTTTGCGCAGATGAGTTGCACGTTCGACGCTGAGATCGGGCTTTCTTTTTCCACGATGCCGCCCTGTCTCAGCTGCTGATTCGGCTTCGTATGGCGCTTGATCATGTTCAGTTTTTCGATCAGGAGCCTGTTCGTGGACGGGTAGACGGCGATGACCCTGCCCCGCTTCCCCTTTTCCTTGCCCGCGATCACCAGTACGTTGTCATTCTTCTTGATATACATGGGTATGATTCCTGTTCTTGTCCTCGCTTCCGGTCGCCTGTTTTACAGGACCTCAGGCGCCAGCGAGATAATCTTCATGAAATTCTTTTTTCGGAGTTCGCGCGCGACCGGTCCGAAGATGCGCGTCCCGATCGGTTCGTTCGAGTTGTTGATCAGCACCGCTGCGTTGCGGTCGAACTTGATGTAGGATCCGTCCTGCCGTCTCACCTCACGCGTCGTCCGGACGACGACAGCCTTGGCCACCGTGCCTTTTTTTACCTGGCCCTCGGGAATCGCCATCTTGATGGCAACCACGATCACATCGCCGAGTGTTGCATAGCGCTTGCGCGTGCCGCCCAGCACCTTGATGCACATTACTTTTTTTGCGCCGGAGTTGTCGGCGACGTCCAGTACCGTCTGCTGCTGAATCATAGCTCAATCCTCTGCGAAGTAGTTGTATCGTAATTTATTTGGCCTTCTCGATTATTTCGAGGACCTTCCAACGTTTTTCCTTGGACAACGGCCGGGTCTCGATGAACTTCACGACATCGCCGATTTTGCACTCGTTCTTCTCGTCGTGCGCCTTGAACTTCGTCGTGCGCTTGACCGTCTTGCCGTAGCGCGCATGGGATATCCGCCGTGTGACTGCGAGGACAACTGTTTTGTCCATTTTGTCGCTGATAACTTGCCCGATGTATGCTTTTCTCTTTTTAGACTCTTCCATGTTTTTCCTTTAAAACCGTTTTCGCTTTTGCGATATCCTTGCGCAGCATCCTCAAGCGCATCGGATTTTCAATCTGCCCCATGGCCTGCTGCACTCTCAGGTTGAACAGTTCCTTTTTGAGTTCAACCGCTTTGGCCTGCAGTTCGTCGTTTGATAAATCCCTCAATTCCCGCGCCTTTGTTTTCATATTTCAGCCTCCCGGGAGACGAACTTCGTGGCGATCGGCAGCTTATATGCTGCCAGGCGGAACGCCTCACGCGCAATCGACTCGTCCACGCCGCCCATTTCATAGAGCACGCGACCCGGCTTAACCACCGCTACCCAGTACTCGGGAGCGCCCTTGCCTTTCCCCATACGCGTTTCCGCCGGCTTCTTCGTGATCGGTTTGTCCGGGAAGATGCGGATCCATATCTTTCCCCCGCGCTTGACGTATCGCGTCATGGCAATACGCGCTGCCTCGATTTGACGGCTTGTGATCCAGCCCGGCTCCATGACCTTGAGACCATACTCGCCGTAGCTCACTTCCGCGCCGCGGTACGCCGTACCCGTCCTTCGTCCCTTTTGCATCTTTCTGAATTTAACTCGTTTCGGTGCCAGCATGATACCAGTCCTTTAAGATATTCTCGTGAGAACGATCAATAATAATGCCTACGCAGCGCTTGTCGGCTGCTGGAGGATGTCTCCCCGGTAGATCCAGACCTTAACGCCGATCTGTCCCATGGTCGTTTTCGCTTCAAAAAATCCATAGTTGATGTCCGCCCGCAGCGTATGAAGCGGCACCCGGCCTTCGCGGTACCATTCGGTGCGGGCGATTTCAGCGCCTGCCAGACGGCCTGCGCAGGTGATCTTGATGCCCTGGGCCCCGAGGCGAAGCGCGGATGTCACCGCCTTTTTCATGGCTCTGCGGAATGCAATGCGGCGTTCCAGCTGCAGTGCGATATTCTCCGCAACGAGCTGTGCATCAAGTTCCGGCCGCCTGATTTCCTGGATGTTGATATACATCTGCTTGCCGGTCATCGCCTCGAGATCTTTCTTGAGTTTGTCGACTTCGGCGCCTTTTTTCCCGATAATGATGCCCGGCCTGGCGGTGTGGATGTTGATCTTCGCCTTCTGGCCTGCGCGCTCGATCTCCACCTTTGCGACGCCTGCATGCATGAGCCGCTCTTTCACGATCTTGCGGATTTTGATATCCTCGTGCAGAAGTGCCGCGTAGTTCTTCTGCGAGAACCACCGGGAGTCCCATGTTTTAATGATCCCGAGCCGAAGCCCGACCGGATGTACCTTCTGTCCCATGCTGCCTCCGTTTGCCTTATGCGGAAAGCACCAGCGTTATATGGCTGGTCCTCTTCCTGATGACGTTGCCGCGGCCCATTGCACGCGCCCGCATCCGCTTCATGGTCACGCCCTGATTCACGTAGGCCTTGGTCACTTTCAGCGTATCCGGATCGCCGACCTTCTTCTGCTCGGCGTTCGCCACCGCTGAATCGAGGATCTTCTTGACGATTTTCGCGGCATGGAGCGGCGTGAACGTGAGAATACTGATGGCATCGCCCACCATCTTTCCCCGAATGAGATCAACAACCTGCCTCGCCTTGCGCGGCGTAATCCGTATATGTCTTGCCGTTGCACTTGCTTCCATCTGCTGTCCTCTTTCGTCATGTTCTGCGAGAACCCGAAGATTACTTCGGAGCAGTCGTCTTTTCCGCGGCCTTCGAACCGCCGTGGGCCTTGAATGTCCGCGTCGGCGAAAACTCGCCCAGCTTATGGCCGACCATATTCTCGGTGATATAGACGGGGATGAACTTCTTCCCGTTGTGCACCGCCATGGTGTGTCCCACAAACTCGGGGATGATCGTCGATTTGCGGGACCACGTTTTCACGATCTTTTTATCCCCGGACGCATTCATGGCTTCTACTTTCTTCAAGAGGCTTCCTTCGATAAAAGGGCCCTTTTTAACCGATCTCGGCACCGTACCCTCCGCATCGCTATTGCGGATTGCGGGTTGTAAAATCTGCTTCCTTGACTACAATCCGCAACCGCCAACTCGCAGTGAATTACCTGCTCTTCGTTCTTCTCGAAACAATGAATTTCGTGGTTGACTTGTTCTTCCGTGTCTTTTTGCCGTCCGGCAACCCCCAGGGCGAGCAGCCGGGACGTCCGCCTGAGGACTTTCCTTCGCCGCCTCCCAGCGGATGGTCAACGGGATTTTTCGCAACACCGCGTACGCGGGGGCGCATTCCCATCCAGCGCGATCTGCCTGCCTTGCCGATGCTGATATTTTCGTGGTCGAGGTTCCCGACCTGACCGATGGTCGCCATGCATTCGGATCGTACGCGCCGTATTTCTCCGGAGTTCAGCCTGAGTGTTGCATAGTCGCCTTCACGCGCCAGGAGCTGTACTGACGAGCCGGCACTCCTGCCCAATTGGCCGCCGCCGCCTTTTTTCAGCTCCACATTGTGGATGACCGTACCCACGGGAATCGACGTCATCGGCAGCGCGTTTCCCGGCTTGATGTCGGCGTCCGGCCCCGAGACGACAGTGTCGCCGACCTTGAGCCCGAGCGGTGCAAGAATATATCGCTTCTCTCCGTCTTTATAATGCAGCAGGGCGATGCGCGCCGAGCGGTTCGGATCATATTCGACTTCCGCAACCTTTGCGGGAATGCCCGCCTTTTCGCGCTTGAAATCGATGAGGCGATACTTTTTCTTGTGCCACCCGCCGCGATAGCGCGTGGTCACCCGGCCGAGATTGTTACGACCACCGCTCTGGGCGACTTTCACGACCAGCGATTTTTCCGGGGCACTTCGCGTCACCTCTTCAAAGGTGGAGGTCGTCTGGAACCGACGTCCCGGCGACGTTGGATTGTAAGACTTTACCGGCATTTATGCACCCTCAAATATGGCGATCTTCTCGCCTGGTTTTAACGTCACATATGCCTTTTTCCAGTCTGACCTGCGGCCGATGCGCGTTCCGATGCGCTTCTTCTTGCCCGCTGTCTTGACCGTGGTGACGTCGGCGACTTTTACTTTAAACAGTTCCTCCACCGCCTTTTTCACCTGCACCTTGTTGGCGTCGATCCTGACCTCGAACGTCAGGACATTGTTCTTTTCCTTGAGCCGAGCGCCTTTTTCCGTGATCCGCGGCACACGGACGATATCATACATATCGAGGTTCATTTGTTCCACACCTCCTGCAATGCACTCAGGGCATCCTGCGTCGTGATGAGATAGCGGTACTTCAGCAGGTCGAATACGTTGATATTCTCCGTTCTGAGCACCTTTACCGACGGGACATTGCGCGCCGCAAGCTGCAGGTTTTTATTTTCACCCGCGATCAGGACAACAGCGTTTTCATGAACGCCGAGGTTTTCGAGAAGGGTCGTCATCAGTTTCGTCTTCGGCTCGGCCAACGTGAGGTTGTCCACCAGAATCAGCCGGTTTTCGTGCACTTTCGTGGCGACCGCATTTACAAGCGCGGTGCGTTTCACCTTCTTCGGCAGCTCATAGGAATAATCACGCGGTGTGGGGCCGAAGACCGTACCGCCGTGCCGCCACAAGGGAGACCGATTGCTGCCCGCGCGCGCCCTGCCGGTCCCTTTCTGCTTGAAAGGCTTCTTGCCGCCGCCGCTCACCAGCGCTTTATTCTTGGTTGCAGCCGTGCCCGCTCTTTTGTTCGCCAGCTGGTTCACGACCGCCGTATGCAGGACATGGGGACGGATTTCTTCCGAGAAGATACCGGGAATCTCCGCATCTTTCACTTTTTTATTATTCTGATCAACGATTGCGACTGACGGCATGGTTTCTTTCCTTTACGTCTTCGTTGTTTTACTCTGCCTTATAGATAAGGACGAGTCCGTTCTCTCCGCCCGGCACCGCACCCCGAACGAAGAGCAGATTCTGATCAGGCCGGACATCAATCACTTCGATATTCTTGATGGTCACGTTGACATCGCCCATGTGCCCGGGAAGCTTTTTCCCCGGCCAAACGCGGGAGGGATAGGCGCTGGCGCCAATGGACCCGGGCCGCCGGTTGAACATGGAGCCATGCCCTCCGGGACCCCCGGCAAACCGGTGCCGTTTCATGACACCTGCGAAGCCTTTGCCTTTGCTTACGCCGCTCACCGCCACGCGTTCACCCTTCTTGAAGATATCAACGGTCACGGTTTGGCCCTGCTCGAACTCGGCCGTGCGGAATTCACGCAAAAAACGGTGGGCCGGAGTTTTCGCCTTTTCAAAGTGACCGGCCATGGCCTTCGTTACACGGTCTTTTTTCTTTTCTTCCTCGAATGACAGCTGTACGGAATCATAGCCTTCCTTGGCCGTGGTCTTCTTCTGGACCACGGTGCAGGGTCCCGCCTGGATCACGGTCACGGGGATGAGCTCGCCGCCCTGAAACTGCTGGCTCATGCCAATTTTTTTTCCGATTATTCCCTTGCTCATTGCTTTTCCCTTCACGCTCCGGGGATACCGTCAGCCGGACACCCGCTCGCGGTTTCGTATCACCCTAGAGCTTGATCTCCACATCAACACCCGCGGCCAGATCGAGCTTCATAAGCGCATCCACGGTCTGCGGCGTGGGATCAAGGATGTCCATCAGGCGCTTGTGAGTACGGATTTCGAACTGCTCACGTGATTTCTTGTCCACATGGGGAGAACGGAGCACCGTCCACCGGTTGATTCTGGTCGGTAGCGGTATGGGGCCGGATACCTTTGCACCGGTCCGTTTTGCCGTGTCCATGATCTCGACTGCCGATTGATCGAGCAGCCTGTGGTCATATCCTTTTAAGCGAATCCTGATCTTCTGTGTCACGTCGTATTCCTCTCTTACTCGATTACTTCGGTGATGACGCCCGCACCCACGGTCCGGCCGCCTTCACGGATGGCGAAGCGAAGCTCCTTGTCCATGGCGATCGGCGTGATCAGCTCCACACTGCAGCTCATGTTGTCGCCGGGCATCACCATCTCCACGCCCTCCGCCAGCTTCACCACACCCGTCACGTCCGTCGTCCGGAAGTAAAACTGCGGACGATACCCGTTGAAAAACGGCGTGTGCCGGCCGCCCTCTTCCTTCGTCAGAATGTACGCCTCGGCCTTGAACTTCGTGTGCGGCGTGATGCTGCCAGGCTTCGCCAATACCATGCCCCGCTCCACTTCCTCTTTCTTGATGCCGCGAAGAAGCACCCCGATGTTGTCCCCCGCCTGACCCTGGTCCAAGAGCTTGCGGAACATCTCCACGCCCGTCACCACCGTCTTCTGCGTCGGCTTGATCCCCACAATCTCGATTTCGTCGCTCACCCTCACAATGCCCCGCTCTACCCTGCCCGTCACCACCGTGCCGCGGCCGGCAATCGAAAACACGTCCTCGATCGGCATCAGATACGGCTTATCTATGTCCCGCTTCGGCTCGGGTATGTAGCTGTCTATGGCGTCCATCAGCTCCAGAATGCTCTTGTACTCAGGCGCGTTCGGGTCCTTGCTCTCGCTCTGCAGGGCCTTTAACGCGCTTCCCTTGACAATCGGCGTCTTGTCGCCCGGAAACTGGTACTTCGACAGAAGCTCCCTGACTTCCAGCTCCACCAGCTCGATGAGCTCCGGATCATCCACCATGTCCACTTTGTTCATATAGACAACAATGTACGGCACACCCACCTGGCGGGCAAGCAGTATGTGCTCGCGCGTCTGCGGCATCGGGCCGTCCGCGGCCGACACCACCAGAATGGCGCCGTCCATCTGGGCCGCGCCCGTGATCATGTTCTTCACATAGTCGGCATGGCCCGGGCAGTCAACGTGCGCGTAGTGGCGCTTTTCGGTCTGGTACTCCACGTGCGCCGTGGCGATCGTGATGCCGCGCTCACGTTCCTCCGGCGCCTTGTCGATGTTGTCGTATGACACATAGCTCGCCATGTTCTTGAACGCGAGCACTTTCGTGATCGCAGCCGTCAACGTCGTCTTGCCGTGGTCTACGTGGCCGATCGTGCCTACGTTTACGTGCGGTTTCGTTCTCTCGAATTTCGCCTTTGCCATGCTGTTCCCCTCCTGTCGGGAAAT